>NZ_QVFI01000020.1:415-78002 GCF_003433845.1 Absiella sp. AM09-50
ACAAAAAAAGCCGATTTTCATCAGAAAACCGACTATATATTATCCTATACATTATGAAACATATAATTGTAGAGATACATCTATGACTCCCATGTAACGTTTATTATAATACTACATTTGTGGTCTTTTATCAACCAAAATATTACATTATTCTATTCATTTTTAGACCGATAAGATATTCTTATGATGTAAGCGGTTTAAAATAGTGCAAAAAGAAAAGGTCTGTAATTAGACCTTTTACGTGTTATAAATCTTTCCCATTGGTTTTTATGACATTTTGATACCAATAGAAGCTGTCTTTCTTATAGCGGTTCAATTTAGCGGTTGTATCATCTTCTTCACGATCAACATAGACAAAGCCATAACGTTTTTGATATCCGTTTAACCAGCTCAACAAGTCTGTAAATGACCATGTGCAATATGCCCATACATCACAGCCATCATCAATTGCTTTCTTTAATTCTTTTAGATGTGCTTCTAAGAATGCAATACGATATGGATCATGGATGACATTGTCTTCTTCTAATTTATCAAAAGCACCTAATCCATTCTCACTGATGACGATTGGTAAATCATAACGTGATGTGATATCTCGACAACACATACGAATACCCATTGGATCAATTGTCCAGTCCCAATCTGTTTTCTCCAGATATGGGTTAGATGGTTTCTTGTATAATCCAGGAATGCCTTCTTCTTTGGCAGTTCCCTTTTTTCCTGTCGTGTTGACTTCGGTACTCATACCAACACCATCGATTGGGTTATATTCTATAGCTGCTGTTTGATAATAGTTTACTCCCATAAAATCGATCAGTGCTGCGGCCTGCTTCATGATTTTTTGATCCTCAGCTTCCATTTGGATATGGATACCATTACTTTCTAAATAACGAATGGCTGCTTTTGGATAACGGCCATATGCATACACATCCATCCAGAAATAGTTCTGTAAATCATCATAATCTGCTTTTGCCATTGCGTTAATTGGTTTACAATCCCATGCATAGCCTGGTGTATACGCAAAGCTTGCGCCTACATGTGCATCTGGATAGCGTTTCTTTAATTCTAGTACACTGTATGCATGTGCCATATTCGCATGGTGGTTTACCTGATAAAACATCTTCTGGTCCATGACTTTTCCAGGAGGATGCATACCTGTTAACCAGCCTAAGGATGTAAATACGTTTTGTTCATTCATCGTGATCCAGTAGTGTACACGATCTCCAAAGTGCTCAAACAGGGTTGTTGCATAACGAACGTAATCTTTTACAATCTGACGATTTTCCCATCCCCCATATTGATCCTGTAATGCCTGTGGCATATCCCAATGATATACAGTAACCATTGGTTCAATACCATATTTGATACATTCATCAATGATGGCATCATAAAATGCCAAGCCTTTTTCATTCACTTCTCCATTTCCATCAGGTATGATTCTTGTCCATGCGATGGAGAAACGATAGGTCTTTAAGCCTGCTTCTGCCATTAAGGCAATATCTTCTTTAAAACGATGATAATGATCTACCGCAAGATCACCGGTGGTAGCCTTAAAGGTTTTGCCTGGAATCCTTACAAATTGATCCCAGTTACTGACACCTTTTCCATCTTCACTTGCGGCCCCTTCTATCTGATAAGCAGCACTTGCACTGCCCCATAAGAAGGTTTCAGGAAAACCATTACTTTCTTTAAAATACATGATGTAACTCCTCCTTTTTCCTCTTAACGAAATGATAGCATTTTCATTTGGTGCTTTTCAAGTAGGTTATGCATTTTTCTATAAATTATACAAAAAAGAAGCAGTTGCCTGCCTCTTATGCCTGTTCTCCTGCACTGATAAATGCTTCCTGGGTTTTACGATTTCGCATGATCAATAATGCAATCATAAAGCATGCGATTAAGAATAATACTTCTATTCCCATATAGGATAATATATCATAAAACTGTTGTCCATTAAAATCGTTTAAGTTTGCCAAGGTATCATTTGTTTTTACATACCAGTAGGTCGGGATAAAATGTGAAATCGTCAATATGGACTCACTAATCAACGATTGTGGCACAAACGCCCCACCTAAGAATGCACTGCCTAAAGATACGATATTGGTAAGTCCATTTAATGCCTGTCCAACATGTGCTTTATTTGACAACAAACAGCTGAACAAGAAACCAACGCTGACACATAGCATACCATAGATATACAGATTCAATCCATAAAAGAACCCTTGTAAAGTCCACATATCACTATTTGGCAGAAACATGATCACAACCATAAAGACTGCCCATAGTGCACTGCCAAATAAGATGTTCGCAACAAATAATGAGAAGTTTCGCTTGTTGCTGCTGATGGGTGATACCAGATCTCTTTTTTGAAGATTTGATTTAAAGATTGTTGTCATAATCAGACCAACACTCAACATGGTTAAAGCCATAAAGATATAGGATGCATAATTAAAGAAGCCGCTGCGAAGTGTTTGAGATATATTCAATTCTTCATTAGAACGCATGGAGATATCTAACTTGGTATCCACACTTTGTCTGGCTTTTTCATTTAGTTGTGATACTTTTAAAGCAGGATCACTTTCATGATAGATGTGCATGGTGGATAGATAGGATTCTATTTTCATTTCCAGCATGCTTGCATTTACTTCATCTGGTCTGGATGTACAAGCGATATTGGTATCTTTACCTGCTAATAAATTATCTTCAAAACCTTTCGGTACTTCTACGATAAAAGACACAAAGCCATAAAACAAAGCATCTTCATGATCTTTTTTTGTATCACCTACATCTTTGATTTCTGCGATATCCTGCATATAGCTCTTTAAAGCATTGCTGGCTTCACTTTGATCATGATCTACCCATACGATATCCGGCTCAACTTCCTGAAATATCGTTGTTTGTTTACTATCTCCCAGAAAACTTGCATAGATGAAAAATACAGTAATAAAGATAGAAAAATAAATCATCAAAGGCTTTCTACAAGATTTTACCAGTTTCCAATATAATTTTAAATGACTCATTTATCTCGCCTCCAGACTTTGATAACTCTTTTTGCGTATCAAGAAGAAACTTATGCTGTAACATACAATGATCAAAATGATAAGGGAAAAAACATTTGTATAGAAGCGCTCATCAATTCCATAGTAATAGATACTATATAATCCATCAGTAATCATTGCGACTGGATTGATATAATTCACAAATGGAATATATAACTGTACTAGATATTTGATTTGTACCATCATCATACCCGAAAGAAAACTGCCCAGCATCGTAATAGAAGTCAATAATCCATCTTTAAATCCAAGTGTCTGAGTAGTTGCACATCCAATCAAAGTTCCTAAGGCATTGCCACTTAAACATCCTGCCAAAAGGATTGCTAATATCGCAAATACATGTTCTCCAAATGCGATATCCAAAACACCTGCCATATAAGAATACACGATTAGGATAAATACCATTTCAAACACCATACATAACAGAAAATCTGTAAATAGATATTGTATCTTATGAATCGGTGTCATTGCCAAACGGGCTGCCCTGCTGGATTGATTGGCTTGTATATCATAGATGGCATACATAGACCATTGTCCACCAAATAAGCAGACCATCGCTAGTACTGTATAGAAGAATACAGAACTTAAATCGTGATCTTCAATATCATTTTGTGTAATATAATTTTGTGTCTGATGAAATAAATTCATGATTTCATCAACACTTTTTCCCTGCATCATCAAATCCTTTACAACCTCTGCTTTTTGCTCGTATTCGGTAAAGAAAGATTTAATGATCGTTGTATTGATATTATTTTTATTGACTTCGATTTTTATACTTTCTCCATCAGAAATCACACCATCCACTTTTTTATCATCCAGCAATTGTTTTGCTTCATTTTCTGAAACGATCTGCAAATCAAACATTGATTTATCGTTCATCTGTACAGAAGACAACGTATTTTTTAATGTTTCATCCTTTTGATAATATGCTGAATCCACAACTGCCAAAGAAATGGTTTTAAATTCATCGGGATCATACGCACCCCTTAATACACTGGCGAATAAGGTCGTTAGGATCAAAGGAAATGCCAATGTCCAAAACATCAGTGATTTATTTTTTATCATGCAAAGAAATCGATATTTCATAAGAGATAACATTTCCATCACCTCTAATCACGTAGCTGTTTTCCGGTTATTTCAAGGAAAACATCATTCAGGGTTGGTAATTGGGAATAGACTTTTCCAAAGCTGATTTCATGTCCGGATAGATAATCCAGCAGATTCATTAGATTATGCTTGCCTTCCATAAACTTCACCTGTAAATTATGTGCGTTGTATTGTACAGCAAATACGTTTGCGATTTCTTTGATTTCAGATAACTGTTGTTCATTTAATTCAATTTGTTCAATATCTATGCGTTCTTTTAATGTAATACTTGCTTTTAGCTGCTCATTGCTGCCTTCTGCGATGACTCTTCCTTTATCCATAATGATGATACGACTACAGATTTCTTCTACTTCTTCCATATAGTGTGATGTATAGATAATGGTCGCTCCTGCATCATTTAATTTACGGATACCTTCCAGAATAGAATTACGACTTTGTGGGTCTACGGCGACAGTTGGTTCATCCATAAAAATTAATTTCGGCTGATGTGCAATACCACATGCAATATTTAATCGTCTAAGTAACCCTCCACTTAGCTTGCCAGGGCGAAATTTACGGAAGTCTTGTAAAGACACAAAATCAATGGCTTCCTCTACTAATTGTTTACGTCGTGCTTTATCTTTTACATACAACCCACAAAAATAATCAATATTTTCATATACCGTTAATTCATAAAATACCGCGACTTCCTGGGGAACGATGCCAATCATTCGCTTGCTTTCTATTGCATCTGGATGCATGGGTTTATCAAATAACTGGATTTCCCCTTTATCATATTTTAATAAAGACAACATACAGTTGATAGCTGTTGTTTTCCCGCTGCCATTTGGTCCTAACAGTCCTATGATTTCCCCTTCTTCTACTTCCATATGGAAATGATCTAATGCAATCACATCTTTATATCGTTTGACAAGATTGTTTATTTTAATAATCATGTTGATCTCCTCACTTTCTGATTCCAGTATACAGGATAATCTGGATATATCATAGTGAAGGAAAGCATGAGTTGAGATGACAAATGTCACAAAATCTTCATGCAGATTGTCTGTATTATGAAAACATGATAAACTAATAGCAAGTGATAGGAGGTGGGCCCATGAATGAAATTATTAATTTAATCATCTTGTTTTTTTATGGTTTCATCTTTATGTATATGGATAACCTGCAATTATATTCTATACTGCCACTACTTTGTGCCATCATCTTATGTAGTATTGGTTTGTTGTATCCTAAATATAAAAAATTATTGCTTTTATATTTGATCATAAGTTTTATCTTTCCAGACTTTATATATTTTGTGCCCTGTACTTTCTATTTATGGATCAAAGATCGTAAGCTACATCCAGATGAAATTTTATTTCTCATTCCTTATCTTATATCCTATTCAAAAATACATCATATCTTCCTCTTAGCATGTGCCTTATGTTTATCTTATATTTTAAAGGTCCGCTATATTGAAAATGAAGAATTAAAGAAAAGCTATTTGAAACAGCGTGATGCGACAAAGGAATTGGCAAATTTGATTGAAGAAAAGAATAAAAATTTATTATTAGCCCAAGAGCAGGATATTCATATCGCTATATTAAATGAACGAAATCGTATTGCCAGAGAGATCCATGATCATGTTGGACATTTATTAAGCAGCTCCCTCTTACAGATTGGCGCATTACAGGCAATCAATCAACAAGACAATATGAAAGCTCCTTTACAAGATTTAAGAAGCACAATATCACAGGGCATGGATAATGTCAGAAACAGTGTACATGATTTACATGATGATGCATTGGATTTACATATCGTTCTACAAAAGCTTTGTGAAGAGTACACCTTTTGTAAGATACAGTTAGAATATGATATCGTACATCCATTTGGCAATACCATGTATTATCATATCTTAGCCATTATCAAAGAAGCCTTACACAACATTACAAGACACAGCAATGCCAATATGGTATCCTTAACATTAAGGGAACAGCCTGCTTTTTATCAGTTGATCATTCACGATAATGGCACAGATATTTATATCAAAAAAGAAGGAATCGGCCTTCAAAACATGAAAGATCGCGTAGATCAGATGCATGGCTTTTTCAACATTTTAACAGATGATGGATTTCAAATATTTATCACGATACCAAAGGAGGATAAAACAGTATGAATGTATTAATTGTAGATGATGATAAGCTGGTGTGCAGCTCATTAAAAACGATATTAGAGGCCAAAGGTGTCACAATCGTTGGTACTGGAAATAATGGACAGGAAGCTATCGCTTTATATGATGAGTTTTTACCAGATGTATTATTGATGGATATTCGTATGGAAGGGATGAATGGTGTAGATGCCAGTGAAACAATACTAAAACAGCATCCTGAAGCAAAAATATTATTTCTGACAACTTTCAGTGATGATGAATATATTGTAAAAGCCTTAAGCCTGGGTGTCAAAGGCTATATACTGAAACAAAATTTTGATAGTATTATTCCTGCGCTTGACGCAGTATTCTCTGGTCAAAATGTATTTAATACAGAAATCATTAGTAAACTTCCTTCCCTGCTGGCGAAGAAAAGCGATGCGTCTTTTACTTATGATTTAAGCGAACGAGAACTAACCATTATTGAACTTGTCGCAAAAGGACTTAATAATAAAGAGCTGGCAGATACGTTGTTTCTTAGTGAAGGAACGATTCGCAATTATCTGAGTACATTATTAAATAAATTAGATTTGCGTGATCGTACACAATTAGCAATTTTCTACTATCAGCATTTACAGTAAAGGAAGCCATGGCTTCCTTTTATCTGATTTGAAATATTATTTCTGCTTGTTTACCTCTTTGTCCGATTCCAACATATATAACCTCACCATTTAATTCTGTCGCATAATTTAAATCTATTATTTGTTGTATTGCTTCTTGTGCTAAAGTTTTCAAGCACTTATCCTTTTCTTTTGTATATTTAAATTCAAGAATATAGTTTGGAAAAGATATGTTTTTACTTTCTAAAAGAATATCATATCTTCCTAGTCCAGCTTCACGATTAGAATTAATCTTATAACTATTGTATAAATAAGCACAAAGACCAAGAAATAACATATGGCAACTATTTTCATCAATAAAATCATGATATGATGAAGTTTCCATGATATATGTTTGATAATATACTCTTATCTCATCGAAATTTTTCATCTTAAATGCTGTTTCTAATCCAAATAAAATTTGATTATCTATATGTAGATAATGTGCAGTAATATCTTTAAAATCTTCTCTTACTTCTTCATTAGGTATTTTAACTTTATAAGTATCCCGATCAATTGTTTTAATAATTGTTAGATAACCACTATTTATTAAAAGTGCCCAAAGTGTTGCATCTTTTATATCTTCATAATATGATGTACTCAAATCTGCATTTACTATAGTTTCTCCGTTCGCAATTAATTCATTATATTTCATTGAGAATATCGTACTACAACAACCTAATGCCTTTTTTACCATAACATTATTACTACTATTTTTCCAATAGGTATCTAATTTTTTTTCACTAGCATAATTAGAGATAGACCATGGGTTATATATTTCAATTCCACCTATACGATATCCATCATATAAATCCTTTACTTCTTTTGTAAAATCTAATCCAAAATACTCCAAAAACATTTTTGCTTCATTTTCCAGCAATCCGAAATATATTGCATATTTTTCATGATTCACTCCATAAACAGACAGATTATTTAAACCACTAAAAATATTTTCTTTGGCAATTCTTTGAATTCCAGTCAACATAGCCTTTTTTAAATAATCATTTCCTTTTAATGAAGTTATCAAAATAGCTGCTAACCCACTATGAACTTCATCATAATAACCGTGATTATGAGCTTCAATAAATGGTGTATCATATTCATCAATTAATAGAATAACTTTTTTTCCATAATATTCATATAAAAATTGACATAGTAGTTGTAAACAATCATTGATATCTGTTAATTCCATATTGTTTTGATTTTTTAAGCCTTGCCATACCAATTTATATTCTTCTTTTGTATTATTTGATAAATGTTCATATATAAAATCAAAACGTTTATATTCATCAAACAAGGCCTTTTTTAATAATTTAATGGCATCTTCTTTCTCACCTTTTGCATTTTTAAAACTCACAAAAATAACAGGATATTGATTTATCTCATTTGCACATGCTGTTTGCATGATTTTCTTATCTTCAAATAAAGATTTAGTGTTTTTCGTGATATCTAAAAAACTAGCAAGCATAGACATATTTAATGTTTTTCCAAAACGCCTTGGTCTTGTAACTAAAGCCACTTTTGCATCACTATTTAAAAATTCTTGAATAAACAATGTTTTGTCAATGAAAAAGTGATTTTCTTCTATTAATGTTTGAAAATTATCTTCACCTAAACCAACTGTTTTTCTCATAAACTTACCACCTCTTTACGCATTATATCACAATTCATATACAGTTTTCTATTGCTATTATTTTATTTTCTATTTATGTTAGTGAACTACTCCCTGCTTTATAGCTGTGGGCTTCTGGCTTATCCATTATTTGTATAAGCTAGAATTTTTTTGTATCTGTATCTGAAACATTTTTACATAAGATACACATAACTGGTACGTTCACTGTACCTCTAAAGTCATATTTAGACTGTAATCAGATATTTTCATTTCCAAAATATAATCCTTTAACATCTCATCTCTTTCATTTGTAATAATCTTATTTGCTCATGCAATTATAAAAAAACGCATAGCTATTGCCATGCATTTTTCATTACTTATTCATCTCATACAAAATCTTCTCGATTTTATTTCCTCTTTCCAAAGAATCATCAATCTTGAATTGCAGTTCAGGAACTTTTCGCAAAGTCATACGTTTCGCAAGATTCGTACGAATAAATCCTTTACTACGCTCCAATGCTTTCATACCAGCTTCTTCTCTTGCTTTTTGTCCAAGGAAAGAAACATATATTTTTGCGATAGATAAATCATTTGTGACGGTAACATCTGTAATGGTAATAAAACCGATTTTTGGATCTTTTAATTCAAATTGAATAATTTCACTGACTTCCTTTTGGATAATGCCAGCTACTTTTTCTGCTTTTAATGTCATATTATCACCTAATGTTATTCTGGATCAACCTGCTGGTCTTCATACGCTTCAATGATATCTCCAACTTTGATATCGTTGAAGTTTTCAATTGTCAAACCACATTCAAATCCACTGTTTACTTCTTTTGCGTCATTCTGGAAACGTTTTAAAGAACCAAGTTTACCAGTGTAAATAACAACACCTTCACGTATTAAACGTACACCACATTCTTTCTTTAAGCTTCCATCAGTAACCATACAACCTGCAATGGTACCGACTTTAGAAACTTTATAGATTTGACGTACTTCTGCCTGTCCGATAACGACTTCTTCATATACAGGAGCAAGCATACCTTTCATGGCACTTTCCATTTCTTCCAATGCTTTATATATAATGTTATGCAGACGAATTTCTACGCCTTCTTCTTCAGCTTTTTTACGAATATTCGCACTTGGACGTACATTAAATCCATAGATTACTGCATTAGATGCACTCGCAAGCATAATATCAGATTCTGTGATAGCTCCGGCAGTTGAACGAATAACGTTTACCTTAACACCCTGTACATCAATTTTTTCCATACTTGCACGTACGGCTTCTGCACTACCCTGTACATCCGCTTTGATAATGATGTTTACTTCCTGGATATCACCTTGTTCGATCTGACGGCTTAAGTCTTCCAAAGACATTGCACTGGAAGAATTACGTTCCTGATCAATACGTTTTGTTAATCTTGTTTCCGCAATCTGACGGGCTTTCTTTTCAGAGTCAAATGCTTTGAAAATATCACCTGCGATAGGTACATCATTTAAACCAATAATTTCAACTGGTGTTGATGGAAGTGCTGTTTTAATTTCACGTCCACGATCATCTGTCATCTTACGTACACGACCAAATGCTGTACCAACAACGATGGCATCACCTGTGTGTAATGTACCACTTTGTACAAGCAATGTTGTTACCGGACCTCTACCTTTATCAAGTTTCGCTTCAATTACAGTACCTGTTGCTAATTTGTTTGGATTTGCACGGAAGTTATATACTTCAGATACAACCAATACAGTTTCCAATAAATCACTTACACCTGTACCAAACTTCGCACTGATATCCGCATAAATTGTATCTCCGCCCCATTCTTCAGGCATCAATCCAAGTTCACTCATTTCAGATACGATACGTTCTCTGTTTGCTGCTGGTTTATCAATTTTATTAACAGCAACGATAACAGGAACACCTGCTGCTTTGGCATGGTCAACTGCTTCTTTTGTCTGAGGCATTACACCATCATCAGCCGCAACAACGATAATTACAAGGTCAGTAACCTGTGCACCACGCGCACGCATTGCTGTAAATGCTTCATGTCCTGGTGTATCTAAGAATGTAACTTTTTTACCTTTGACATTTACCTGATAAGCACCAATATGCTGTGTAATACCACCAAATTCACCTTCTGTAACATGTGTTTTACGAATGGTATCCAATAATGTTGTTTTACCATGGTCAACATGTCCCATAATTGTTACAACTGGTGGACGTTCTACCAATAAAGATTCATCTTCTTCCACGTTATTGATCATTTCTTCAAAATCACTTTCTTCAATAACGATTTCTTTATGGCATTCTACATTCCATTCCATACATACAAGTTCGATGGTTTCATCATCTAATGTAGAGTTGATGGTAACCATGGTTCCCATCATAAACAATAATTTAATAATCTCGCTGGCGTTGCGATTCAATTTTTCCGCAAGTTCTCCAACACTCAGAGGTCCACTATAAGTGATTTCCTTTACTTCAATACGTTCTTTCTTTGGAGCAAAGTTATTGTTCTTTCCTCTGTTATTGTTGTTCTTTCTGTTTCCGTTTCCTTTTTTCTGTTGTCTTGCCATAGTATCACCTAGCCTTTCAAGCAAGTATGAAGCTGCTGCGCTAAGCCTTTATCCAAAATAGCGACTGCTTTACGATTTCCCATCAATTCCGCAAATTCAACTGCATCCATGAAGGAATATGGAACACCATAGTATTCACATTTATTCAACAGCTTATTCTTTGTATTTTCCCCGATATCCTCTGCCAGAACGATCAACTTGATTTCATTTTTAGGAAACTTCTTAAAAATGATTTCCCCAGTCGCTGTTTTTCTGGCACGCTGCGCGATTCCTAAGTATCCGCTGGCATTACTCATGAGAGAACATGCCTTTCAATGTTTCATAGATTTCATCAGGAATTTCACATTCCAGTGATCTAGCCAAAGATTTCTTTTTTTTCGCTATTTCTACTGCTTCTACGCTTCTTTTCAAATATGCGCCACGTCCGTTTTTCTTTCCGGTTTCATCTATTTCAACGACACCTTCAGGTGTACGAACGATACGTATCAATTCTTTTTTCGGGAGACTTTCAAGGGTTGCTACACATTTACGCATAGGAATCTTTTTCATAAGTATGCTCCTTTCTCTATGAATTACTTATCGTAGTATTCATCGTATTCATCAAAATCGATATCATCATGAATCCAGTCGTTTTCTTCTTCTTCCATCTGTTCACGCTCGATTTCCGCAAGTTCTTCTTCAGAATAAATTGGTTTCATTCCATAATCTTTCTTGTTTAAATCGAAAGTAGCCTTACGACGTGGTTCTTCTTTTTCTTCATATTTCTTATATTTTGGTTTTGCTGCAACTGCTGGTTCTTGTTTCGTTTTTGCATCTGCAAGCTCTTCAAATTTAGATTTGTATTCTTGTTTTTCTTTTACATTTAAACCTTCTAAACGCTGTTTTTCTTTTGCAATACGTGCAGCCTTTTCTAATTCTGTTTCTTCTTTTTCTTCTTCTGGTTCCACATATTCATCCATGATTTCTGCAGTATCTTCATCCATCACGATATCAGCTTTTTCTGGTTCCACTGTAGCTTCTACAGTATCATCGATTTCTTCTTCGATTTCATCTGCTGCAACATCAAACTGTACACCTGCTTCATCGATATCCACAGCATCCTGTTCTTTGCTTTCTTCAAACATTTCCTGTTGTGCAGCTGCTTTTTCTTCCGCCTGACGAGCCAAGAATTCTTCTCTTTGTTTGATTGCGATATTCTTCCAGTCAATACCCATTGCATCTACATCACTCTGTGCTTTGATATCAATCTTGCTGCCAGTTAATTTTACTGCAAGACGGGCATTCTTACCACGTTTACCAATGGCAAGTGATAATTGATTATCTGGAACAACAACCAATAATCCACCTTTCTTTTCTTCACTTGGAATAACAGCTAATACTTCAGCTGGAGATAATGCATTTTTGATCAATTCACTAACATCTTCGCTCCATTCAAAGATATCAATTTTTTCACCATGTAACTCATCAATGATGACCTGTACACGCTGTCCTCTAGGCCCAATGCATGCGCCAATTGGATCAATGTTTTCATTGTGTGAATACACTGCCATCTTTGTTCGTTCTCCGGCTTCACGTGCAATTGCCTTTATTTCAATAATACCCTGATAGATCTCAGGAACTTCTTTTTCAAACAAACGTTTTACTAAAGTCGCATCGGCACGAGAAACTAATACCTGTGCTCCTTTGGTTTCCTTATTTACTTCTATAATGACGACACGGATCATCTGTCCTTCTTTATAGCGCTCATTTGGAATTTGTTGGTTCTTTGGCATCAATGCCAATGTTTTTCCAATATTTACAACACAGAATTTTTCTTCGACAGATTCGATAGTACCAAATACCATTTCATCAACTTTATCACAATATTCTTCATAAACAACTAATTTTTCAGCTTCACGGATTTTTTGTTTCATAACGTTCTTCGCTAAAATAACAGCTGCTCTACCTAAATTAGCGATACTTACTTCTGTTTCTACTAAATCACCAAGTTCAAATGCCTGATTGACTTTTTTAGCATCTTCTAAAGAGATTTCTAATTCATCATCTTCCACTGTTTCTACAACTGCTCTTTGCTGATAAACCTTAATATCTCCTGATTTTTCGTTAACATCTACACGTACCAATGCATCAGGAATTTCTATGTGTTTACGGTATGCTTTTGACAATGCTTCCTGTAATGCTTCAATAACGATTTCTTTTGATAATTTGCGATCACTTTCAATTGCCTGCATGGCAGCCATAAAATCTTTTAACTTCATTTTTTTGCTTTCCTTTCTAAATTTTTACAGATAAACGAATCAATGAAATGTTATCCAGTTCGATTGATACTTTTCGTTTCACAGCTTTATCCATATATTCAATCAGCACTTCGTTTTCTTCCATAGATTTCAGATAACCTTTTACCTCATCCATGCCAGCCTTTGGATTTCTCAGTTTTACATAAACGTACTCTCCAATCGCTGCTTTGATTTGTGCTTCATCCTTTAATTCACGTTCTGCGCCAGGTGAACATACCTCCAGGAAGTATTCTGCGGATATCAGATCAGCTTCATCCAGACATTCAGAAATCTTTTCAGACATGTCTGCACAAGTATCAATATCCATGCTGCCATCATTTCGCATAATTGCGATCTGTAAGATACGCATGTTTCCTTCGTTATGCCACAGCACTTCATATAGTTGGATTTCTTCTTTTTCAAGAATCGGCGCTACAAGCTCTTTGATCTTTTGAATCTGGTCCATCATGTTACCTCCTTTACAAACATAATGAAGGAGTGGGCATGACCCACTCCGTTTGAAGTATCTGTAGATAATATACCACGGTTATGAAAAAACTTCAAGATTTTTTCATAAATTGCCGATATTTTTAGACTATATTTCCTTTTCTAATCCTGATTATGTCAAATCATGCATGAATCTAGGACTTTATCACTATTTCTATGACACAAACGGCTGTAATCCTGTATGAGGCTGATTAAGCACTTCATCAAAAATAATCTGGTCAAAATCAAGTACCAGAGTTTCTTTTTGATGGTCTTGATAAGCTATTTCTATTTTCAAATGCTTCATCCTTTTCTCTATCGTTGGTTCATCATTCATGACATCCATACAGATATCATATTGAAATGCTGTATAATCTTCTATATTTTCCATAGCAGGATAGGAAACATTTTGAAAAATCTCATTGCTTTGTGACAAGGTTATCATACCGATTTTGGTATCATTCATATAGGGCAAAACAGATGCATCAGGTGAAAAATATATATCGCCAAATCTTTTTACCTTTGTAGAAGATGGCGCAATAATGATTTGATATACATAAACATCATATCCTGATGTTTTACGATAAAGCTTAGCTGCCTTTAACAGCTTTGCCTGAAATGCATCACCTTGTGTTTCTGCTAATGCTTCCGCATAGAAATACTGTTTCATTGATGTAGATAATTTTCCTGTATCCACATGGATCCTTGTGTAAGTTTCTTCCTTTTTTTGACAACTGCTCATCAAACATAACATACAAATCAAAATCATCATTTTCTTCATAAGTCTTTTCCCCTTTTATATCTTTTATTATATAAAGAAGATATCACATTAACAAGCATGGAAATGTATGACTTTTGTATCACCCTAACACAAAAAACATACACTGCATATCAAAAAAGGGTAGAAAAAAACCAGATTGCTCTGGTCCCTTACTATTTTTCAACGATTGTTTTTCCGTTGTACTCACCACATGAACACATTTTGTGTGGTTGTTTGTATTCACCGCACACTGGACATTTCACCAATGTAGGTGCAGCTAATTTATAGTGAGTTCTACGTTTTGCTTTTCTTGTTTTTGAATTTCTTCTCTGTTGTACAGCCATGTTAGCACCTCCTACTTAATCTTCCAATTTGAATTCTTTCAACTTTGCTAAACGAGGATCGATTTCATCCTTTTTGGACAATTCATAGTCTTCCTCTTTGACAACTTCCCAACCGTCACCTTTAGGATACTGTTTTAATCCCTTTTTGACAACCTTTAAAGGAACCTCCATCAGTATCAATTGAAAGATCACCGGTAATAACTCTACGACATCACCTTTAACTTCGTGTACATCTTCATCATTTGTTTTATCAAAAGAGAACACTTCTAAAGATTTTGTATGGAAATCATATTCTACATCCTCTAAGGTTATAGAACACGGTACTATCATCACTCCACTGATATCCAGATCTGCAAATACCCGATCACTTTCTGTATCGTAATGAATATTTCCTGATACCGTAACATCTTGTAATCCCCTGATCTGATGCATTTTCGCAAATACTGTCGGATCAAATGAAATCGTATCATCTAGTTCAATGGTACCATTTGGTGCCTGTAACAGTTCAGCTTTGCTCCATTTCAAAAGAATCACCTCGTTGTCTGACCTACCCTATTATAAGGAAAATCTTGCATAAAGTCAACTAATTTCGCATATACATAGGCTAGCTTATATATTAAATCACAAAAATAAGGTAAATGAAAGACTTTTTTTCATTTTTTTCAAGAATTTCTTATCATTTACTGTTTGCGTACCAGTTCATAGAATGCCAAAACATCTTCATAGACTTCTTCTTTGATATCTTCATTCAATATCTCATGACGTTTTCCTTCAAATAATCGTGCGCTCACATTTGTATAGCCACGCTCTTTCATAAAACCGGCAGCTTGTTTAAATTTCGTTTCATTTCCAATACATGGGTCCTCACTGCCTGCGATAAAGCGGATTGGTAAATCTTTATGTTTCATTGCCCAGCCATTTGCATCGTATACATCCATCATGATCGTAAACAGATTTTCAAAGCCGTTTAATGTAAAGATAAATCCACATAATGGATCTTCATCATATGCCTTTACCACGTTTTGATCACTACACAGCCATACGTTTTCACTGCCATCTTCTGAAAAAGCTTTATTATTAGAACCAAAGGCCATCTTTTGAATCAGTGGACTGCGATAGTGCTCGCCTTTTATCTTTTCCATCGCTTTCACAAGCAGTTTGCCAGCCTTCGCTGCCTTATTTTCACTTGGAGAGCCACAAACCACAAGTGCGTCAATATCATCATCGTATCGTTTACAATAACAGCGTACCAGTAAAGAACCCATGCTGTGTCCAAACAGGAAGAATGGAGCATCTGGATATTGTGTTTTTAAAAGCTTGGTGAGCTGATGAATATCTTCAATTAAATAATCCCCTGTTTTATCATGAAAATAACCCAAATCATCTTTAGAAGCTATACTTTTTCCATGACCACGATGATCATGCATCACACATACATAGCCATGTTGTGCTAAAAACTGCATGAATGGCAGGTAGCGTTCTTTATGCTCCGCCATCCCATGTACCATCTGAATCACACCAACAATCGGTGTATCCGGTACAACTTTTACAGCTGAGATGATTAGTTGATCCTGTTCGCTTGGAAATGTAAATCCTTGTATCTTTGCCATAGAGAATCCTCCTTTTGTTTCATTGTATCATAATTGTAAAAGTTATGATATAATTTCGGGTAGTGTGGTACCCTATTTTAGACGAACAGGAGAAATTGTATGAAAGTTACAGGTATTGTTAGTGAATATAATCCTTTCCATTATGGACATCAATATCATATCCATAAGACAAGAGAACTTACTCAATGTGATGTGCTCATCAATGTAATGAGTGGACATTTTGTGCAAAGAGGAGAAGCATCCCTTGCTTATAAGTGGGATCGTGCACGCAAAGGGATTGAAGAAGGTTGTGATATCGTTATCGAACTTCCTTATATCTATGCGACGCAGAGTGCGGATGGTTTTGCCTATGGTGCGATTCGTTCTTTACAACTGGCAGGTGTTGATCATATCGTGTTTGGCAGTGAAAGCAATGATCTGGATGCATTAAAACAGATGGCAGAAATCACCCCAGCATATGATCCCAGTAAATCTTTTGCGCAAAGCACACAGATGCAAAGCAATGATATATTAGGTGTTGCCTATATGAAAGCGTTAAAGGATACAAACATCACACCATTATGTATCAAGCGTACAAATGGGTATCATGATCTTGCAGTCAAAGGCAATATCGCAAGTGCTACAGGAATCAGACAGCGGTTTCTTCAAAAAGAAGATGTAAGCTTTTTAACCCCGTTATCAGAAGCATTACACGCATGCTTTGCGATGGAGCATTATTATCCTTATTTACAGATGTTGTTATTCACACAGGCAAAACAACATTTAGAAAGCATTTTCTTAATGGAAGAAGGTCTGGAAAACCGTATGATTACATGTGCAAAACAATGTACAACGATGAAATCTTTCGTGGATGCCTGTATCTCAAAACGATATACCCGAAGCAGAATACAGCGAACAATTCTTCAGATATTGACCCAGACAACAAAGCAAGAAGTAAAACAGCTGTCGGATTTACAACATATTCGTATATTGGCAATGAATGAAACCGGCCGTGCCTATATAAAACAATTGAAGAAAACAGAAGTCATAATTGCCAGTCGTTTTAATCAGATTCCAAAAGCGTATCGAGAAATGGATTTAAGGGCAGCATCTGCGTATGCTATTCCTTTGTCTAGTGAAGAACGTTTAAGCTTCATAAAAAAAGAACTACAGTCTTTTATACAGGTGGGCTTATGATGTGGTTATATATCTTCATTGTATTGCTTGTTTTACAGTTACCTATCTTATATTTCTTTCCAACACCGCCAAAAATGAAAAAGGGTGTGATCTATGATGTATGCATCGTGTTAGGCTGTCCAACCAAAGATGATGGCAGTATTTCCCGTATGCAGAAAAGCCGTATGGATAAAGCAATTGCCTTATATCAGGAAGGAAATGTAAAGCGCTTATTGATCAGTGGTGCTGGTGTACGCAATCATTTTGTGGAAGCAGATGTGATGGCAGATTATGCACGCAGCTGTGGAGTACATGCATCTGATATTCTAAAAGAAAAGAATGCACGTAATACATATGATAATCTTCGATATGCGAAGATGTTGTGTAAGGCGCATGGCTATCAGCACATCGTGGTCGTATCCAGTTGTTTCCATATACGAAGAAGCAGTTTCTTTGTGCGCAAGTTCTTTAATGAATTTGCGATGTGTCCAACGGATGGGAAAGAAAAAATAAAGCATTATATTTCAGAGTATTTCCGTATGTGGAATACCTTGTATTTTGAAATCAAATTAAAGATAAAAAACAGGTGACACATTGATACGTGTTACCTGTTTTTATAGTATTCCCTGTTTCCATAAATATAAGCCAATGACACCACCAATCCCTGCGCCAATCACACGAACACAAAGCTTTGTTCGATCAATGGATGCTAGCTTGTTTTTTAGTTGGGTGATGTTTATAGCCATCGGTTTATGATGGGGATATTTTATCAAATAGAAGCCAGCGATAGGTATCATGGCGCCACCTATCAAGCCTCGTATAAAGCCTCCATCTAATACAAACTGGATGGCTGCGCCAATGAAAGAGCCACAAGCAATGATATCTGCTTCACGCAATGTTTTGTGTGTATGAAGATCTGATTCCTCTTTCAGCAAAGTATCAATAGAAACATCAAAAAGCCTTGAGATGGCAATGATGTTATTGATATCCGGCATGCCATTGTTTCCTTCCCATTTTGCGATTGCCTGTCTGGATACATGTAATACTTGTGCCAGTTCTTCTTGAGAATAGCCTTTTTGAGAACGTAATGTTTTTAACTTTTCTGCAAATGTCATTTTTATCACCGCCATTATTTTAGCATATCCCCTCATTTTTTGTCAGCAACCATACGTGGCATTTGCGCTACCCTTTGTGGACATAAGAAAAGATGCAGATAATTCTGCATCTAAAATGGGTAATGATAAAGTGCGGTTGTAAATTCAGAAACAAATTGTCCTGTTTTCAATAATTTGAAGCCATTTCGTTCATACATCGCACGAAGCTTCGTTTTCTTTTCACGTACGTCAATCCGTACTTCTGGATAGCCTTCTTTTCTTCCCTTTTCCTTGAAAAAGGTAATCAGCGCATCCGCATATCCTTTACCGGAATGATGGGGATGTACAACGATTTTATGAAGATAAAGGGCAGCCCCTTTTGGCTCATCTGGCCAATATAATTCATCGATATCAACGATAAAGCATCCGCCAACAATTGTATTGTTTTCTTCTGCTACATAATAATCGTCAATCGTATATAATTGTGAAAAGCATTCCCAGCTTACCTGTTCTAAACGCCACTGATGCATGTCATGGCCATCGTTATATAATACACGATCATGATACATGGCTTCTATTGCGGGAATATCTTTTGTTGTCGCTTTACGAATCTGCATTACTGAATCACTCTTTCTACGGTGCGTACACTATTGATTTTTCTTAAATTTGCCATCAGTGTATGAAGATGTTCGGCGTTTTCTACAACGACCGTCATTTTTGTGGTAGCACTGATCTGGTCTTCATCTACAGTAGAATCTACATGTTGTAGACCTGCCTTGCATTGTGATACCACTGTCACAATATCACTTAACAGATAATTACGGTCGCTGGAATGAATGATCAGCTTGACTTCATAAGTTTTCTGTTCAAGATTTTCATCCCATTCCACGGCAATCAAACGTTTCTTTTCATTGATGACGTTTGGACAGTCGCTGCGATGTACCTTGACACCGGCGCCTTTGGTGATATATCCAACAATATCATCTCCTGGTACAGGTGAGCAGCAATTTGCCAGTGTGATTTTCATCGAATCAATGCCAGCCACTCGAATACCAGTACTGCTGACTTTACGTTTACGATCCTGTCGGTTAAACATACGCTGTAATTCTTCATTATCAATCGGAACACTTGTTTTGTGTTTTACCAAACGATCAATAACCGCTGGCAAAGATACCTGTTTTACCCCAATCGCAAACATCAGATCCTGATAAGAATTAAAGCTTAAGCTTCCGGCGATACTTTCTACTTTCTTTTGATCGGTATAAGTTTCTACATCAAGATTACGTTTTTTCAGTTCATCCTGAAGCATTTCTTCACCTTTTTTGATATCCAGATTGCGTCGTTCATTTTCCTGTTTTTGGAAGAAGGAACGTATCTTATTTCTGGCATGTGCACTTTTAACAATTTTGATCCAGTCTTCACTTGGCCCAGGTGATTGTTTACTTGTACGAATGGATACAACATCGCCTGTTTTCAATTTGGTATTTAAAGGTAACAGCACTCCATTGATGGTTGCGCCAACGGTATGATGCCCCACCTCTGTATGTACACGATATGCGAAATCAATCGGTGTAGAACCATTTGGCAAAGCAATTACTTTTCCTTTTGGTGTCATACAGTATACATTCGCTTCAAAGATATCCTTTTGTAGAAGATTCATATACTCCATAGAATCATCATTGAC
Source organism: Absiella sp. AM09-50 (assembly GCF_003433845.1). Taxonomy (NCBI): domain Bacteria; kingdom Bacillati; phylum Bacillota; class Erysipelotrichia; order Erysipelotrichales; family Erysipelotrichaceae; genus Amedibacterium; species Absiella sp. AM09-50. The sequence continues at coordinate 20,964 of NZ_QVFI01000020.1, forward strand.
ATCATCACTCATCACACTGAAATCTTTCAGCCAGTGCAATTGTTCTTCGATTTCTGACTGGTTGACTTCACGTCCGCCATTCATATTTTCCTTGTAACGCCAATGTGCAGCAATCCCTTGCTCCGCTACTTCATCCATCGATTCTGTACGTATCTGTATTTCAAATATATTGCCATCATCCGCAACGATGGTACTGTGTAAGGATTGATACATATTCATCTTTGGCATAGCGATATAATCTTTGAAACGACCTGGTATCGGGCGATATTTCGCATGTATATACCCTAATATTTCATAACATGCCGTATCACTGTCTGTAATGATACGAATCGCCAATAAATCTAGAATTTCTTCAAACCGTTTGTTTTTGGTTTTCATCTTTTTATAAATACTGTACAGATGTTTACTACGTCCAAAGATACGATATTGAATATGATGATCATCCAGCAGATCACTGATTTCTTTGATCATCCGCTGTACCTGTTCATCACGCTCTGCTTTACGTTTTTCTACCAATCGCGCAATTTCATAGTATTTCTCTTTATTTAAGTATTGAAATGATAAATCCTCCAGCTCATTTTTGATATCGCTGATACCTAGACGATGTGCAATTGGCGCATAGACATCCAATGTTTCTGCGGCAATCTTTTTCTGTTTTTCCGGCGTCATATATTGTAATGTTCGCATATTGTGCAAACGATCTGCCAATTTAATCAAAATGACACGCACATCTTTTGCCATCGCAATAAAAATCTTTCGATGGTTGCTGGCAAGATATTCTTTTTCATCCTTAAATTTAAGATTCCCTATTTTTGTGACAGAATCAACTAAAGATGCCACTTCATTTCCAAACATCTCTGTGATTTCTTCTAGTGTAACATCGCAGTCTTCCACCACATCATGTAAAAGACCAGCCGCTATCGTTCTAGGCCCTGTCCTTAACAACGACAAAATGTACCCGACTTGTATCGCATGGATAATATATGGTTCTCCACTTTTACGATATTGTCCGGTATGATTCTTCTCAGCACATAAATATGCCCGTGTGATCAGATCGATGTTTTCTTCTTTTTTGATGTACTTTTTAACTTCCGACATCATTTCGTCAAAAGTTACCACCTGACTACTTACCATACACTTATCACCCACATTCTAAAAAAGGGGAACACCCCTTCTTATTCGTAAGACATCAAAGCAAATACAGGATATTCCTTTAAATGCTCTCTGCCGTTTAATCCAGCCAGCTCTATCAAAAAGGCACATCCGGCAACGACACCACCCAGCTCTTTTACCATCTGAATGGTTGCATCCACAGTACCACCGGTTGCAAGCAGATCATCAACGATCAATACACGCTGTCCTTTTTTGATACTGTCTTTATGTACCTGCAGCTCATTGCTGCCATATTCCAAATCATAAGAAACACTGACTGTTTCTCTTGGAAGCTTTCCTGGTTTACGAACAGGAACAAAACCGATTCCAAGTTCATAAGCAACCGGACATCCAAAGATGAATCCTCTTGATTCAGGTCCAACCACAACTTCTGCATTTACTTCTTTTGCGAATGCAATGATTTCATCACATGCTTTTTTAAATACATCACCATCTGCCATTAATGGTGTTACATCACGAAATAAAATGCCATCCTGTGGAAAATCTGGAATATCCGCAATATAATCTTTATAATTCATAAAGTAATAGCCTCCTTAAAATACTTCTTCATTATAGCAAATTTAAAAGGCATTTAAAATGCCTCTCTTACAAAAATATTCACTTTTTTCTTTCCCATGAAACGATTTATGGAAATTGTTCCAATAAAATTCATAGATTTTCTTTCAAAAAATGTATCATATGCTGTCTTATCATGAAACAATACTGCTTCTACTGTTTCATTGATGACCCATTTGACATGCTCTCCATTTCCCATTGGCTTGATTTGTTCAACCGCTACATTTTGAAGATAGAATAATGGTTCATCAAAGCCATGACCAAAGGGTGCCAGTTTCTGCAGGCTTTCTACCTCCAGAATACTGACCTCCTGAATTGTTAAAGGAATGACTTCATATTCATCTTCACAAGGTGTGATACAGGTTTTGGCTTTTTCATTTAAATAATCCTGTACATCCTGTTTATTTTCAATTCGAAAGCCAATACCAGCTGCTGCTTTATGTCCTCCATAACTGTCTAATACATCCATACATTCATCAAAAAATGTGGTTAGATCCAGATACCCTTGTGATCGGATACTGCCTTTTAATAATTCTTCATGTCTGCTTAATACCATGACCGGCTTTTTGATCTCTTCTGAAAGTTTTCCTGCCACAAGGCCTACAATACCTTCATGGAAACTGTCATGATACAACATCTGAAAATCATATTCGGGATGAATTAATGATTTAGCTGTTTCTACCATTTCATCACTCATTTTTTTACGATGTTCATTTAACTGCTGGATTTGTTTGGACACACGCTGTATTTCTTCTGCATTTTGAAGCAGTAAATATCTGACCATATTATTCACATTGACCTTATCTGCTAAACGCCCCATGACGTTTAATTTTGGTACGACCTGAAAAGCAATCAATGTTTCATCCCATTTGGGATAACGATCATTTGCTAATGCCTGAATTGGTTTACAGACACCCTGTTTTAAATACTGGATTCCAATACGTACAATATCTCGGGTTTCATTTTTTAATGTCATTACATCCGCAATAGAGGCAACTGCTGCCAGTACAATGTGTTCTTTGATATCTCCCAATAAAGCACGGGATATCTCTAAAGCCACACCAGCACCGCTAAGATATTGAAATTCCTCGCCCATTGTAAATGGGTGTAGCAGTAAAGAAGCTTCTACTTCCGCTTCTTCCATATCGTGATGGTCAGTGACAATGACATCCAATCCCCGCTTTTTTGCCTCTTGTAAAGCATCAAAAGCTTTCACTCCATTGTCTACTGTAATCAATAAGCGATATCCTTTTTCATCTGCCATCTTCACGGTATCAGGATGTAAACCATATCCTTGTTTAAATCGATCAGGTATATAAAAGCCACAGGCAATGCCAAACTGGCGCAAGGCATCAAATAATATCGTCGTCGCACAGATGCCATCTGCATCATAATCGCCACAGATCAACACTTTTTCATGATTGGCTTTTGCCTGCTTAATACGTGCAATGACTTCTGGCATATGTATCGCACACATCGGATCATGTAGGATGGGGGCAGATAAAATCTGGGATATCTGTGTATAGTCCAACTGTTTAGCGGACAACACTTTCGCACATAAATGGGAAAGATGTAAGGTATTTTGTATTTCTTCTGTTTTTGATATATCTTGTAATGTTATTTTCATGTAATTTATCACCTTGTCTATTGTATCATAATTCTTACAAAAACTCGTCAGAAATGCTAAAAGAAAAGATGGCGCATGTCCATCTTATTCGTTTTAGTAATCATTCATTCCTGGAATGATCATTTCTTCTATATCTTCTTTTTTACGTTTTTTCTTTGTATGCTTCTTAGGCTTGTGGTGGATACGAATCTGATACCACAGCTGTGCTGCGATAAATAAAGATGATCCAGCACCAAAGAACAATCCTATGAATAACATCAAACAGAATGTATTGATGGCATTACTTCCCATCAACAACAATGTGATAACTGGCATCATCGTTGTTAATGTAGAAAGAATAGAACGTGTTGCTGTCTTCTGCAATGCATCATTAACAATTTCTTTATATCTTTCTTTTGTGATAACTTCATGCTTATTAGCTTTTACATTGTCACGTATTCTATCAAATACAACAATTGAGTTATTAATAGAATAACCAATGATCGTTAGTAATACCGCGATAATTTCTGTATTCATTTCCAAACGCAGAATTGCACAGAATGCTATCATGACCAACAAGTCATGAATCAGGGCAACGATACCACTGATTGCATAATCCCATTTGAAACGGAATGAGATATAAATCATAATACCGATCCATGCCAGAATAGAAATCAAGAATGCATTTTTCACTAACTGACGTCCAATAATTGGTGTTACGGTATTGTCATTTACATCATGATGATAAATATCTTTCAGACTTGCTTTAACGCTGTCCATTTTTTCTGTTTCAATTGCTTCTTTTACGAATACAGTTGCAGTTGTATCGCCTTTTCCATTGATCTTAATACTCTTAGTATTGATACCAAGATCTTTTAACTGGTCTTTTAATGTAGATGCGTTAATTGCATCATCACTTACCACTGTGATTTTTGTACCACTAGTAAAGTCAATGCCAAGATTTAAAGCTTCATTGCCATTAAAGCCATTGAAAGCCATAAAGCCGATACCAATCACCAATACACTGATTGTCACAGTAATAAAGTATCTTGCTTTTCCAACAAAATCAAATTTTGCGAATTTTCCATAATAGAAACGTTCTTCACCTTTGTTTACATCTGGTACACGTGTTTCTTTTACACCAAACAGTTTTAATTTACCATCCAGACATCCACTGTCAACCAACATCTTTAAGAAGAATTTTGCCACAAATACGATCAATAACAATGTAGAAATTGTAGATACAATCAACATTGTCGCAAATCCTTTGACACTTCCTGTACCTAATAAATACAGAATCAGTGCGGAAATAAAAGTTGTGAACTGAGCATCAAAAATAGTAATAAAAGATTTACTTGTTCCTTCATAGAAGGCTGTTTTTACACTTCTTCCAGAATACAATCCATCACGGATTCGTTCAAATGTTAAGATATTGGAGTCTGCCGCCATACCAACACCCAACACTAATGCAGCAATTCCAGATAGTGTAAATACACCACCCATCAGATTATAAATCAGGAATACAACAAATACATAAACAGCAATGGTGATTGCGGAAATGATTCCTGGTAACTGATAGTATAAAATCATAAACAACATAATGGCAATTACACCTACTGCACCAGCCATCATTGTGGATTCAAAAGCATTCATACCATAGTCTGCTGTTACTGCATTGGTATATTCTTCACTCATCTTCACTGGCAAGGAACCAGAATTGATCAAATCTTTTAATTCTGTTGCCTCTTCTTTTGTAAAGTTACCAGAGATTTGTACAGTATTGCTGTTTAATCCTTCTTTTACAGTTGCCGCAGAAACATAATTTGGTTTTTCTGTCTTGCTTTCTGCTGCATAGGAATCTTTTGTTTCATCAAAGTCTAACCATGTTACCATCAGATTGGAGCCAGTGCCCATTGCAGCAACCTTCTTTGTAGCTTCATAGAATTTCTCTGTATCTTTTACTTTTAGATTTACAAGATAACGGCCGTACTCATCTGTTCCAAGTGTTGCGCCGCCTTCTTCAAGTACGCTGGCATCCATCAACAGATTGTCGTTGATATCACGGAATGTCAGGTTAGCTGTTGTTGAAATGATACGTCTTGCTTCATCTGCATCTTTAACACCAGCCAATTGTACACGAATCTGATCATCACCTTCGACTGTGATTTCAGGTTCGTTGACACCTAATACGTCAATACGCTTGTTAATGGATTCTGCTACAGCTGTCATATCCGGCAATGTTTTGCCTTCTAACGGTGTGATTTTATAAAGAATTTCAAAACCACCCTGCAGATCCAGTCCCAATCTCATATTTTTTGCAATCCATGGACTTCCAAAAATCATCATTACCACAACGGTCACAATGGAAATACCAAAGACTACCAAACGGGATTTTTTCATTGCTTATCTCCTCCAAACAAGTCATCAAAGTCATTAATCTTCATTTTAGAACCCGCAATGATCGCCTCCGTAGACAAATAGGCAACCACTTCGTTTGCATCGATTTTCATTACATCATCTATGGCTTCATGAAAGCTTTTGGGCTTTTGAAACTTCCATTTTGCGATTAATGCACTTTCTACATGCTGATATGTTAAAGAAGACAACTGAGTTCTCTGAAGTTCGCTTGTTTTCAGGGTAATCGCTAATTTCAGATATTTATCATCAATGTTATTCTGAATCTCCATAGTCTCCTCCTCAATATCGCTGTTTAATATTATAGCATTATTTTATTTGATTGCACATTGTTTTTTTAAATTTTACATATCCTTATGTATCTTGCCCTCATGTACCATCCTATGTATACACACTTTCTTTTATGTATATGTGCCATTTACATATTTTAAAAATCTGTTCATATACTGTATCGAAAGCAGGTGCTTTATGAAAAAAACGATCATCCGATCTACTTTCTATCTTGTCATATTATCCGTTATCGCCAAGGCATTATCCTTTATTGTCCGTATCCTATTAGCCCGCAAGTTAAGTGGCGATGCTATGAATTATTATTCTCTCGCCTCTTCTACCATGGTATTTATGATCACCCTTGCTCAAATGGGTATTCCCAATGCCTTAAGCAAGGTCATTGCCCAAAGTCACAATCCTCATAAACCATTAAAGGCAGCTATCTTTTTATCTGTCTGCAGTAATGTGATTATTATCATGTTGTTTCTGTTTGCCATTCCTTTTATGGCACATGTGATATTAAAACAGGATGTGATTCTGCCTGTTTTATATGCGATATTGCCTTTGATTCCAATTGTTACGATATCCGGCATATTAAAAGGGTATTTATTTGGCATACAGCGTCATATGTCTGCGACTGCATGCCAGTTGTTTGAAGAAGGCAGCCGTATTATCTTTCTGTTGATCATCTTTGATCGATATCCTTTGCTGGATGCTGTATCCATGGCACGTTTGGCGATGATATCCATTAGTGTTGGCGAAGTATTTAGTTCTATCTACATGTTGTTATCATTATTGATAAAAAAAAGAACACCGCTTCATGTTCCTGCCTTATTCCATGATCTGCAACGAAAAAACTTTGATGAAGTCTTACATGTATCCATTCCTATGACAGGCAGTCGCCTGATTGGTTCGCTTACCTATTTTTTAGAACCGATTGTCATGGTTTATGGTTTATCTGCCCTACAATCCCAGGCGATGATCAATGCTTATGGTTCTGTGAATGGCTATATTCTTCCCATCATTACCATGCCTTCCTTTTTGACCATTACCTTAAGCAACTTTTTATTGCCTTCTTTTACGTATCATTATACAAGACATCATGAAGCACAGGCGAATAAGCTGTTTACCACTATTTTAGGATGTTGTTTTCTTGTGGGGATGGGATGCAGTGTCATTTGTTATTTTTATAATGAAGAATTGTTACAGCTGTTTTATCATACAAATAAAGGCGCATTATTGTTGAAACAGATGGCTTGGCCTTTTGCATTATACGCCTTGCAGCCACCTTTATCCAGCATGCTTCATGCCCTCTCTTTAAGTAAAAAAACCGTATCAGATACCCTGGCAGGTTCCCTGATACGGATTGGCTGTGTTGCTTTTCTTTCTTCCCAGATTGGTCCTGCAGCATTAAGTATAGGGATCACTGCTGGTATGCTAGTCACAACCCTTATGCATGCATTTCGTTTGTTCTTTGCTTTTAGAAAAGCGTATTCCTAGATTTTATTTCTTTTTTAATCACAAAAAAGCCATTCTTCTGCCAAAGGCATAAAAACACATCAGACATGTTTTCTATGCCTTCTTTTTCCAGCTCTCGCTTTAACCAGGCACTGTCTTTATGTAAATCCTTTAATGCTTTCTCATTCACGGTTCCATCACTGATCAAAGGATCTGGATGTTTGACTTTACATTTATCCTTGGCAAGAATGCTTAATGTACCATTATTTTCTAATACCGCAAAAGCTACTTCATCTGGAGAACACAGATCCTTGCTTCTGATCTGACTCATTAAATCATCCATGCTGTAACGATTTTTCTGCATAGCTTCCTGATTTATATGACCATTATGAATCAAAATAACATCTTTACCATCAAATACATCTCTGGCTTTTTTACTTTTCAATAAGAACCAGGAAATAACAATTTGTAAAAACGCCAGTGTAAAGATAGGTACTAGTGATTTCATAATACTTTCATCCGCATCTGTAATACTGATAGCTAGTAATTCACTCATAACCAGATAAATGACGATATCAAATACACTCAATTCCCCTACCTCTCTTTTACCCATTAAACGTAATGCAATCACGATGACGATATACACCACAAAACATTTGACCATTAAATTAAGATATTCCTGCATTTGTCTTCCTCCTTGCATAGTTGACCACATTCACACATAGAATACATTGAGGTGAAACACTTGAAACAGATATGTAAAATATCATTGGAGTCTGTTGCACTCCTTTGTGCATCCACATTGTTATTTTCTCTTATTTTTGCGGCTTTATACTATTTTATGCTGATATCTACTTCCACCTTCCATATGGCTAACTGGATATGTGGGGTAATTGCATTTGTAATCGGTGGTGTTTTTCTGGGGATATTGGCACAAAAAAAAGCGTTGTTACACGCTTTTGTGATTGCTTTATTGCTTTTTATTTTATGTATGTTGCTTTCTCATAGCTATGAATTTATGTCTATTTTACAAACATTGAGTAAATGTTTGGCATATATTATTGGCTGTATGATTGCCTATGCAAAGTTTAAAAAAGCTTAATCCTCCAGCACAAACAGACCTTCTCGTAAGTCATAGCCTAAATGCTGGTATGCTTTTTCCGTCACAACACGTCCTCTAGGTGTACGGTTGATAAAACCAATCTGTAAAAGATATGGTTCATACACATCTTCCAGTGTCATTGTTTCTTCTCCAATACTGCTGGCAAGAGCATCCAGACCAACAGGTCCACCTTTGAAACGTTCAATGATACCCTTAAGATATTTATGGTCAACGGCATCTAAGCCTAAGTGGTCAACTTTCAGTTTATCAAGTGCCATTGCGGCAATCTCTAATGAGATATAGCCATCATTCATCACCTGTGCAAAATCTCGCACCCTGCGAAATAAACGATTGGCGATACGTGGTGTTCCTCTGCTTCTTCTAGCGATTTCCAAGACTGCTTCTTCATCGATATCGGTATCCATGACACGAGCAGTTCTTCTTAAAATCTGCATCAGTTCCTCCAAGGTATAAAATTCCAATTGGGAAACGATACCAAAACGATCACGCAAGGGAGCTGTTAAATCACCTGCACGTGTCGTTGCACCTACCAATGTAAACGGTGGTAAATCCAAACGGATGCTTCTTACGGATGCACTGTCTTTTCCTACCACGATATCAATGCAGTAATCTTCCATGGCAGGATACAGAATTTCTTCTACCTGTTTAGGAAGACGATGAATTTCATCGATGAATAACACATCTCCAGCTTCTAATGTAGATAAGATTGCGGCTAAATCGCCGCTTTTTTCTATGGATGGTCCACTGGTTGTTTTGATATTGCCACCCATTTCATTTGCTAGAATATAGGATAAAGTTGTTTTCCCAAGTCCTGGAGGACCATACAACAATACATGGTCCAATGCTTCATTTCGCTGTTTGGCTGCTTCAATAAAAATTGACAGATTTTCTTTTAACTGTGTCTGTCCGATATATTCCTTCAGGCTTTGTGGACGCAAAGACGCATCTTCATCAAAGCTTTGATGTTCATTTGATAATACTCGCTCCATTTGCTAGACTCCTTTTCTTTTCGCTAACATTGTCAAAGCGCTTCTTACATACTGATCAGAAGTTTTATGATCTAACGCTAATAATTCTTTTTTGATGCTGTTTAATTCACTTGTCTTATATCCCAGTGCTTTTAAAGCCTCGATTGCATCCGCAAGTTCCAAGTTTTCTTCTACTTCGATTTCACTTACTTCTTCCACTAATTTGCCTTTTAAATCTAATACAATCTGGGAAGCTGTTTTTGCGCCGATGCCAGGCAGTGATTTCAATTTCTTCACATCATTTTGTTCGATTGCCATGATCATTTCCTTCGCAGGACATACGCCCAGCATTGCTAAAGCGGTTTTTGGTCCTACTCCCTTAACTGATATCAGCTGTAAGAATAAATCATGTTCCTCCATCGTTGTAAACCCAAACAGGGTCAGTGCGTCTTCACGAACATGCATATATGTATACAATGTCACTTCGGCGTTTAATTTCACTGCCGCTGGATTAGAGATATATACACGATATCCCATCCCGTTATTTTCAATAATCAAAGAATCATTGGTATAGCTGTGTATTACACCTTTTATAAATGCTATCATACTTATCACCTGCCCTTTATTGTACCATAGACATCTCTTCAAGACTAGCGATTCTGTCATCTCTTGCTGGAAGTTTTCGATACACACTGACAAGCATCGTAAGAAAGCTTGCACTTCCTCCTATAAAATTACTGATCGGTTCTGCCAGAAATACGCCCATCACACCAAGGGATGGTATGGTAGGAAGCCATAAAGTCAATGGCACTACGATGATGACTTTACGAAATAAAGAGAAGAAGATTGCCTGTCGGCTTTTATTTAAAGCCACAAAGCTTGATTGTCCACAGAATTGAAAAGCCATCATAAAATAGCCAAAATAATACAACCGTACTGCCGGTACACCTTTTTCAAGCAGTAATGCATCATCATTAAATATTTTAATAAAGATATCTGGTATCGCCAGAGTGATTAACCACATGATCACCATATAGCTGACACAGACGACACTCATAAAGCGAATACATTTTTTTACCCGTCTAAAACATCCTGCGCCATAATTAAAGCTCATAACCGGTTGGGAACCATTGGTGATTCCACTAACCGGCATCGTGATGACTTCACGGATGGAATTTAAAACGGTCATGACACTGATGTAAATATCCCCGCCATATTGTTGTAAGGTCGCATTACATACAATTTGTACAAGGCTGTTTGTGATAGCCATCACAAAACCAGACATTCCTAGTGTTATAATTTCTTTAACAAGACAAAGCTTTAAATGCATGGATTCACGTTTTAGTTTTATAATCGTATCCCCACCGCTTAGAAAATACAATACCCATAGCGCAGATACAAATTGTGAAATAATTGTCGCAATCGCCGCACCTTTGACACCTAAATCAAAGACAAAGATAAATAATGGATCTAATACCAAATTTAAAATGGCGCCTATGAGTACCGTATACATACCCGTTTTGCCAAAGCCCTGTGCATTGATAAAACTATTCATACCCAAAGAAATCATCACGAAGATACTGCCACATAAGTATATAGAAATATAATCGTTGGCATATGAGAATATCGTATCACTCGCACCAAATAGATAAAGGATTGGCTCCTTAAATAAAAAGATCACAATGGTCAATATAATACCACATATAATTAATAACGCAAATGAATTCCCCATGATTTCTTCTGCTTTACTCTGATTGTTTTTTCCCCGTTCAATGGAAAACAGTGGTGCACCACCCATACCAATCAGATTCGCAAAAGCTATGACAATTGTGATAATTGGAAATGTGATACCCACCCCAGCTAATGCATGGCTGGCCACATGTGGCAAACGACCGATATACACACGGTCAATGATGTTGTATAACACATTGATGAGTTGTGCTAATGTCATCGGCACTGCTAGATTCAGTATATTTCTTGAAATCTTTCCTTTTGTAAAATCATTTTTTTCCATCATAAAACACTCTTTTCTATCCAAATTTACGTTTATTATATCACGTATGTCAATCGTATGATAAGGAAAGAAAAAAGTGTTACAGTGAATCAATGATCATTTCAAATAGCTGGCCCAGGTGAAATATTCCTTTCGATACGCCATAAAAGAAGTTTATGATCAAAATCATGATTGCCCCCAGCATCAAACTACCTGCAAGTGAGCTTGGCAGTTTACAGAAAAAAGATATACACAATAAGATCATCATGGCGATATTGACACTGATCAGCTTACGATATAAAGTTTCTTCATATCTTCTTAACACATGCAGAAAATTGGTTAGATTTCCATATTGGTCTTCAATACCCAGACTTGTAATATCCTTTGTATCAAATGGATGCTGTGTTATAATCACTGTATCTTTTATTTTGCGTTTATGATTATGTAAGTCTGTTTCAATTGCTTCTATCCCTTTATGATATACAACATCATTTATATATCCATAAGCTTTTAAGCTTTTTAAACGTTCTAACTCCATAGCAGATTCGACACATACGATCATTTTTTTATGATGATCTGCGAAATACTGGAATAATTCCTCTACTTCTTCACAATGCATGATATAGGCATCGACATATATCCATTGTTTCCACGTAAAGTTGATCATGAAAGCTCCCACCAATCAAACATTTCCAATAGAAATGCACCAATGGTATACACACCGCGATACAAACCAAAAAGAAAACTTATGCCAATGCAGATTGCGCACATAACGATATATAAAGGACCATTTGGCATTGTCAATACTCCATGATATACAATCTGTGTGATGATAAATACACAAAGCAAGACAATGGTTGTCAAAATGGTAAACAACATACGATCATACAAAAATTTATAATGAATAAAACGTTCCGGACTGCCATATTCCACAATGGTATCCACCTGTTCAACACCAGGCATCCATTCATGTGGATCACCCATAATCGATACACACAGCGATTGTTTAATCTTATGATATTTTGCGATATCAGGTGTCATTCCCCATATTCCAATATCCATATTCTGAACAGCATATGCCATATAATCAAATAACTCATGCTTTCTCATTTCTTCTTCCTCTTGTTCATCCTTGACTACTAATACCATTTGTATGTGACGTTTGGCAAACAGCTGAAATAAATCTTCTGCATTGGATGCTAAAAATACATCCACACCAATATACGCACGTTTTTTCCCAGCAAAGTTAATCATACCCGACCCTTCTTTCTGCTTTATATAAAGTATATACCATAAATAGCATATGCACAACAAAAAAATCTGAAGACTTTAAAAAATCTTCAGATTTGCTTTTGTATCAACATCATATAGCTCATGTTCATCCACTTCCCACAATATGCATGCTTCTTTATGACGGTGCACCACTTTTTTTCCACCAACATCTCCCACCAGCGATAAAAGCTCTTCATAATACGCAGCTGGAAAAATAATTGGGTTTTTTATAATACCATGTGTAGATGCACACAAAATATGGGTGCCATCAAAATGCTCACATAATGCTTTGATGCTGTCGGTCTTCAACCATGGCTGATCTCCTGCCAAAAACATACAGCCATCAGATGTTAGACTTGCTTCTAATCCAAGATGCAGGGAATATGAGATTCCTTTTTCAGGACTTGGATTATATACCACAACAAAGTCGTATTGTTTCGCTAATGCTTCTACTTTTTTATATTGTGTCACAACAATAACTTGATCAAAACATGCTTTGGGGATATGTTGAAACACATGCTCCACAAGAGCGATTCCATGATATGGATATAACAGTTTGTTTTCCTGAAACCTTGTACTGTTTCCAGCAGCTAAAATGACTAAATTAATCTTCATCCTGTTTCAGTAATACTTTTTCAGCAGTGATTGGCAAGGTTCTTACATGCATGCCGCTTGCATGGGCAACAGCTGAAGCAATCGCAGGAGATGGTGTATTGATGACAACTTCTCCAATGGATTTTGCGCCAAATGGACCACTGTCTTCATAGCTGCTTTCAAAATCTACACGAATTCTTCCTACATCCAAACGTGTCGGTATCTTGTATTGCATAAAGGAATTATTACGCATTTTTCCTGTATCGCTATAGGTAACATCTTCATATAAAGCCATTCCTATTCCTTGTGCGATACCACCTTCTACCTGAATTCTGGCAAGGTTTGGATTGATGATAGTACCACTATCCACAACCGCAACATAATCCACCATAGTGATTTCACCTGTAAGTTTATCCACGTCAACCTCGGCAATACCTGCCATAAAAGGAGGTGGAGATGTTGGTGAACAATGGGATGCATTTGCAATCAGACAAGCACCTTTGCCACCCGCAAAACAGATATTCGCAAAATCTGACAAGCTCATTTCTTTACCATCTTCAATTGCATATATTTTTTTACCATCAAAGCTGATATGTTCTTTTTCTACCTCCATCAATACAGCTGCTTCTTCTATGATTTGTTTCTTTAAGACTTCACAGGCTTTTACCACAGACATTCCTGTCACATAAGTAGTCGCAGAAGCATAAGAGCCGGTATCATATGGGGATGCATCGGTATCTACACCTTGTGTTACAATCTGATCAACATCACATTCTAAACATTCTGCGGCCATCTGTGCCAAAATTGTATCACAGCCCGTACCCATATCTGTTGCACCGATTGCCAGAGTATAAAAGCCATCATCCTGTAATTTGATAATAACAGAAGCGATATCCACATTTGCAATTCCACTTCCCTGCATAGACAAGGCAACCCCTAATCCACGCATCTTATCTCCCATATCACGCACGATGCCTTTTTCTTTCCAGCCAATCATATCCATGGCTTTCTTCAGGCAGCGATCTAATGCACAGGCATTTAATTGTTCTCCATAATACTGTGGCATGACTTCGCCTTCTTTAACCATATTCATAAAGCGTAATTCACATGGATCCAAATGCAAAGCTTCCGCAAGTTCATTGACTGCGGATTCCACCGCAAACTGTCCCTGCGTTGCGCCATATCCTCGATATGCCCCTGCCTGCATCGTATTGGTATATACAACATCAAAGTGGAACCGTGATGCTAGCATATGATTATAAATTGGCAAGGATTTATGACCACTTAATCCAACGGTTGTAGAACCATGTTCTCCATAAGCTCCGGTATTGGACAACGTATGTAAATCAATCGCAAGGATTTCTCCGTTTTGTTTTGCGCCAATCTTTACATGCATTTTCATTTCATGACGAGAATTGCTGGCAGTAAAAGTTTCTTCTCTTGTATAAACGATTTTACTTGGTTTCTTTAGTTTCCATGTCACAAATGCCGCAAAGATTTCACAACAGCCTGTCTGTTTTGCGCCAAAGCCTCCACCGATTCTTGGTTTTACAACACGTATCTTTGTTTTAGGAATACCCAAAGCATTTGATAACATACGGCGAACATGGAAGGGCACCTGCGTAGAGCTGACAACATTCAAACGATCAAATGCATCTACATAGGCATAAGAACGAAATGTTTCCATCATTGCCTGCGCATTGGCTTTGGTATGGTAATCACGTTCAAGGATAATATCACACTGATCAAATGCAGCATCTAAATCACCAACAACACTTTCATCGTGTGAACAGATATTACGCATCCGCTCATTTCCAATTTCACAAAGCGTTTTATAATTATCTTCTGGATGTACGATGACTTCATTATCGATTGCTTTTGTAAAGTCAAGAACAGCATCCAGCACTTCATATTCTACTTTGATTAATTTTAATGCTTTATTGACACATGCTTCATCTTTCCCTGCAACGATAGCAACTTCATCCCCTACATAACGAACAACATCTTCCAAAATCTGACGATCATATGGAGATGGTTCTGGGAAGGTCTGCCCAGCTAGGGTAAAACGCTCCTGTGGTACATCTTTATAGGTATAAACAGCTTCAATACCAGGCACTTTTTCTGCAAGTGTGGTATCGATCGATTTAATTTTTGCATGGGCATGAGGAGAACGTAGTAATTTAATGATCAGACAGTCTTTTAACGCAAGATCATCACAATAAACCGGCTTCCCGCTTAATAATGCATACGCGTCTTTTTTTACGATGGGCTGATTCACATATTTCATGCTTTCCCCTCCTTATCTCTTGCCAGGTATTTTTCAACAGCACGCAGCTGTCCCATATATCCTGTACAACGGCATAAGTTTCCGGCAAGGTAATGATTGATTTCATCAACATTTGGATGATCTAATTCTTTATCCATGGCAAGTACGTTCATGATAAGTCCAGGGGAACAAAAGCCACACTGTTCTGCGCCTTCATTTGCCATAAATACCGCAAACTCATGTGCTTCCTTTTCCAAGCCTTCCAATGTTGTGATTTCATGCCCGTTTGCACGTGCCACAAGCATGCCACAGGATAGAATCGGTTTTTCATCCATCCAGACAGTGCATAACCCACAATTACTCGTTTCACAGCCTCTTTTCACACTGTAACAGCCATGATCTCTTAAAAAATCTAGCAGCAGCATATCATCCTTGATATCCTCTTTGATCATGGTACCATTCACTTTGATCATTACCTGCATACACATCCTCCTAACTGCTTCATTGCTTTTTCCAAGAATGCATTTTTTAATGCTATACGATATGCCTTGCTACCACGCATATTATCCGCAAACAAATCATCACAAATACTTTGTTTCATCGTTTCTACATCACAATCCAGCGGGAAATCAAAACGCATGGCACGTTTTGGTCTTGCGCCAATACTGATACGATAAGCATCTTTTGTCTTTGCGATTGCCATATTCAAGGTAGAAATATCTGTCGCACTTTTTCGCATACACAGAAATAATGTTTCTAATTGCTCCTTGCGAATATAAATATGTGTTAAGATATCACGTTCATATTTCATTTGAGCATAGTCTTTGATATTGACTTTTCCTGTATGATACAGATATACATCACAATCCAAAACAAGTAAAACACTTAGAATATCAGAGAATCCAAAACGTGAATACAGCGAACCACCCAAGGTTGCCATATTACGAAACTGCACCCCTACGATATCCTGAAATGCACTTTGAAACAGCCCGTCGGTAAGTGCATTAAGACCTGGATGTAATTCCAGTTCACGAAGCGTTGTCATTGCGCCGATTGCAAAGCCATGTTCATCTTCTTTGATTTGATCCAGTCCTAAATCAGATAAATCAATACCTGTTGGAATACTTCGCTCCTGCATCTTCAACCACATCATTCCGGCGATGATCTGATTGTTTTTGTTTTTGGTTAAAAGCGTATATGCTTCTTCCAGACCTTTTGGTTTTACATATTGTAAAATTTGCAAATCACTCACTCCTTCCATATTAGAAATCCTTTTTCTATCATATTGCTCATTGTAAAATGATTGCCATATAATTCATTATAATATCGCAGACATTCTTTTTCCATATCATTTGTTTCTTTTTTTAAATGTGCCTTTAATTTACCTTTATGTAACAGGATGATTTCATCCCCATATTGCAAGGCAAGGTTAGGATCATGAATCGTTAATACAATGGTTTTTCCTTCTTTACATAATCGCCTTGTTTCCTGTAAGAACATATGCTGACGTTTAAAATCCAGATAGGTGCATGGTTCATCCATAATCATTACACAGGCATTTTGAAGGAAAGCTCTGGCAACATAGACCATTTGTAACTCTCCACCGCTGATTTCATCCAGACGTTTTCCTTTGATATGTGTTAAATGAAATTTTTCCATCAAAGCATTTACCTGTTCGTATTGGGCATTTGATGGAACCTCAAAAATTGATAAATGACGTGAACATCCTGCCACGATACAATCCTCTACACGCATATCCATTGCCAGTTCTTTGATTTGGGGTACATATGAAAATATCTTAGCGCGCTCTTTTTCTTGCATATGGGATATATGCTGATGCTGATACAGGATATCTCCCGTATACGGAAGCTGTTGCAGCATACTCTTGATCAAAGTTGTTTTCCCACTGCCGTTTTCACCCAATACCATTAAGATCCTGCCTTGTGGTATTTGAAAACTGATATCTTGTAAAATCTTTTTGTCAGAAAGTGTGACAGAAACATGTTTTACATCGATCATATAGGAAACCTGCCTTTCACAAATAAAACGATCAAAAAGACTGCCCCAAAGAAACTTGTCAGGATACTGATGGGCAGCTCCATCGTAAAAAGACTTCTTGCCAGCGTATCACATAACAATAAAAAACAAGCACCACATAAGAATGTGATTCCCATATTCTGATAAAGTGCTTCCTTGCGCAGCAATCGGATAATATGTGGCACTAGAAGTCCCACCCAGCTTACCATGCCGGCAATCGATATCACACAGGATACCATTAAAGTTGACAAAAGCAATGCCGTAAAGCGAATACGTTTTGCGTTGATACCAAGCGTATTTGCTTCTTCTCCAAATGATAACATTTGAATCTGCCAGCGCAAGATGTACACCCCAAGAAAACTAAGTGATACGATAACTGCCGTGATACCTACCTGTGTCCATGACGCATCATTAAAGCCACCCATCAACCAGTATTCAATACTTGCTAACTCATGCATAGGATCTGCATTGATTTTTAAAACCATTAAAGCACTGGTCATCATCGCCTGCATGATCAATCCGGCTATCACCAGATTTAAAATACGATTTCCTTTGACTTTGCCTGCCAGATAAATTGTAAATAATACAGTCGCAAGTCCTGTGATAAATGCAGATAGTTCAATCAGATAAGTGTTTTGGGAAAACAATATCGCAATAACTGCGCCAAGAGAGCACCCAGAGCTGGCACCAATCACATCACCTGATGCTAAGGGATTCTTAAAAATCGTCTGATAGATGATACCCGATAGAGCCAGAGCACCTCCACATATACAAACAAGCAGGATTCTTGGCATACGGATATTCCAGATTACACTTTGTATCATGGCATCCCCTTGATGAAACAACGCTTCTATCATCTGAGAAAGTGATAAAGGATAACGCCCACAAGCAAAAGATACCAGTATCAACCCTGTCAATAGCGCAAGAAATCCTGCTTTCTGTTTCATATTATAAGCCTAAATCCTTTGCGTCTACATCGATCTGATAAAACTTTTGATAGAAGACTTTCGCTTCCTTGATCACATCCTCTTTAGAAACCTTTTCTGGATATAATACGGATGCCATATATAATTCTCCTAAGCAGGAAGAAAGATTTGGTGTATCCCATGTTTCCAGTTTGCTTGGAAATTCATATACCTGTTTATCTTTCACTGCCTTTATATCACGATACGCTTCATCATAGAAGCCATTGATATCTGCACCTTTATTCTCCACAAAGATATATGCTGGATTTTTCTTCAATAATTCTTCCTTATTGATTTTCATCCATGTACTATCTTTTCCTTCCTTCATCACATTGACACCGCCAGCTTTTTTTATCAGTTCTCCCTGAAACATGTGTTCCCCACTTGCTTCCAACAATTCACTTCCAGCAAAATAAACAAGCTTATCTGGAGTTGTATCCAATTTTAGATATTTTGCTTCTAATTCATCACGGTATGTAAAATATGCATCTGCTTCATCTTTTGCGCCTGTTACAGCAGCAATGATCTTGATTGCTTCATCATAATCACTCATTGTTTCTGGATTCAGAATAATGACCTTCATACCTAATTCTTCCAATTTATCAATATAGCTGGATAAGCTGTTTGGTAAAAAAACAACATCCGGTTTGGCTTTCGCACATTCTTCTACGTTGAATGATTTTTTATTGCCCATTGCTGGTAAGTCTATGACCTGAGGGGCTGCTTTTTTATAAATCATACGTTTATCTGCTTTCATTTCCACACCGACTAACTTATCTTCCTGCCCTAGTCCTATCAATGTAGAAGTAGCGATATAGTATCCGCTGACTACTTTTTCAGCTGGTTTTTCCAATGTTACTTCACGACCCGCCTGATCTGTAATCGTAATATTGGATGCTTTTGAAGCCTCGCTTTTCCCACATGCTGTTAATGTCAACAATAAACAAACAGCGAATAGTCCTTTACATAATCGTTTCATGATCTGTCCTCCCAAATTCTTTTTGCACTTGCTTTGATATCCTGATATGACAATTTATCAAAATCCAGAATAACAACATCATCACGCATTTTTATTTCCTGTATATATTGTATCTCACATTTCTTTAAAACACCAAAGATATCTCGTTTTTCTGCGATGCTTTTTTTTAATTCAGATAGAAACAGCTGTTCATCTTTTTCTAATCTTCCTATTTCATCTAAAATCAAAACATGAGCAGGCAGCTGTCTGCTTTTTCTTAAAATTTCTGTGCCAAAGGTGTCAAATATTCCAGGAATCACTTCATTATATGTATCATGTTGAATAGAAAAACGCTGATTATTTTCTTCAACATCTACAAATGCATGAAGATAAAACCCCTTCCGTATGCCTTGTTCATAAAAAGGAAGTGTCTGAAAGCCACATGTGCTTAACTGACACTCCTTGATGATCTCATTGATACAGAAAGACTTGCCTACGCTCTTCTCTCCTGTCAAAAAGACTTTTTTATTCTTCATTTGAAACTTCGTTTTTATCCTTTGGCAAAATCAAATTCAATATGGTTGCGATCACAAACGTCATAATGATACCATTCTGTGCAAAGATATTTCCTACCCAGCTTGGCAATTGATCCAATACTGCAGGTACATTACCAATACCAACACCCAAACCAATCGCTAATGCGATGATCAAACCATTACGTTCATTTAAATCACAACGTGCAAGTGATTGGATACCACTTACTAAAATCATAGCGAACATGATAACTGCAGCACCACCCAATACAGATTGTGGCATGATAGAGAATAAAGCACTTAGCTTTGGACAGAATCCACAAAGAATCAAGAATACTGCGCCCGTCATGATGACAAAACGATTCACGACTTTCGTAACTGCGACAAGGCCAACATTCTGAGAGAAAGAAGTATTTGGTAGTACCCCAAAGATAGAACCTAATACACTTCCCAAGCCATCTGCCATAACACTTCCCTGTAATTCTTCATTGGTTGCTTCACGTCCCAAACCACCATTGGCAACACCACTAGTATCACCGATAGTTTCAACAGTTGTCGCAATAAACATGATACCCATGGCGATAATAGCCTGTGCATTGAATTCAAACGCAACTGGCATAAAGGCAGGAACAGCGATCCATGCAGCTTCTTTTAACTGTGTGAAATCTACCATACCCAAACAGATTGCTAAAATATATCCGGCTACGATTCCAATCAGAATAGAAGCATTATTGATAAAGCCTTTAAACTGTTTTGCAATCAGAATAACAATAATAACGAATGTACCTACCATCAAATGGTGAACACTTCCAAAATCAGCAGCTCCATTGCCACCACCAAAATAATTGATACCTACTGGCAATAATGATAAACCGATAGAAATAATTACCAGACTTGTCACGATTGGTGGAAACAGTTTACGAAGCGGTTTGATGAAATATCCCATTACCATTTCAAAGATACCGCCAACAAAGCTTGCGCCCATCAGTGCACCATACCCAAATGCAGCACCAATTGCTTTCGCAGTACCGATAAATCCTGAACTAGTACCCATAACGATTGGCAATCCACTACCAATTTTCCAGAATGGATATAGCTGAATCAATGTAGCTACCCCGGCTACAAACATTGCATTCTGAATCAATGTCATCTTTAATGCACCACTCATCTGTAACATACCACAAATGATAATTAGTGGTGATACATTTCCCAAGAACATTGCCAGAATATGCTGAATACCTAACGGCAGTGCCTTTCTTAAAGGGACTGTCCCATCTAATTCATAGATGGTGTCTTTTTTCTTTTCTTCCATATTTTCTCCTTTACACATAAAAAATTCTCGTACACTACGAGAATCAACACATCTTTATAAAAAAAGCGTTGATCCATAGTCCTCAAAAGTACGGTCTGAGGGTAGAAACGCTTGCACCATCACAGCAAGCTTATACGAAACAACGCAATTTTACCATAGATTGTAAAAAAACTCTACTGCTTTATTGTTTAAAAATCAATTTCTAAAGAAACCGGACAATGATCACTGCCAAATACATCTGTATGAATTTTTGCTTCTTTTATTTTATCTTTACTTTCTTCACTGACAAGGAAATAATCAATTCTCCATCCAGCATTCTTTTCTCTTGCTTTAAAACGATAACTCCACCAGGAATATTCTACTTTATCTGGATATAAGTAACGATAGCTGTCCACAAAACCACTATTCTGTAAGATTCTCATCTTCTCACGTTCTTCATCAGAGAATCCTGCATTTTTACGATTTGTCTTAGGGTTTTTTAAATCAATTTCTTCCTTGGCAACATTCATATCACCACATACAATAACTGGCTTGGATTCATTTAATTTATGCAGATATGTCTTAAAATCATCTTCCCATACCATACGATAATCTAAACGTAATAAACCATCTTTTGAATTTGGCGTATACACTGTCACAAGATAAAAATCTTCATATTCACATGTAATCACACGACCTTCATGATCATGTTCTTCAATACCTAAACCATATGTCACATGAATTGGTTCCTTTTTTGTGAAAACCATTGTACCGCTATATCCTTTTTTCTCAGCACTGTTCATATATTGAAAATATCCTGGTGTTTCAATTTCCAATTGACCCGGCTGCATTTTTGTTTCCTGTAAGCAGAAGATATCTGCATCTATTTCCTGAAAGAAATCCATAAACCCTTTACCCATACAGGCACGAATTCCATTCACATTCCATGATACCATTTTCATAAAGTCTTACCTCCATCATCTGGTATTATGATAACGGATTTTGATTAGAAATGCCAGTGTTATACATAGAAAAAATCCGCTATTTATTTCATTCAATAGCAGACTTAAGCTTTTTCTAATTTAATTTAAAATATCCTTTCTCAGTTCCCCATGCACCTGTTTGAACTTGAAGTTGTAAATTAGATGATTTTACTGTGTTTTCTGAGATATCAAATATCACTTTTCCTGTTAAAGAAGCATCTGGATTGATTTCCTTAAATATAATACTGTCATCTTCAAGATAAATTGCATCTCCTGAGTCAGTTTTAAATGTTTTACTACCATCTACTAAGTTGAAGAAAGAATCTGCAACTGTCAATGACTTATCTCCATGATTTGTGATTTTTACAGTAAGTATCATAAATTCATTTTGTGCAGCTACTCCAAAATATTCATCACCAATATGATCTGTAACATCTTTTGATACAACTGTATATTCTACTTTTCCAACCTTCTGAGTATCGCCAATCCCATATACTTTTTCTTCTTTCTGTTCTTCTTTTTTTTCTTCTTTCTGTTCTTCTTTTTGTTCTTCTTGGTTATCTTTTTTATCCTCATTTTTTGAAGTTTCTTGTTGCTTTTCTTCTTCCTTTTTTTCAGAATCGCCTCCTCCAGCAGCACCACCAATTACACCGATTGCTAATAAAACAATTAATGCTATTTGCCATTTCTTTAATTTTTTCATTTCATTCTCCTCGCTTTCCTTTGATGAAAAAACTTTTTACATGATTAGTATAATAAGTTGTTGATTTTTTTTGGTATGCCATTGGCATACTTTACCATTTTTTATGATGAAAGCTTTGTAAGAAATCTTTTTTCATATCCTCCACACAAAAATAACGCTTTGATATATCTAACTGTGTACTGATATTCACAACAGGAGATAACACTTTTTCTATCTGATTTCTCTCTTCACTGACTTCTATTATTTCCTTCAACAATATTCCCAAAGCATAAATATCACTTTGTTGGTTTGATTTTCCCTGATATTGTTCTGGTGCAGCATAGCCAATGCTTCCTCGTTTTAATATATCCAGACAATCTGCATAATAGAGTTTGGAAATCTCAAAGTCAATCAATGTGATATGTCCCTGATAAATCAAAATATTTTCTGGCTTGATGTCACGATGAATGATTGGTGGAGAAAGATTATGAATGTGAGAAATCACAGAGAATAGCTGAAGCATGATGGATTCCACTTCTTTGGGATAAAGTTTTCGCTGACTGATTTGAAAATCCAAGGTACACCCATTGATGAATTCTTCGATTACAATAGTTTTATCATAGCTGTAAGTATAATCCATGACGTTTGCTAAATTTCTGTGTGGGTCTTGTTTCAAAGCTTCATATAATTCAAGATCTTGATGATTACGAATAACCTTTTTTACATAGAACAGATTTTCAATCATATGTTGTACCAAAAAGATATCCTTTTCTTCACTATGAAATAGCAAAGCAACTTCATCATATAATTCCTGCCTCATCACACAACCTCATTTCATACCTTTGAAAGTATAATCAATTATTTCCATAATTTGGTATGCTCAAAGCAGACAAAAAAAGCCTGTATCAACGTACAGGCTAGATTATGTTATCCAGTATTGTGGATAACATGGCTAAGATAAAAACGATGACAAAAGAAGCTAACATCCATACCAGAATGCCATTCATTATCCTGATCACTTTATACTTTGATTTATAAAATGGTAAAACTTCTAAGATGTTTCCTACATTCATTGGGACCCACATCACAAGGATCAATACGATACAAAAGGCTGCCCTCAACAGAAATAACTCTATGGCTGAGGTCTGATTTTTACTTTCCATTTGCATCGATAATATAATACACAATCCATAGACGATAAAAATACCTGTCTTTTTCACTAAAGATTCCCCTTTTATAAAACCTGGTATACTAAAGGCGGAAACTGGCTGTGTTGTAAACTTTTTTCCAGAACACTTATCAAAATCTCTTTTTAACTGCTCCACGCTTTGATATCTTTGACTAGGCTCCATTTCCAGGCAACGTTTAATAAGTGCGTGATATTGTGATTCAAGCTGTGCTTGTTCCATAAGCTCCTTCACCAAAACACCAAGTGCATATATATCACTTCGCTGATCAGATTGTCGAAAACCATATTGTTCAGGTGCTGCATAACCAACACTGCCGATAATCTGTGTATCACGGCGTTTCCCTTCCTGATATTTACGGGCAATTTCAAAATCAATCAATTTCACATGACCTTTTTCCAGCATGATATTTCCAGGCTTGATATCCCGATGAATAATAGGTGGTGTCATATGATGTAAATGAATCAGAACATCAAAAAGCTCTGAACAAATTTGTTGAATTTCTAGTGATGATAAATTTCTTGCACTTAATGCATACTCCAAAGTTGTGCCATTGATGAATTCTTCAATTAAGATGAATGCATCTTTTCGTTGTTCATAATCTATCACATTTGCCATATTGGGATGAGGATGTTGTTTCATTTGTTCATAAATGGTGATATCCTCAATTGGTGGACAGATTTTTTTCACATATAAAACATGTGATAGCTGGTCACGAACTAAATATATCTTTTTTTCGTTTGTTTCATTCAATAAGGTAATGATTTCATACAGAGATTCTCGCATGTGTTTTCCTCTTTTTCTTGCTTTATTTCAAATTTGATTATATCATATAATACAGGTGATTATGAATGGAAACTAGAGATTTAGAGGAAATACTAAAAAAAGCAAGCGTTCTGGAAAAGGACCGTGTCTTATCCAATATACAGGAAATATCCTTTGTGGATTATATTAATCAGTTGATGATTGATAAGAATTTAGAAAAATCTGATATCATACGTGACAGTCAGATTCCAAGGACTTATGCTTATCAGATATTTCAAGGCAGTAAACAGGCAGGACGTGATAAAGTTATTCAGTTAGCTTTTGCGATGAAATTAGATTTAGATGAAACCAATCGTTTCTTGACAATTGCGCATCACAATCATTTATACGCAAAACAACAGCGTGATGCGATTATCATTTTTGCGATATCCAAGGGTTATGATCTGATGCAGACAAATGAATTGTTGGATGAATTTCATCACGAATTACTTGGTGATTTCAATTAGAAAAACAGCGAATGAATGAATCGTTCGCTGTTTTTCTATTATTTTGCATTTTTAATATATTCATCTACATTGCTTTGTACAACACTAAATGGTGCACTTCCACTCTTCAATAATGCTTCATGAAAATCTTTATCTTTAAACTTGTCACCAAGTTTTTCCTGTGTCTTTTCTTTGATTGTTGAAAATTCTTTATATCCTACATAATAAGGTTCAAATGCAGCTGGATTTGCCTGTAACTGAGCATACTGCTTCTTCATACCATCTTCATCAGCCGTTAAGCCCATACTGTTAAAATAATCTGAGAACTGCTTGAAATCCCAGCCTTCATAATGAATACCGATATCCGCAACAATGACTGCGGAATAGCTAGCTAATTCATTTAATTTGATCATTTCCAACACATCCTGATCAATATCCTTCAGATATTTGAATGCATAATATTGTGAATAAACTGCCCATCCTTCGGTATAAGCACTAGAAGAAGCCATCGTTTTACACCAGTTTGGCAAGCTTGATTCATACATATAAGCATATTGGAACATGTGTCCAGGGAAGCCTTCATGTGCAACTGTATAATAATTGTTAATCGTATTTACATCCCCTGTTTTAGGGTTTACACGCAGCTGTTTTGGTGTTGTGCCATCTAATGGAGGTATATTGAAATAGGCTGCTACTCCACTTGAAGAGGCGATTTCTTCATTGATTGGTTCAATTTCATAATCTAAATCTTTTACTTCAGGGAAATCATCTGCCAGTTTAGGACGGATATAATCTAAAATTTCCTTATAGCTTTTAAATGAAGTGGTAGGTAAATCCCCCATAACTGCTTCTAAAACTTTTGAATTTTTCATCATTAATTTTCGCATATTATCAAGTTGTTCATCAAAATCACTTGACATCATCTTCTTTACATCTTCTACCGATTTATCAGAACCGATGCTAGCTTTTAGCAGCAAGGCATAATATTCTTTACCATTTTCAAATTTTGCATAACCTTCATTATTATTTGCTTTTTTCACATCTTTCATCAATTCACTGATTTCTTTATATGCGGGAAGGAAAGAAGAAGTAAACGCATCTTTTAATTCCTTCTTGTATTGGCTTGTTTTTTGATCATCCAGTTTTAAAGCATCAATCGATGTGTTCATAGAAGTAAGGATACTGCTGTTTTCTCCTGCTTTTATGATATTGTCACAATACTCTTTTACATCTTCTGTATCTGTCATCAACAGGCCTTTTTCCACCTGGGTTCTTGTGTACTGAATGATACTGTCCATATAAGGCTTTACATCTTTCACAAGTAAGATCAAATCCTTTACATCCTGTTCATCACGCAATGTCCAATCAGAGAATAATGTTGGCAACTGATAATGGATGCCTGTCATACTGCCAAATAATTGCTGATAATAATCAAATTTTTCATCATTTAATGCTTTATCAATTTCTTCCTGATATGCATAGGTATCATAAATCTTTTGTTGTTCATCAGTTAAATGACTGCGTTTAAATTTTTCAAATGCATCCCAGCTTTTCTTTGCATTTTCTAAAGCCTCTTTTTGACTTTCTTCATCTACACGTGTTCCAAGATTTACTTCTACCTTAGTTTTATCCACACCATATTTTTCAGGCTGTTCCAAGTATACGTGCATGGTTGTATAATCTGATTCCATTGCTTCCACAAATTCTTTTTCGATAAAAGCATCAAATTCTTTTTGTTCTTCTTCATGATTTGTAGAACAACCAGCTGTAGAAAAAACGATCAATGCCGCCAATACGAGTGAAGATATTTTTTTAAACTTACTCATAAATTTCCTCCTTATTTTCTTTTATTATACTTTATTTTCTAATGATATACAACTACAAAAAAAGTACCCTTATACAGGATACTTTTAGCTTTTATGAATTATTCAACGAATTCAAATTCTATATCACAGATAGCAACACTATCGCCATCTTGACAACCAGCATTACGTAAAGCTTCATCAATGCCCATTTTACGCATTTTACGTGCAAAACGCATGATATCTTCATCATTATCCAGTTTACTCATCTTAAAGGCTTTTTCTAATTCATCCCCAGTCAACTCCCATTGGCCATTCCCTAAGTTATGTATTTCAAAGGCAGGCTGTTCTGGTTCAAATTTATATAATACACCTTCTGCTTCTGCGTCCACATCTTCATCATTGAATAATGGGAACTGTGGTGTAGTTTCTAGCAGATCAGCTGCACGATATAATACAGGCTCCAGTCCTTCTGCAATAATTGTTGTTGTTTCAAAAACTTCAACATCTGGATATGCTTCTTTGAATCGTTTCAGATTTTCTTCAGCATTTTCTAAATCCATTTTATTTGCGATAACGATTTGTGGACGTTCCATTAAACGATATTCGTAATTAGAAAGTTCTTCATTGATGATACGATAATCTTCTACAGGATCTCTTCCATCGTTTGCGCCCATATCTACCACATGAATGATAACACGGCATCGTTCGATATGGCGTAAGAATTGATGACCTAAACCTTTCCCTTCGCTTGCACCTTCAATTAATCCGGGTAGATCGGCCATGACAAAGCTTCTGCCATCTGGTACCTGTACCATTCCAAGATTTGGCGCAATCGTTGTAAAGTGATAATCTGCGATTTCCGGTTTTGCTTTTGATACTACACTTAATAGTGTTGATTTTCCAACGGATGGAAATCCTACCAGTCCAACATCCGCTAATACCTTCAGTTCCACCTGAACATCAAGCTCCTGTCCTGGTTCCCCAAGTTCACTGTATTGTGGTGCAGTATTTTTACTGGATTTAAAATGGAAATTTCCACGTCCGCCTTTACCGCCTTTTGCGACAATTTCCTTTTGACCTTTTCTAGTCAGATCCGCAATGATTCTTCCGGTTTTTGCGTCTTTTACAAGTGTTCCAAGTGGTACTTTGATGACACAGTCTGATCCATCAGCACCATGCATCTTTTTGGTTTTTCCATTACCGCCATTTTCCGCAGCCATTTTTTTATTATAACGAAGATCCAATAATGTCGTTTTTCCTTCATCTACCATAAAAACGATATCACCACCGGCTCCGCCATCACCACCGCTTGGTCCGCCATATGCTACATATTTCTCTCTACGGAATGCCACAATGCCATCTCCGCCTTTTCCTGCTTTTACATGCACCTTGACTCTGTCTACAAACATACACGACACCTCCTTACTATTCTGTCCAAAAATAAAATCCCCAATCGGGGATTTCTTACATTAAGCTGCTGGATATACAGACACTTGTTTTTTGTCTTTACCTAAACGCTCAAATTTAACAACACCATCCACTTTAGCGAATAATGTGTCATCTCCACCTTTGCCTACATTTGTACCTGGGTGAATTTTTGTTCCACGCTGACGGTAAATGATTGAACCTGCAGTACAGTGCTGTCCATCAGCAAGTTTCGCACCAAGACGTTTAGATTCTGAATCACGACCATTCTTAGTAGAACCTACTCCCTTTTTAGATGCAAACAACTGAATATCTAATACGAATTTCATAATCACACCTCCTGTTCGATTATTGTGATATATTGACTATATGTTTCTTGTAAAGTCTTTAATTGATATATCAGAGCCTCTAATAGTATCTGATTATGATCACAGACTTTTTTAACCAAAATTTCCACGTGTCCTTTCTTCATTAGAAAGTCACATGTTTCAGGGGCCATTTCACCTAAAGCATTCATCATTCCAACAACAATACTACTTGCTCCAGCACATACCAGATCTTGTCCTTCTTCGGCAAAATCCGCATGTCCCTTCATCGTAAGTGATATCACTTTGTTTTCTTTATGCTTTACATTGACCTTTACCATAAATTAAGCCTCGATTGATTCGATAGTTAATTTTGTGTATGGCTGACGGTGTCCCTGTTTACGGTGAGAGCTACCTTTTTTAGCTTTGTATTTGTAAACGATAATTTTCTTAGCTTTACCCTGTTTTTCAACCTTAGCATTAACCTTCACACCTTTTACGTATGGAGTACCAACACGAGTTGTTCTGTTTGAATAAGCTACTACTTTGTCAAATACTACTGAATCTCCTTCCTGAACATCCAGTTTTTCAACAAAGATTACAGATCCTTCTTCAACTTTGATCTGCTTTCCACCTGTTTCGATAATTGCGTACATAATCGCACCTCCTTCTTGTTTTAAGACTCGCCAAATAAGGTGATGAATATCATACTTAATACCTTATGATGAGCGGTTGTAAATCCAATTAGGACATACAACACGTAGTATATTACCATATTTGTTCACATAACGCAAGGTAATTTTTGCATTTTTTCATATGAAATCCCCCATTATACGCACTTTTTTATAATTTTTAAAACTCCAGGATCATATCATACCAAACAACATTCCCATGTGTAGAATCACTGATTCCCATATTGCGGTATCCAAAGCTTTCATAAAAACCAATCAGATGTTTTTTACATGTTAAAATCAAGCCTTTTCTTCCCTCTGCTTTTGCCTTTTTTATGAATGCATGCATGAGCAGTTTGGCATAACCCTGGTGTTGATAATCAGGATGTACATCTAATCCAAATACGCTTTGATAATCTCCATGGGGATCATGTTTTTGCACATCAGCATATAAATCATCTGTAATGGTTTTTTGATTTGTGATACAGCCATTGATCATGCCGATGATATTTTCTTCAACTTCTAACAATAGAAAGCTGTTTGGAAATGTCTGTATCCTTTGTTTAAGCGAACTTTCATCAGCAGCTTCCTCTTTGGGAAAACATAGTGCTTCAAGGGAAGCTGCAGCGGATAAATCCTGTGGTGTTACTTCTCTAATCATTCTATCTTACCTTTCAATTTTCGTCAGTTTTTTTACAAGACAGGAATTTTCTTTATCAATCACACCTTCTACATAAAGATAGTTTCCTTTTACTAGATTTTTTTCATGCACCTCGTATATATTCGGCATGCATACCAAATCGAATTTTCCTGTTTCGTCATTTACTGCCACAAACATCATCATATGTCCGTTTTTCGTACGAAATGGCTTGCATTTTTCTATCTGACAGATAAACTTCACATACCCTCGTCTTTCCTTAAAGAATACGATAGGACGAAGCTGTGGATCGATTTTGTTTCTTAATTCTTCAATTGGATGTGTTGTCAGATAAAAGCCAAGGTATTCTTTTTCTTTTTCTGCGCGAACAGATGTATTTTCTTTTAGATATGTCATGGCTGGTTTACTAACAAGATCAAAATCCAATAATATTTGATCTTCATCTTCGATTTTTACCAAGTCCCCATAACGGATTGCGTCATCCAGACTTGCGACCATAGAAACACGGTTGATTTTAAAATCATCCAGTGCGCCTGCATGAATCAATGCTTCCATCGTTTTTTTATTGATACGATATTTCATCATGCGTGCCACAAAGTCAAAGAAATCTAAATAAGGCCCATGTTTTTTTCGTTCCTCAATAATTGGCTGTGCTACTGTTCTGCCAATTCCCTTGATTCCAATAAGTGGATAGCGCAAGGCATCCTGTTCAATATGATACGTTAATTCACTTGTATTGACATTTGGCAACAGAATTTTAATATTTCTTTTCTTTGCCTCAAATACATAAGCATTGGTTTTACTATCAGCCCCAATCACACTGTTTAATAAGCTGTTAAAGAAATATAAAGGATAGTTGGCTTTTAAATACGCCAGCTGATAAGCAATCATTCCATATGCCACACTGTGAGAACGGTTAAATCCATAATTGGCGAATTTCATGATCAAATCATATACATGCTGTGCCAGCTGCAAGGTGTATCCTTTTGAAACAGCACCCTTGATAAAATCTGCTTGTAATTTGATTAATTCATCACCTTTTTTCTTACTGATAGCTTTTCTTAAGTTATCAGCTTTCCCGAGTGAAAAACCTGCCATCTTTGTGGCTACCTGCATGATTTGTTCCTGATAGATCATAATGCCATAGGTATTTTCAAGAATGGGTTTAAGATCTGGATGGATATAATCGATTTTTTCTGGATGTTCTCTGCGGTCTAGATATTCTGGGATATTTTCCATTGGACCTGGTCGATATAAAGCTATTGTTGCGACAATATCTTCAAAGTTACGAGGTTTCATCTTACGAATCAAATTTTTCATTCCATCACTTTCCAGCTGGAATACCCCGATGGTATCCACATCACGAATCAATTGATATGTCAATGCATCATCTAATGGTATCTTCATGATTTCTAGTTTTTGCACTGCTGTTTCATTGATATGATGAACGATTTCATCAATAATCGTCAGATTGCGCAATCCTAAAAAGTCCATTTTGATCAGGCCCAGTTCCTCTAGATATTCCATGGTAAACTGACTGGCCCGTACGCCTTCATCCACATCAATCAGTGGGCAGACATTGTCAATATTTTCATTTGATAAAATGATACCAGCAGCATGTAAAGATGCATGTCTTGGCAATCCTTCCAGGCGCAAAGCTATGCGGAATAATCGTTTATATTTTTCTGATGAATTGATGCGTTCTTTGAATTTTGCACTTTCTTCATATGCACCTTTTAATGTGATTTTTAAACGGTTTGGTACCAGCTTGCATAAGATATCAATTTCACGTAATGAAAAATCCATCGCTCTGCCTACATCACGCAACACCTGCTTTGCGGCAAGTGTATTGAATGTGATAATATGTGCTACACAATGTGCACCATATAACTGCGTTACATAATCAATGACTTCATCACGCCGGTTATCTGGAAAATCGGTATCAATATCAGGCATGGATACACGCTCAGGATTCAGAAACCGTTCAAACAAGAGATGATATTTGATAGGATCGGCATGGGTAATGCCCAGACAATAGGCCACAAGAGATCCGGCTGCACTGCCTCGGCCAGGACCGATATAGATATCCTGGGTTTTCGCAAAACGGATAAAATCCCATACAATCAAAAAGTAATCTGCATAATGCATAGAGATGATGACATCTAATTCATAATTTAAACGCTCGATATATACTTTGGGAATGGATTGAAAATTCATACGCTTCGCTAATCCCTTATGACATAACTGACGTAAAAATTCTTCACTGCTGATGCCATAACGATTGGAGAACTCTGGCAGAACAGCTTTTTTTAGATTCATTTGCACATTGCACATCATTGCGATTTCTTCTGTCGCAATCAATTCTTCATCATCGTATAAGGCTTTCATTTCATCAGGTGAGCGAAAATATCGTCCAGAACTGCTGTTTAATGTTTTATCATCTAAGGATTTTCCTTGATCAATGGCACATAAGGTACGATAGCATTCTTCATCCTGCATATCTTCATAATACACGCGTGATAATGCCGCAAAAGGAATCCCGACTTCACGACAGATTTCTTTTAAAATCTGATTTTTCTTTTTTAAAAGACCAGAATCATTTCGGGCAATGGATACATAAAAGCTCACAAAATATTGTGTACAGGCATGTAGATATTCTTTTAAACGATCTCTTTTCTCCTGTAACAGCATGGTTTCCATTGCATCACTGTCCCCACCGGTTAATACAACACAATCCTTTGTATAAGTGCTTAAGTGTTCAATATCAATTGTTTCATGTTCTTCTGTATTCAAATATGTAGATAATTTTAATAAGGACACATATCCTTCATCATTTTTCGCAAGCAGGACAAAATTGAAGACATCGTCATCGTATAAGGCATCTACTTCCAGCCCAAAGATTGGTTTTATGCCCTCTTTTTGGCAGGCATGATAAAATGACATTGCGCCATGCATAACGCCTTTATCACAAAGCGCCACTGCATCATAGCCATGTTTTTTTGTATTTTTTATAATTTTATCAATGGTCAGTGTACTGTTTAATAATGTATAACAGCTTCTGACATGTAAATGTACGCTCAATGTCTTCACCTCACTCTTATTGTAACATAATTCGCAAGATTATGTATACTTTACGCTTCTTTTTTGATATATTCTAAAAAAGCAGGGATATCTTCTATGATCACATCTGCGCCGGCTTCTTCAAATTCTGTTTTGTTTCCATAGCCATATAATACCGCAATACAAGGTAATCCATTTTCTTTTGCGCCAAGGATATCATGTTTACGATCACCAACCATGATAGCATCTTCTTTTTGAATGCCATGTTTTTTTAAGGCATAGGCAATGACATCACCTTTTTTACTGCGTGTACTATCCATACTTGCGCCACAAATATCTTCAAAATATTCTCCTAATTGAAAGTGTTCCATAATCTGTTTGGCAAATACTTCTGGTTTACTGGTTGCGACATAGCATTTCTTTCCCTGATTCTTTAATGTTTGTAGAAGTTTTGTGATGCCTTCATATACTTCATTTTCAAACAAACCGGTAACTGAAAAGTATTCACGATAATATGTGATTGCTTTCTCTGCATCTTCTTTACTCATATGGTAATACTCCATAAAGCTGTCTAACAAAGGCGGTCCGATAAAGATACACAGATCATCTAGATGAGATACATGAATATCAAATTTGGATAAGGCATACGCAACTGATTTTGTGATTCCTTGTTTTGGATCTGTCAGGGTACCGTCCAGATCAAATAAATATACTGATTTCATAAGTTTTTCCTTTCTTCTGATATAAGAAAAGGGCAAAAATCTGCCCTTTTATGCTTCGTTGATACGATCAAGAATTTCTTGAATGATCGTTTGAATTTCTTCATCATCAAGATTTTTTACACCACATGCGAACCGGTGTCCACCGCCATGATGCTTCATTGCGATATCGTTGATGGTTGTATTTCTTGAACGAAGACTTCCGTTGTATCGTTTGATTCCCTGTTCATCAATTTCTTTTTCCACGAATAGTGCCCATGCTTTAAAATCATAAACTCCACCGAATACAAACACTTTTTCTTTTGCTTCATTAAAGGATAAGCCAAAGCGTTCATAGTCTTCTTTGTGAACGATGATATATGCTAACTGGCCGCCTGCCACCTGGCAGTTGGAACGCAAGAAATTTTCATAATGAAACTGTTGTAACGATGTAGAGAAGTTTTCTTCATTAGAACGCTGTACATCCACCCCACAGGATAACAGATATGCGCCTGTGGAAAGGGTTTGAGGTGTAGTGGAAGGAATAGAATAACGTAATGTATCCGCAATCAAACCACTATATAAATATTGTGCAGCAGTTTTTGATAACGTCATGCCTTCTTTCAA
The DNA here is from genome assembly GCF_003433845.1 of Absiella sp. AM09-50. NCBI lineage: Bacteria > Bacillati > Bacillota > Erysipelotrichia > Erysipelotrichales > Erysipelotrichaceae > Amedibacterium > Absiella sp. AM09-50. The sequence goes on from NZ_QVFI01000020.1 coordinate 55,792, forward strand.
AAACATGGTTGCCAAGATTTCACAAGTAGCCCCTGCCATATCTTCAATATATTCTTCATCCGCAAATTTTTCTACGAAAATATGGTGATCGACTTTTAAGCGATATGCAGCAGTCTTCCATCTTCCATCATCAATTCTACTGCCATTGGCAGTATCTAATATGATTGCTAATGATTGCTTCACAATTTCATCATCTACAATATCACTTTCAGGAAAATTTGAAACTTTACTGCCATCATCATTTCCTAAAGCATATACCTTTTTTTCAGGATATGTATCATTGATCCATTGTTTTAGTCCATATTGTGAACCAAGTGCATCTGCATCAGGTGAAACATGACGGTATATGGTAATGATATCATAGTCTTTGATTAGTTCTAATATTCGATTCATTATGCATTCATTAAACGGTAAGTATCACGAGCAATCATCAGTTCTTCATTTGTAGGGATCAACCATACCTGAATGTTACTGTCTTCTGTTGAAAGCAGAACTTCTTTGCCTCTGGATGTTGCGTTTAATTCCTGATTTAATTTTACACCAAATGCTTTTTCTAAACGAGCACAGATCAGTTTACGCATATTTGTGTCGTTTTCACCAATACCACCTGTGAATACGATTGCATCTGCGCCACCTAATTGTGCATAGTATCCACCAACTACATTGATTACACGGTTTACATAAACTTCTGTTGTTAAGATTGCGGCAGGATTTCCTGCTTTACAAGCATCTTCGATATCACGTGCATCTGAACTAATGCCGCTTACACCTAACATACCTGATTTTTTATTCATGACATCATCCATTTCATCTGGTGTCATTCCTGTTTTCTTCATCAAATACGTAACGATTGCTGGGTCGATATCTCCACATCTTGTACCCATCATAACGCCTGCAAGTGGTGTGAATCCCATAGAAGTATTCACAGATTTACCACCATCAACCGCTGTGATGCTTGCGCCATTTCCTAAGTGACAGGTAATGATTTTTGTATCTTCAATGTTTTTATTCATCAATTCAGCACAACGCAAGGATACATATTTGTGACTAGTACCGTGGAAGCCATAACGACGTACTTTATAGTTTTCGTAATATTCCATTGGTAATGGATAGATATAGCTTTCTTTTGGCATTGTCTGATGGAAAGCTGTGTCAAATACAAATACATGTTTGCAATTTGGCAGATTTTCCTTAAATGCGTTATATCCAATTAGTCCTGCTGGATTGTGTAAAGGCGCTAAGTCATTTAATGAAGTAAACTGTTCTACTACTTCATCTGTAACAGGTACTGATTCTTTGAAGATTTCACCACCGTGTACTGCACGATGACCAGCACCAACGATTTCATCTAAGCTTTCTACGATTTTGTATTCTACAAGTGCTTCCAGTAATAACGCAACTGCTTTTGTGTGATCTGGGATTGGTAATGTTTTCTTGATCTTTTCACCATTTACCTTGATGGTAAACATTGCGTCCTCAAAACCGATTTTTTCTACGATTCCACTTGTCAAGACTTCTTCGCTTGGCATTTCAAATAACTGAAATTTTAATGATGAACTTCCTGCGTTCACTGAAATAATTTTTGCCATAATTTCCTCCTGATTTATTCGATTCTTTCCAATTCTTCTATCAATGATAGAACGTTATCGTTTCCGACCGTTTTTATTTTATCATAAATTTGACGTCTTGTTTCATAATTCTTCACAAGATGCAGTTTTTTTTCGTAATCCAATAGGATTTTTTCGCTTCGCTTCACATGATCGCTCACTGCTGCTCTGGATATATGTAGTGTTTCACTGATTTCAGAAAGTGAAAAATCCTCTTTGAAATACAGCGACATAATCTCTTTTTGTTTATCCGTTAGTAGATTTTCATAAGCATCCAGTAAAGCATTCATTTCTTCCGTCTGCTCAATCATCCTCTAACAAATCCTCACAGATGCCATACAGATAGGAATCAATATCAAATGGGCGTAAGTCATCTTCTTTTTCACCCAAACCAATGTATTTAACAGGCAAGCCTAATAAATCACGTATCGCAATAACGATACCGCCTTTGGCAGTGCCATCCATCTTTGTTAAAATGATGCCGGTCACATTGGTTGTTTCTAAGAATATCTGTGCCTGTGAGATTCCATTTTGACCTGTTGTCGCATCTAATACCAGCCACACTTCATGTGGTGCCCCTGGAATTTCACGTTCACAAACACGACGCATTTTTTCCAGTTCCTTCATCAGATTGGCTTTGTTCTGTAAACGACCAGCTGTATCGCCAATCAATACATCCATCTGGTGTTCCTTGGCATAGCGACAGGCATCTACTAAGGTTGCACTAGGATCGCCACCTTCTCTGCCTTTGATACATGGAACATTTAATTTATCTGCCCATTTGGCTAATTGATCGATGGCACCGGCACGGAAAGTATCCGCAGCAGCCAGCACAACGCTTTTGCCTTCTTCCTGAAACTGTTTGGTTAGTTTTGCGGTCGTCGTCGTCTTTCCACTGCCATTGACACCAACCATTAAAATCACGGTAGGACCATCACTATTTTCATGAAATGGTTCATCTTCTTTTTCACAATACATATCATGCATGACTTCAATCAGACATTCGCTGATTTCATGGAAGCTTTTCAATTTTTGATCCATGGCACGATTTTCTACTTCATCCACGATTTTTTGAGCGGTCTTGATTCCGATATCCGCTTCCAAAAGCACGATCATCAATTCTTCCAGAAATTCTTCATCTACACCGCTGAAGCCTAATGCCAACCGGCGTATCCTTTCAGAAAAGGATTTTTTGGTTTTATCCAGTCCACTTAAATAACGGTCCTGGTCTTTTTCCTGTTTACCGGAAAATGTTTTTTTCAATTTTGAGAATATACCCATTATGCTTCCACCTCTTCTTTCTTGTCCACCATATTGATGGCATCCTGTAATTTTACCTTTAACAGCTGAGAAACACCGTTTTGCTGCATGGTTACCCCATATAAAGCATCACATTGCGCCATGGTTCCCGGACGATGGGTCACAACGATAAACTGGCTTTCCCCACGAAACTGGGTAATATATTTTGCGAATCGTTCTACATTTGCCTGATCAAGAGCTGCCTCGACCTCATCAAAGATACAAAGCGGCATTGTTCTAGCTTTTAAAATAGAGAACAATACACATATCGCAATTAATGATTTTTCACCACCGGAGAATAAACGGATATTCTGCACTGTCTTTCCTGGCGGACGTACTTCAATATCAATTCCGGTATTTAAGATATCACTTGGATCTACCAAAAACAATCTTGCACTTCCCCCGCCAAACAATGCACGGAATACATCATTTAATTCGTTATTGATCTTATCAAACATCTCTTTAAATTGATGAATCATAATTTCATCCATCTCATCAATGGCAACCATGATTTTATCTTTTGCTGCTATCAAATCGGCTTTTTGTTTTGTCAGGAATTCATAACGTTCATTGATTTCTTTATATTGCTGTGGCGCATCTAGATTGACATTTCCAAGGGATGCGATTTCCTGACGCAACTCTTTTACACGAATACGTGCTTCTTGCATATCGGTATCCATCTTTTGAGATTGCGCATATTCAAAAGTCATCTCATATGTTGCGCTTAAGCGTTCCATACTGGTTTCTAAACGTGTTTCTGCTTTTGCCTGGGATACTTCAATATCACGCATATCATTTTGGATGACATTTAATTCCCTGCGCAGTGCTCTTACCTGTTGTTCCTTGCGTTCAACCTCATTGCCGACTTTCATACGGCGTTCCCGCTTGCTTTTGATTGAAGAACTGACTTCATCGATCATACTGTGTGCTTTGCTTAAACGAACAATCAAATCATCTTCCATCAATTCAGAATCAACACCTTTATCTTCATCTGGCGCAACACTTTCATATTCTTCTTTTAAATGCTCCAGTTTTGACCATTTGGCTTTTACAATTGGATCAAGTTTTGCCAAAGATATCTGTATCTGGACACTTTGTGCATTGATTTGATCCTTTTTGGATTGTAACGCTGATAATTGTACTTTTAACTGATCTGTTTTTAGACGCTGTCCTTCCAGACTTTGCATCACACTGTTTAATTCTTTCTGGATCGTCAGTGGTGTTGCATTGTTTTTCTGTTTACCACCTGTCATACTACCGCCTCGATTGACGATATCCCCTTCCAGGGTAACGATTTTATATCCATATTTCAGCATCTTTGCGATTTCATTGGCATTGACAAGGTTATCGACGATGATCACATTGCCAAACAAAGAATCACGCAAATCATTAAAACGTTCTTCATTCTCCACAAATTCACTTGCGACACCCAAAAAGCCTTTCAGATTCTGGGCTAACATATAATGTTCTTTCATCATACGACGAGGGCGCATGACTGATAATGGCAGAAAAGTAGCACGTCCACTTTGATTCTTTTTCAAAAAGGATATCGCATGGCGAGCACTTGCCTCATCCTTTGTGACAATATGATACATTGCACCTGCCAAAGCATTTGATATTGCGGTTTCATAATTCGTCTGTGGTTTAAATATCTGGGATACCACGCCTTCAATTCCCTGTAATGTATTTCTGGCTTCCAGAATAGAACGTACCGCCTGTTGATGATTAAATGGCTGACGTGCCAGATTTTCTAATACATCTTTACGATTTTCCAAACGATTTAAAATCGCAGAAGCCTGTTGATTTTCACTTAAGCTGAAGCTGATATCACTTTCTACTTTTGAAAGCTCTTCTTTCTTTAACGCAAAATCCGTTTCCAGATCCTGTAAACGTTTCCGACGGTCTTCATATTCAAAGCTTGCTTCTTCCACCATGGCTTTTAATTCTCTGGCTTTTTCTGCGTTGCTTGCGGATTCTAAAGCATATTTACGCTTTTCATCCATCTCAATTTTTCGTGTTTCTAACAGCCGTACCTCTTCATTTGCTTTTGTAAAGCGTTCTTGCAGCTTATTGACTTCACGATCCAGCTGATACATCTCATTACGTAGTTCATTAATTTTATTGTCTTCTACCTGAATCGTAGTTTCATGCATTGCTTTTTGTGTATCCATATCAAATGCCTTTTTCTTCAGCTCATCGATATCTTCACTCAGCTTTTCAATCTCATCTACCAGAACACTGACTTCAATAACTTCCAGTTCTTTTTTCTTTTCGATGTATTGTTCGGCTTTTTTAGCCTGACGTTTTAAAGGATTTACCTGGCGTTCTAATTCCACAATAATATCCTCTAAACGCATCAGATTTTCCTGTGTACGATTCAGTTTTGATAAAGATTCATTCTTTCGTTTTTTATATTTTGCAACACCTGCCGCTTCTTCAAACAGCGCACGGCGTTCTTCTGGTTTTGCATCCGCAAAAGCTGAAATATTTCCCTGTGATATGATCGATAATGAATCACGTCCAAGTCCGGTATCCATAACCAGGTTGACGATATCTTTCAAACGACAAGGTGCCTTATTGATAAAATATTCCCCTTCTCCACTTTGACGATGCAGCTTTCTAGTAACTTCTACTTCTTCAAAATCGACATTCAATATATGTTTTGAGTTATCAAAGACAAGTGTGACTTCTGCCATATTGACCGCTTTACGCTGGGTGGAGCCACTAAAGATTACATCGCTCATACTGCTTCCACGAAGTGATTTTACACTTTGCTCCCCTAACACCCAGCGAATGGCATCATTGATATTGCTTTTTCCGCAGCCATTAGGGCCTACGATACCAATCACATCACTGTCAAAATTGATAACGGATTTATCCGCAAAGGACTTAAATCCTTGTAATTCTATCCGTTTTAAAAACATTCGGATCTTCCTTTCATGATCAATTGACCTAGTTTTACATTCCGTTTTATTATATCATAGTTTTTTGTATGAAAGAAGTCTATCGCAAGAAAACTGCCATAAAACAAAAGAAGCCGCATGTTCATGGCTTCTTTTCATCACTATCCTAATAAAGATTTAGCGAAACGTATGGCATTAGCGATATCTTGTTCGTTTGGATGATGAATTCCTTCTTCATAAGCTTCTAACTGTGCTTTTAAATGAATATCATCCGGTGTCTTCTTTAACATTTCACGATATCGTTCCATTGTTTTTTCGCCAACGCTGCCCTGGCATAAGAAATGTCCGATTACATGAACACCCTGTGCCTGTTCTTCAACCTTCGCCTTTACCATATCATAATATTTTGTGTTTTCTTTTGCACCCAATGTGCCAAACAATGCGACTTTCTTATCCAGCATGTGCTTTAATACTTCTTTACTCTTATCATCGCAAACACCTTTATCAACCCAGTATCCGATCATAAAGAAATCGAAGTTATCCATCATGGATACACGGAATTCATCCACAGAAATTATTTCTGTATCTTCCATTTCGTTCGCAATCGCCTGCGCAAGTTTTTTGGTATTACCTGTAAGTGAAGAATAAATTACCAGAGTTTTCATACGTAACGCTTCCTTTCTATTTCACTGGTACAATTGTAGCCAACCCGCCAAGACTTGTTTCTTTTAATTCAATAGCAAGTTTTTTACCTGTATAGTTCATGGTGTTGACCACCATGTCAAAGCTGACTTTATGATCTCTTAGACCATTTAATCCTTTCGCAAGGATTGCTGCATCCACAGAACGTAAAACACCGACAGCATTTCGTTCGATACATGGGATCATTACATATCCGCCAACTGGATCACATGTTAATCCTAAATGATGCTCAATACCGATTTCCGCAGCATATTCAATCTGTGCACTGTTTAATCCATGAAAATATGCCACCATGGCAGCACCCATACTGACCGCAGCGCCAATCTCTGCCTGACAGCCTCCCTGTGCACCTGATATCGTCGCATTCTCTTTGATCAAATTGCCAAATAATCCAGCAATCTTTAACCCATTGCGCATTGCTTCTTTAGAGTAACCCAGATTACGATGATAATAATAGACAAGGGATGGCATGATGCCACTGCTTCCAAGGGTTGGTGCTGTAACGGTAACATTCCCACTTGCATTTTCCTCACTTGCGGCATAGGCATATGCACTTAACAACAGCTTTTCTTTTTCAATGGCACTCTTACAGCTGTCTGCCTTTGCTTTTAAATCCCCTGCAACACGTGTCAAATGCAGACTACCTGGCAATTCTCCAACCTTGGATAATCCACGATCCACAGTTTCTAACATCGTTGTCATAATTTCATCCATATAATCATCTAATGGATCATATTTATTTACATATTCCCACAACTCCATATGATATTGGTCACAATAATCCAGAATATCTTTTAATGTATGATGTGGATATACATCTTTACCTTCTGTTTTTTCCTGTCCTTCAATGCGAATGGCACCACCGCCAATGGAATAAACGATCCATTCCCCAAGATTTTGATCCTGTGCATCAAGTGCAATCAGCTTCATCGTGTTGGGATGTTTTAAATCATGTCCGGTTTTGAAAAATACAGAACAATTTTTGGGCTTCATGGTTTCAATGATAATGTAATCCGTCAAGTGTCCTTTTCCCGTCAATGACAAAGACCCATAAAGCTCTACTTCAAAATGATCTGCTTGTGGAAATGCTTCTTTAAACAGTTTACTGGCCCTTTGTGGCCCTAATGTATGTGAAGATGAAGGACCTGGTCCTATCCTGTACAGCTCTTTTAATGATTTCATATCTATATACGATCTCCTTGCAATTCTAATAAAAACATCTCAAATCCCAGTTTTTTATCCAGCTGTCCACCCTTCATTTTCTGATCAAGAACAGCTAATTTAGAAAGGATATGAAGCAAATAAGGTGTGGATAGTTTTCTTGCATTCTGCATGGTTATCTGCACACGGTAAGGATGTGCGCCAAGCTTGGAAACAATCATATCTTTTCCAGCTCCCTGATCCATGAGCACTTTTACCTGATACAGAAAGCGAAACTGTCCTGCGAGTAAAGCAGTCAGATAAATGGCGTCTTTATTTAATACACAAAGGTCATACCATAAGCTGAACGCTTTTTTTAAATCACGGTCAACGACTGCATTCACCAGCTGAAACACATCATCCTCTAATGGACGATTGACCAGCTGTTCCACAACGCTGACATCGATTACACCACCAAATAACTCCAGTTTTTCCATTTCTGCTTTGATACTACGAATATCCAAAGGAAGCCGTTGATCCAGTTCTAAAAACGCATTTGGTTCCACAGAAAGATTTCGACGTTTGATTTCTTCCCGTATATAGTTTTGTTTACCTAAAGCATCCAGTCGGTGAAACTGCAATACTTTACAGGTCTTTTGCATCTTTTTTACGATCTTCTTTCTGGCATCCATTTTCTCAAAACTGCCAGTAAATATCAATATCGTAGATTCCATTGGGGCATCCAGATATTTATCCAGCAAAGAGATATCCATGTCCGTATCATTCACAGTAGATAAAAAATTGGCATTTCGGACAAGAATGACTTTTTGTTCAGCAAAGAAAGGAATCGTTGTCGCATCTTCCATAATGGTCTGCATATCACTTTGCAAAGCATCATACGTGATCATATTCAGATCATCCTTCTCAATGTGATGCTGTTTTAAGATACGCGATAATGCGCTTTCTAATTCATATTGTTCTTCACCATATAACACATAATTCATTCTTATCACCTAATTTATTATAACATCATGAACCCAAATACTCCATCATTTCTTTTGTTCATTTTGTGTGTTTTCAAAGATATGGTGGATACAGCCAAACTTGCAATCCGCTGTTTCAAAATATGTAAGAACTCCCTGGAAACGAATCGATATACCACCTTGCTTTTTTGTGATCAAAGGATAGACATGTTCCTTTTTTAAAAGATCCAATACTTCTTTATGCGGATGGCCATAACGATTGTTTCTGCCAGCGGATATCAATGCGAGTTTTGGACGATAATGATGGATAAAAGAGGGTGATGAAGCGGTATTAGAACCATGATGTCCTAATTTTAATACATCAACTTTTAAATCAGCATACTCCTTTAAAATGGCAGCTTCTGCGCCATATCCAGCATCTCCCATAAACAAATATCCAACATCATACATTTCAAAATATGTAATGATACTGTTTTCGTTGGCATTTTTCCCAATATAGTCCTGAATCAGAAAATGAAATGGGACACCTGAAACATCAATATCTTTTTGTTTTTCTGTGATGATTTTATGTATGGGAATCAGTTTTGCCAGCTCTTCTACTCCCCCACTATGATCATAATCCTCATGTGTAACGATGAGTGCATCAATCTTATGTATACCACGTTTTTGCAGGACAGGTAAAATGATGTCTTTAGGTATATCTTTATACAAACTACCCATTGCGTCAATCATAATTACCCCCTGATGAAAAGGCAGTGTGATCACTGTACAATCCCCCTGTCCCACATCGATCATATAAATCTCCCCAAAAGGATTTAGATAACAGCCAAACTGTGAAAACAGCAATAATAAAGCAAATCTCACAAATGGATACTTTTTATCTTCACTGATGTATCTTACAAGTGCATAGCCCCATGCCACAAGCCACCAAAGGGCTGGCACATACCAGAAAGTGAAATGAAAAGATGAAAGATATTCCAGACTTCTAACTCCCATAGACAATAAAACGGAAGGAATCGGTAAAGCAATCATCAGGACAGCCAGCAGATACAAGCATGCGGACAGATAACGAAAAATCGAAAACAACAGGATAGATACAACATCGATCTTTTGCATACAAAAAAATTGAATTGGGATCAACACAAGCAATGATACGACCTTTTTCTTTCGTTTTTGTAGCTGAAAAACAGATACCAGATAAAACGCCACAGGTATGAGAAATGATAATTCTAGTGCCATGTATGGGGCAATCATAAGAATCAAAAACATACTACAACCTAGCCGATCTTTCATATCCATATGAGGAAATAAGAAACGAATCAATTGAAAACTGAGGACACGAAGCATTGTAGGGGATAAAACAGTTGCGTAAGCATGTATACCCATACCAAAGAAACAAAGTAATTCCAACGTCTGTTTTTCAAAGAATAACGACAAGAAAGAGCGTATCATCTGCCAAAGGGTTGTGATATGCATTCCACTTGATGTGATAAGATAACTTTCCTCCTCTTGCCGGATACCAAAGAGCATAGAATTTAATAAAGAACGTGTTGTTTCATCTTTTGACTGGATATAGCGATAAAGATCATGTGATAAACCTGTTCCCTCTTTTATGACTTCGTAATCCTTCACATCAAGCGCATATTGGATATTTCTGTTTTTACACCACGCAGGAAAATAAAATTCTGGTGGATTATGTACGCCATCGATCAATTCAAAATTGCCTTGTACTTTTATTACATCCTGAAAAGATACGTCTTTTACATTGTATAAAAGGACTTTTTGATGATCACATTCTCCAATCAAATAAGAGCTTTTGATTTCCTGAATCGTGATGATCTTACTTGTTGGCATTTGCTGAGTATGTGGTTGGATACGAAATATTGCGCCTATCAAAAGGATAAGAAACAATATATGTCCCTTTTGAAAATGGCGAAAATGAAACACGCACGCAACAAACGTTAAAAATATTGAAGCTAGCAGGGATTGGGATATGATCATCCCCCAGATCAGCAATGATAAAAACAACCAGCTTTGTTTCATAGGCAGATCATATTCTGTATTTTCGCATACATGGCATCTCCGATACCTTTTACTTCTTTAATTTCTTCTAAACTTTGAAAAGGTTTTTCCATTCGATAAGCAACAATCCGTTTGGCTATCGCCGGTCCAACGCCCGGTAAACTGTCTAACTCCTCTTCACTTGCGGAATTAATGGAAATAAGTGCTGTTTCTTTTATCTCTGGAATCACTAAGACGCTTTCATCAGGAAGATCCAAGCTTAAGTTTAAGGACGAGGTATCTGCATTATCCAAACAGCCTTGCGCCTTTTTTAAAATATCTTCTACACTTGCATGGGCATCTACCTCATACACACCTGGTGCTTGGATTGCGCCCTTGACTTCAATACTTTTTGTTTTAGATTCATATTGTGACATATCCACAAATTGATATCTGGAACAAAGTAATAATACAAAAAACAAAACGACCATCATTTTCTTCATAAAAAAACACCTCCTATGTATATATATACGTAAAAGGGAGGTGAAAATCCTAAAAAAAATCCGATTTTTTTCGGATTTTTTATTTTAAAGCAATAATTTTTACATCATATGGTTCTTCAACGTTTTCAATGGTAACGATGTCACCGGCTTTATTATCCATCAATGCAGAAGCAAGTGGTGTGATATTACTCAATTTTCCATTTAATGGATCTGATTCGATAGAACCTACAATGGTATATGTTTCCTCTTCATTTGTATCCATATCAAGGATTGTCACAGTAGAACCTAAGGTTACGGTTTTGTTTGCGACAGATGATTTGTCTTCACTGATGATTTCAGCTTTGGCAATCATAGATTCCAATTCACGAATTCTTGCTTCTACACGAGCCTGGTGATCACGGGCTGCATCATAGTCAGCATTTTCACTCAAGTCACCCTGTGCACGTGCTTCCTGTAATTCACGAATAACTTCATCACGTACAACATGAATCAGATTATCCTGTTCTTTGACTAATTCATCATAACCTTCTTGCGTTACTAAAAATTTTTCCTCAGCCATAATTGTTATTTCACTCCTATCGCATGGTATTATACCATGTTTTTCTTAATTATACTACTAATTTTTGTGATCAGAAGATCGATTGCGACCAAGTTATGGCCGCCTTCGGGAATAATGATATCTGCATAGCGTTTGCTTGGTTCCACAAAGCGTTCATGCATCACACGAACCGTAGTACTGTATTGTTCTATCACAGAATCAAGGGTTCTTCCTCGTTTTTTAACATCACGTTTTAATCGCCTGATCAAACGGACATCCGCATCTGTATCAACAAACACTTTAATATCACACAACTCACGAAGTGCTTCATCTTCTAAGATAAACAGACCTTCTAAAACGATGACATCACATGGATAAATCGTTTCTGTAAGAGCACTTCGATTATGCTCCACAAAATCATATGTTGGCTTTTCTATCATTTCTCCATGTAAAAGCGCTTGTATATGTTGAGCCAGCAAGGCATTATCAAAAGCAAAAGGATGATCGTAATTTGTTTTTATTCGTTCTTCCATCGTTTTATCACTTTGATCCTTATAGTAATCATCCTGACGAATAATGGATACCGATGCACTATCCTCAAAGATTTCTTTTAATTGCCTGGAAATGCTTGTTTTCCCAGAGGCACTGCCTCCTGCAATTCCAATCACCATTGTTTTTTTCATACCTGCCTCTTATTTACGAAGATTGTATTTATCAATATTTGCTTCCTGTTCTTCTAATGTTTTAGAATAATACACTTTGCCATCTCCATGAATATCTGCCACAAAGTACAAATAATCACTTTTGGTTGGATGTAATGTAGCAACAATTGCATCTTCCCCTGGATTTTCAATTGGACCAATTGGCAATCCTTCATGGATATATGTATTATAAGGAGAATCAATGTTGGTATTGACTTCACAATCATCCGGACTGGTTAGTTTATCATACATTGCATAACATACCGTTACACTGGAACCTAACGTCATATTCTGATTCAGACGATTATAGAATACCCCGGCAATCATCTTCATATCTTCTGGCTTGCTTGCTTCATACTGCACAATACTTGCCATTGTGATAATATCGTGAAGACTTTTACCGCTTTGCTTGATATCATCTTTATATTTATCATAAATACTCTGGAAATGATTCAGGAATGTTTCTGTGACTTTTTTACCATCCGCATCTTTTGCGAATGTATAGGTCTGTGGAAACAGATACCCTTCCAGTTTTACCCTGACCTGATCATTTAATACATCGTCCTTTAAGAATGTGTAGGTTTTCATTAATTCTTTGATATACGCATCATCATTCCATAAGGCAATCAGATCTTCTGCTTTTAATCCCAGTTTTTTTTCAATCTCTACTGCCATATCCTTTGCCCACATGCCTTCTCGAAAAGTAATCATCACTTCATCACCTTTGGCTTTGTTGGCATCGTTTAATACAGTCAGGATTTCTTTGGTACTCCAGCTTTTATCAAGCATAAAATTACCTGCTTTTACATCCTGCAAACCATTTAGTTTTGCATATAGCTTTGTGATCGTCGTATTGCGAATCAAATCTTTTTCTTTTAGATTTGCGGCAATCACAGACATGCCTTCTCCATTTTTGATTTCAAAAGGAACCTTTTCACTGGTTGTGGTTACAGACTTTAGATTTTGTGTATAAAACAAAAAACCTCCCAAGCCAAGTGCAACAACAATGGCAGCAATCACTGCGATAATCGCTATTTTTTTATTCTTCAGCTGCTTCTTCATCTTCTGCGAATGCTCCTATGACTTCTTCCACCATTGCCCATTCTTCATCAGTTTCGATTGGCAATAAGTTTCCTTCATCATCATAGCGAGAAGCAAATACTTCTCCATCTTCATTGTCTGGGTCTTCAAATACAACGTATTTGTTTCCCTTTTCTTCATCATCAAATGTAAACAAAATCTCCATGCGTTTTTCATTTCCATTTTCGTCTGTTACATATAAACTGCTTGTGTCTAACATTTTCTTTCCTCCTAAAATTCTTAGGGGCTTATCAAGAGCCCCTAATATTTACTATCTAAATAGCTTTGTAAAATCTGTACAGCCGCCATCTGATCAATGACTTTTTTTCGTTTCTTACGAGATACATTGCCTGCAATCAATATTTTTTCTGCCGCAACGGTGGTTAAACGTTCATCCCAAAGCACGACTTCTATACCTAGTGTTTCCAGTTTTTCTTTAAAAGCATAGCTGATTTCACCGCGAATGCCAACATCCCCGTTCATGTGTTTGGGAAGACCAAGAACAGCGGTTGTAATCTGAAATTCTTTGATGTATTTTTTTACCTGCTCAAAAGCAGAATCATAATCATCACTTTCAAAGCGAAGGGTTTCTACCGGGCGCGCAATCATGCCAAGTGCATCACTGACACTGACTCCCAGTGTTTTACTTCCTAGATCCAATCCTAATGTACGCATTATTTATCATCTTCCAGATATGCTCTCACCAGTTCTTCAATGATTTCATATCGTTCCACACTTTGAATAACCGTACGTGCATTGTTATGTGAGCTGATATATGCAGGATCATTGCTGATCAGATAACCGGCAAGCTGATTTACTGAATTATATCCTCTTTCATCCAATGCATCTTTTACTAAGCGTAATACATGCTTGATATTGTCCCTTTTTAAATCATCTGATTTAAAAGACATCGTTTCCGTAACATCTTTCATCGTATTACCTCCTTTGTTCATACCCTTATTTTAGCTTATTTTAACGCAAAATGAAACCCTTATGACAGGATATTTACAATTTCACGCATTGCATCATCAATTTTGGAAGTATCCTTGCCACCAGATTGTGCCATGTCGTTTCTTCCTCCGCCTTTACCATCACAGATAGTCGCAGCACTACGTACTAAATCACCACATTTGATGCCGCCTGCAACTGCTTTTTCATCTGCGCCGGCAACAAATACAACTTTATCATTTTGTACACTGCCAAGGAATACGACCACATTTTCTTTTTGTGACTTGATAGAAGATACGATATCTTTCATCGCTTTGGCATCAACACCATCTACACGTTCTACCAATACATTTCGGCCGTTTATTTCTTTACAATGATGGATCATATCATTTGCCTGTAAAGAGAACATTTTCGCCTGTAAAGCAGCAAGTTCTTTTTTCAGCTGAGCATTTTCATCTAACACCTGTACAACTTTTGTTTCAACATTGGCAATGCCTTTCATTTTCAAATCAGAAGCAATTGCATGTAGGGTATCATTTTCTTTTGCGAATTCTTCATATGCGCCATATCCTGTTTTTGCGGTGATACGACGTATTCCTGAGCCGATACTTTCTTCACTGATGATCTTGCATACACCGATTTCCTGCGTATTATTGACATGGCATCCACCACAGAATTCTTTAGATACATCACCCATGGTAACAACGCGTACCACATCTCCATATTTTTCATCAAATAAGGCTGTAGCGCCTGATTTCTTCGCTTCTTCGATTGGCATTTCCACCTTGCTTACGGCGTAGTGACCTGCGATAAACTGATTGACAATATGTTCGATTTCTTTTAACTGTGCATCATTCACTTTTTCAAAATGTGTGAAGTCAAAACGCAAATATTCATCACTGACAAAACTTCCCGCCTGCTGGATGTGATTACCCACTACCTGTTTTAATGCACTCTGTAGTAAATGTGTACATGAGTGGTTATTGGTAATGATATCACGTTTTTGATTATCTACATGCAAGGTAAAAGTATCATTGACATGCATGCTTCCAAATGCGATTTTAATTTTATGCAGGTGCTGTTTATGAGGCGCCTTGATTGTGGTTTCTACCATTGCTTTACAATTATCGTTTTCAATTTCTCCACTATCACCGATCTGTCCACCACTTTCAGCATAGAATACCGTTGTATCAAATACAACATCGCCCTCATCATTGATCTCATCGACTTTGACACCATCTTTGAATAAGCCGATAACTTTTGCTTCTACCACTCTTTGATCATAACCAATAAAGCTGCTTTCTAAAGTGAAATCCATCAAATCTTTAGATTGTGAAGACATAGATTGTGCATCTTCACGCGCATTACGTGCACGTTCTCTTTGTTTTTCCATTTCAGCATCAAAGCCTGCTTCATCAATTGTATAGCCGCTTTCTTCTGCGATTTCTTTGGTTAGTTCTAATGGGAAACCATATGTATCATATAATTTAAATGCTGTTACACCATCAATTAGTTTATCTTGTGCATGTGCTTCCATAACATCTTTCAACAGTTTTTCACCATCAGCCAGTGTCGCATGGAAACGTTCTTCTTCAGCTTTTACCAGTTTTGCGATATAATCTAATTTTTCTTCCAGATATGGATAGTAATCTTTCATGATTTCATAAACCACTGGTACCAAACGATACATAAATGCACCTTCGATTTTTAACTTTTTGCCAAAACGAACAGCACGGCGCAGCACACGGCGTAAAACATAGCCACGGCCTTCATTGGCAAATAATGCGCCATCAGCTAATGCAAATGTGACTGTACGGATATGGTCTGCGATAACACGAAATGCCATCTTATGTTCTGCATCTGCATAACGACACTGTGTATATTTTTCTGTTTCATAAATAATTGGCAGGAATAAATCTGTGTCAAAGTTTGTTTCTCCACCTTGAACAAGTGCAACCAAACGTTCTAATCCCATACCTGTGTCGATGTTTTTCTGTGGCAGTTCTTTATATTCGCTGCGTGGTAATTCTGGTTTACAATCAAATTGTGAGAATACAACATTCCATACTTCAATATAACGATCATTTTCCAATTCTTCAAAGAACAGACGTTCTCCCAATCCTTCAGGATCATACGCTGGTCCACGATCATAGAAGATTTCACTGTCTGGTCCTCCAGGTCCTTCTCCGATTTCCCAGAAGTTATCATCTGTTTTTAAGATATGAGATGGATCCACACCACATACCTGTGTCCAGATACGATATGCATCGTCATCATCTGTGTAAACAGATACATATAATCGCTCTTTATCAAAGCCAATCCATTCAGGGCTTGTTAGAAACTCCCATGCGAAAGGAATTGCTTCTTCTTTGAAGTAATCACCAATAGAAAAATTTCCCAGCATTTCAAAGAATGTATGATGACGTGCGGTCTTTCCTACATTTTCAATATCATTGGTACGAATAGATTTCTGTGCATTGGCAATTCTTGGACTTTCTGGTTTTACAGAGCCATCAAAATATTTCTTTAATGCTGCTACCCCTGCATTGATCCATAAAAGCGTTGGATCATCATGTGGAACAAGGGATGCGCCTGGCTCAATCATATGGCCTTTTGATTTGAAATATTCCAGAAATAACGCTCTAATCTGACTACCTGTCAACTGTTTCATAAAAATTCCTCCTTACAATAAAAAAATCGTTCCATGCATAGGAACGATAAATTGTTTTCTTACCGCGGTACCATCCTAGTTCACTCAAAAAGAGTACACCTTAATTTCTTCATTAACGCCGAAGATCCGCGTATCCACTCCCAAGCAGCCTTCCATAAGTCCTATACAAAAGCTTTCACCAACCGCTTTCTCTCTACCGTATTCTTCCTATGTACTCCTCTTGTTCATCGTGTTTTTATGCGTTTCAATTATAACAAATCCATTCTTTTTTTACAAGGATTTTCTTTCCATCCGCCCTTCCTTTTCTTCCTGTTTCATGGCTTCATCAAAATCCTGCCAGATATCATCCCATTCTCCTACACGATCACTGGTTTTTGCATGCAGATAACTTCGTATGGCAATTTGTGCAATACTGGCAAAAATAGGAGATAAAATGACGCCAATCACCCCAAATAAAGCTTCTCCGATAAAGATGAACACAAAAGATAAAATCGGGCGTACATTCATGGTATGATTAAAAATCAAAGGCTGAATAATATTGCTTTCCAACTGTTGAATACTCCAGACGATGGCAAATGCAAGCCATGGAAATACTGGATAGCTTAAAGCGGCCACAATAGCGATCAAGATAAGACCAAGCGTAGCACCAACATAAGGAAATAAATTTAAAAATGCCAAAATGATTGCGTATAGAAACGCATTGGGAAAATCAAAAAAGTATAAAGTAATGCCGACACTGATCATGATGAAGAATAAATCTAATATCGTTCCTACCAGATACTGATAGACGATATTACTCATCGTATGATAGAAATTAGAATACCGCTGATAATCTGTAAAAAGCTTTTTGGCACTGCGTTTCCAATAATCAAGATCTAAAGATAAAAAGAAAGCTGTGAAAAAGGCGATTCCATAATCTGTAAATGTATTCATGGTTGTTTTTAAAGAGTCAATCACTACCACATAGCCTTCCTGCACATATTTATTTTTAAAATCTTCCATATTCCCATAAACGATATGATATTTTTCAAGAAACTGTTCTACCTTTTCAACCCAGTTTGGTAAAACTTCCATAAAGTCCACCATCTGATGATACAACAAAGGAATCAAACAGATAACAAATAAAATGAGTGATACAATGATAAAAGTATAAACAATAAAAACAGCGATTTTAGCTGAAACATATTTTTCTAATTTATCAATAAAGGGCTGTAGAAACAAAGCAATCAAAACACCGCCAAATACAGGCATCATGCTTTGAAAGATAGATGTCATCCATGGGTAAAGTGCTAACTGTTTCAATAACAGAACCAATAAAAGTGCAGATAAAAAGAAAGGTATTAATTTTTTTGCGTATGTCAGGATTTGAGTAAAGGCATGTTTCATAAAAGAAAAACCCCGAATGGGGTTAATCCATATCCATACATTCGCAAATCGTGTCACCTGCATGGTGCAGCTTTTTCATCATTTTACGCTTTGCTTTTTTTGACTTATGACAGATTTCTTCTAATTCATCTTCCTCATTGTAGCCAATATAAATTCCAACAAGCATACTTAAAGCTGCAGTTACGATATATTTATTCATGTTATCACTCCTGACAATCTTATTATGGAGTGTAATTTACAAACTATCCGAAAACAGATAAGATTCTTTGCGTCAGTGTACTTTTTCTAACGTGTCTGTCCGCTACTTGAATTGCATGTTGAAACAATTCCATATCGCCTAGTAAAACTAGACTTTTTTTCGCACGAGTGACAGCGGTATAAAGCAATCGCTTCTGAAGCATATAGCGATAATCTTTTACAATCGGCAAAATCACGATTGGATATTCACTACCCTGACTTTTATGAATGGATATACAATAGGCATGTGAAATATTATAAAGATTTTCTCCGCTATATTCTACGATATGATCATCAAACTCTACCATTAACTTGTTTTTATTTTGAACATCCTCGCTTGCGTAAATGATTTCTCTTAATATTCCAATATCTCCATTGCTTACCTGATCATCCGGCTGATTTTTCAACTGTAAGATTTTATCTTCTTCTCGAAATATTCGATAACCTACCTTTAATTCACGTTTAAACTCATCTGGTGGATTCATCATTTGTTGTAAAGCATTATTTAAAGCATCAATACCAGCTACACCCTGATACATTGGAACGAGCACTTGAATATCCTTTGTATCATAGCCTTTGCTTAGTGCATTGCTAACTACCTGATTTACAAGATTACGGACTTCAAAATTCTGACAAGGAAAAAATGCAATATCCTGCATTTGATCAAAATCAGGTGTTTCATTTTCCTTGATCATATGCGCAAGAGCGACTACATCGCTGCCTTCCTGTTGACGAAATATTTTTTCTAATCTTGTTAATGGAAAACAATTGCTTTTAATCAAATCCTTTAACACACAACCAGGTCCAACACTTGCTAACTGATCCTCATCCCCGATAAGTAATATTTTCTTTATATCCCGACATGCCAATAATAAATTGTAAAACAGCCATTGATCAACCATGGAAAATTCATCAATAATCAATACATCTGCCTGAATTGGTTCTGTTTCATTTACTAGAAATGTATTGCTTTCTAAATCCCATTTTAATAATGAATGAATTGTGACAGCTCTTCCATCACTTAACTGCGCTAGACGTTTTGCGGCACGGCCGGTAGGTGCGCATAATGATATGATTTGATCTGGATAATACTGCTGATACAAGGATAAAATTCCTTGCACAATGGTTGTTTTACCGGTTCCGGGTCCGCCTGTAATGATAGAAAAAGGCTCTTTAAAGAAGCTTGATATCGCTTGTTTCTGTTTTTCTTCATAAGAAATATGTAACTTGTTTTCAAGTATTGTGATATCATTCTGCAGATGCGTGATATCTACCTGTTCCATTTCTTCATATGGGAAATTTCCAAGAAATACAGCAATGCCTTTTTCAGCATCATATTGGGTATTATGATAAATACGTTCATCCTCCATCATTAATAAACGATCTGCAAACAATTCTTGAAGATATGGCTCTAAATCAATCTGTTCCATGCCATAGCGCTTTTTCAATTCTCTGGAAATTTGAGATGCACTCACATAAGTATCACCATTCGACATGCATATATCTAATACAGAAGATAAAATTGCTGCCTTGATTCGGTAAGGATGATCAATAGAAAAAGATAACTCCATTGCGACCTTATCAGCAGTCGCAAATCCAATACCATCAATATCTTCCACCATTTGATAAGGATTCTCTTTCACAACCTCTACCGCTTCTTTTCCATAAGCTGCTTCTAGTTTCATAATATTTTTTACACTCATTCCAAATTTGGAAAAAAACACGATAGAATCATCCAGATCACCATGCTCTCTGATTCCCTGATAAATGGCATTGCGTTTCTTCTCATTCATACCTTCAATGTCATCCAGCACATGAATATCATCTTTAATTTTCAATAAAGCATCTTCACCAAGATGATCCACAATCTGTTTTGCGGTTTTCTTCCCAATACCAGGAAATGCGGCACTGGAAAAATAACGAATCAGACTGTTCTCATCATTTGGCATCATTTTTTCATAACTGATCACTTGAAATTGCATACCATAACGGGCATGTTCCTTATATTCACCCTGCAAAGAATAACGTTCCTCTTCAACCAGCTCCTTAAAAATGCCTGTTGCTGTAAATTCTTCTTCTTTTGCATCATAGGTCACAAATTTCGCAACCGTATAACCATTTTCTTCATTTCGAAATATCGTATATAGATGCCTTGCTTCTAATTTTTGGTATTCTTCCAAACAAATACCCCCTTTCATGATAGAAACACTCTTCTATATGAAGAGTGCACTTATTTATTTTCACGATTTTCTATTTTAGACTGCATGCTTTCCTTATCTTTGAAAACATCCTCGATAACACCGCCGCCCAAACATTCTTCATTCAGGTAGAATACAGCTTCCTGTCCACAAGTAACACTGGATACGCCTTGCGGATAGGTCACAAAAACGGTTGATTCATCAATAAAGCGAATGGTAACATCATTGTCTTTTTGTCGATATCTAAATTTTGCAGTGCATGCCAATTCTCCTTCAGGTTTTTCACTTGGGAACCAGTTAACACCACTCACAATACAGCTGTCTGTATACAGCCAGTCACTTTCATTTCCATTTGTCACAAACAAGATATTTTTCTTGACATCTTTTCCAACCACAAACCAAGGTCCCCGTGTACCACCAATACCAAGTCCTTTACGTTGTCCAATTGTATAATACATGACACCAATGTGTTTGCCTAAGACTTCCATAGTTTCAATATCCACAATATCGCCATCCTGGCTAGGAAGATAGTTTTTTAAAAACTCACGGAAATTACGTTCGCCAATAAAACAAATACCTGTGGAATCCTTTTTGGTTGCGACACTCTCCAATGCAAGTTTTTCAGCAATCTCTCTGACTTCATGTTTTTCTAAGTTTCCAATTGGAAACAATGTGTGACGCAATGCTTCTTTCGGCATCTGACATAAAAAATATGTCTGATCCTTATTGTTATCAGCGTCTCTTAGTAAACGACTGTATTCATCACCATGTTCTACCTGTGCATAGTGTCCTGTTGCGACTGTATCAAATCCCATACTTTGTGCATACTTAAAAAATGCATCAAATTTTATATATTTATTACAGAGGATATCTGGATTTGGGGTCCTACCTTTTTTATACTCATCAATAAAGTATGTAAATACATGATCCCAATATTCTTTCACAAAATCTACGCGATATAATGGAAGTTCTAATGCGTCCGCAACTGCTTTTGCATCTGCATAATCTTGTTCCTGAGGACACACATCATCCTGAATTGTCGGATTTCCCAATATATCGTTATTGGCATAAGAATCCCAATTACGCATAAATGCACAGGAAACATCATATCCCTGTTCTTTTAATATATATGCTGCTACTGCGGAATCTACTCCACCAGATAAACCTAACAATACCTTTTGTTTCATACTTATCACCTGCTTTATTATAACGTACTGTTTAAAAAAAAGAAACCATATATTTGATATCTTTCATATATTTAGAAAATAAAAAAAAGCCTCACAAATGTGAGGCAAACAGACCTGGCAACGTGCT
>NZ_QVFI01000021.1:0-69938 GCF_003433845.1 Absiella sp. AM09-50
TATTCAGTACGTTTTAATTATTTGTACTGTCTACTTTTGAGAATCGTATCAGTAGGCACAGCTTTTTCTTTTCATTAAATGAAACCTATAGTAGAATATAATAAAAGATAGAAGGAGATGTATCCCATGGCAATGCAGACACCCGTACTTTCATTATTATTACGTGAAATCAATGTGACAAACAAGAAAGGAAGCTCTTATGATATCGCAAAAGCTTTGATGCAGCATTATCATGAAATTCCAAGTCTGACAATTCATGAACTGGCAGATACATGTTTTATATCATCAGCTTCACTATCAAGATTTATCAGAATGCTTGGCTTTGATCATTATACAGAATTTAGAAATGCATGCCAAAAAGAAATTGGAATAGAAGTTGACTATTCAAAAGAAGTATCAAAAGCAAGTATTGATGATATGCGGCCTATTTTAAAACACTATACTGAGAATATAAAAAATAATATTGATTTTACATTTCAACAGCTTGATTTTAAACAGTTGGAGCGTATTACAAAAAAGATGTTTGAAGCAAAAGAAATGGCGTTTTTCGGATTAGAATTTGCGACATTGCTCGGTCAGCACTTTCAAGTAAAGATGGCAAGTATGAATAAACTTGTCAGACTTGGATTAACATATGAGGAACAAAAGGTGATTGCAGCTAATCTTCATGAAGGAGCACTGGTATTTGTGGCTTCATTAGAAGGCGGCTACTTCTATCGTAATGATGAAGTCATGGAAATATTAAAGGAAAAACATGTGACGATTGTCGCAATGACAATGAATGAAAATACAAAGCTAATGAAAGATGTAGATGAAATCTTGATTTGTAATAAAGAAAACAGCAATACAGAAGGTAGAATTACATTACTATATATGATTGAAATTTTATTAATGTATTATTTTGTAAATTATCAAATGTATAATATCTAAAGATGATTAGGCTTTAATAACGGATGCCATCATCTTTTTTTATGTCAGTTTCATTTTTTGAAACTGGCTGTGTTTTTTTGAAATTGCGCAGGCCTTTTTGATGACTAAGATTTCTTCCTTTCATGATAAAGTTTATATGTAAAACGAGGAGGCAAGTTATGAAAGATAAAAAAACATTTCCAGAATCATTTCTTTGGGGCGCAAGTACAAGTGCATTTCAAATTGAAGGAGCTTATCTGGAAGATGGAAAAGGATTATCCACAACGGATTGTCGAAATGTTCCTGAGGGTATTGCAGATGGTAAAGTCGCAAGTGATCATTATCATCATGTAGATGAGGACTTACAGTTGATGAAGGATTTAGGAATCCAAATATATCGTTTTTCATTCAACTGGGCAAGAATTATGCCAGATGGGAAACATGTGAATGAAAAAGGTCTGCAGTTTTATGATCATATCATTGATACCTGTATAAAGAATGGAATCATTCCCTTCCCAACACTTTACCACTTTGAAATGCCGCAAGCATTAGTAGATGCTTATGGAGGGTGGAAATCAAGAGAGTGCATTGATGATTACGTTAATTATGCTAGTATATGTTTTAAAAGATGGAAAGATCAGGTACCTTATTGGGCAACGATCAATGAACAATTGATTGCAAGTGCAGCATCAGATTTAAATGGGAATAAAGAAAGCAGTCAAAAAATAAAAGATATGTATCAAATGAGTTATCACATGTCATTGGCTGAGAAAAAAGCTATGAAGCTTTTGAAACAAATATCTCCAAATACCAAAGTTGGTGTTGTTTGTTCGATGCAGGTCATTTATCCAGCATCATCAAAACCAGAGGATATTCAGGCCGCATATGATGCACAGGATATGCTGCAGAATATGTTATTGGATATGAGTGTTTATGGAAGATACCCACAACGGGTTACACATTATCTTAAAGAGAATGAATTATATCCAATCACAGAAGTACAGGATGAAGAAATATTAACATCATCAAAACCTGACTTTATCGGTGTAAATTATTATGCCAGCAACTGCGTAAAAGCAAAAGATATCACAGAAGATGAAAGTAAACTGCCACCATTCTATCGCAATCAATTATTCTCTATAGCATCTAATGAACATCTAAAGAAAACCAAATGGATGGAGTTTGGCATTGATCCAAAAGGACTTGAAATTGGTATCCAGCAATTATTTGAACGTTATCATCTTCCTGTAATGATTACGGAAAACGGGCTGGCTTATTCTGATGAACTAAAAGATGGAAAGATAGAGGATGATTATAGAATTGAATATCTAAAAGAACATATGGAAGTATGTCATGATTTGATCAAACAGGGATATCCATTGTTTGGATACTGCCCATGGTCACTTATTGATGTATTGAGTTCTCATCAAGGGTTTGCGAAACGCTATGGTTTAATCTATATCGATCGAAGCGACACAGATGTTAAAGAATGCAAAAGAATACCAAAAAATAGTTTTTACTGGTATCAAAAAACAATCAAAGAAAACGCAATTTGAGGAGGAAAAAAAGATGAATAAATTTATGAGTTTTATGGAGAAATACTTAGTACCTTTAGCCAATAAAGTATCTGGTAATCGTTATTTAAAAACAATCAGTAATGGTTCTATGTCCTTACTTGGCATCATTATGTTAGGATCTTTATTTACAGTTGTTTCTTCTATTACGTGGGAACCTTATCAAAGCTTCTTAACATCTACAGGGTTAGGAACCTTGTTTGGTTATGTGCCAGACTTCACTATTGATTTATTAGCATTATACATGGCTTTTTCTATTGGATATCAGGGTGCAAAAGTATTTGATATCAAAGATAAAGCATTCAACGCAGGTGCTATTTCACTGGTTTGTTTCTTATTATTAACACCAATTAACAGTACTGCAGTAGAAGGCTCTACATTCCTTGATATCAGTTATTTAGGCGCAAAAGGTGTATTTGTTGCGTTGATTACTGGTATTATTACAGTAAAAATTCTTGCGTTTTTTGTGAAGAAAAATTTTACGATTAAAATGCCAAATGGTGTCCCTAGTATGGTCATGGAATCATTTTCTGCATTGATACCTGCAACTGTCATTGTATTAGTATTTGGATTAATCAAACTAGGCTTTGCGAATACTACATATGAAACAGCCAATAACTTTATTTATACAATGCTACAAACACCTATTCAGTCTTTAACTGGAAGTCTACCAGCATTCTTGGTATTGATTTTTATAGCTCAATTGTTATGGTTCTTTGGAGTACATGGCTCCATGACTGTATTGCCAATTTTATTCCCTGTATTCTTAGGCTATCTTGCGGAAAATACAGCTGCAGTTGAAGCTGGACAGATTGCGCCAAACGCTATTAACTTTGGATTATATGACTTAGCATGTCTTGGCGGATGTGGTGCAACAATTGGCTTGGTAATTGTCATGTTCTTTTTCTCAAAAAGTAAGCGATATAAAGCTTTCTCAAAACTTGTATTGCCTTGTGGCTTATTCGGTGTCAATGAACCAGTCGTATTTGGTATGCCTTTAATGTTAAATGTCATGATGCTGATTCCATTCTTGATTACACCAATTATTATTGTAATCTTAGGATATTTCTTAATTCAGATTCATGTAATTACACCAACCATCGGGGTATTAGGTGCTGGTTCTTTACCACCACTTGTACATGGTATCGTACAAGGTAGTTTGTCCTTTGGTATCTATGAATTATTTGCGACTGTTATTTCAATGATGATTTATTTCCCATTCTTCAAGATATTGGATAAACAAGCATTTGATGAAGAACAGAATGCTGTAGAAACCGCTGAAGAATCATTCGAGGATTTATTATGATAGATATATTTCAGTATCCAGATATCACGTTTCCAGAAGGTTTCTTATGGGGAGCCACAACAGCTGGACAACAGGTAGAAGGGAACAATTGTTCCTATCACGATGATAAACAATATGCGCCAAAGTTTGCTTATGGTGGCGTTCCATATCAAATGGCTGGTAAAGCGTGTAACAGTTATGAACGTTTTGAAGATGATATTCAACTCTTAAAACAAATGCATTTAGGTATCTATCGTATGTCTATTGAGTGGTGTAGAATAGAACCACAAAAAGGAGTATTTAACGATGAAGCAATACAGCATTATCTGCATATTCTACAACGGTTAAAAGAAGAAAATATCAAAGTATGTTTAACACTTCATCACGTGTCCCATCCTGTATGGTTCCATGAACAAGAGGCTTTCCATACCATGGATAATATGCCGGATTGGGAACGTTATATAGAAAAAGTTGTGCCAATATATAAAGATTATGTAGACTATTGGATTGTGATCAACGAAATGAATATCGTGTTTGAATACAGTGAAGAAGAAAGAATCAATATGTTGCAATATCATGCACGGGGTTATCATATTATAAAAAAATATAGTAACGCTCCTGTTAGTTCAACATTGTCTTATTCCATGAAAGAACCATTTCGTGGAAGATATGATAAAGCAGATTGTGTTATGGCAGACTACATTGATTATGTAGAAAATGAATTCTTCATACATGCGATAAAAACTGGTGAAATCGTTATGCCATTTCATGATGCAGTCTATGTTCCAGAAGTAAAAGATACTTGTGATTTTTGGGCATTAAATACATATGTTCGCCAGTTTATCAATAGTCGTAAAAAGGCCTTTCGTTTTGATAATTATCAGGCAACACATTTTCATGCATTATCCAAACCGTTTTTCTCAGAAGAAATCTGTCCGGATATCATGATTGAGATGTTGATGCGATTCAAAGATAAACCAATTATGATTACAGAAAATGGTATTGCAGTAGAAGATGATCATATTAGAATTGTATACCTTGCGGCAATGCTTCAGGCCATGAAACAGGGAATGGATTTAGGTGCGCAGGTGATTGGATATTTACATTGGTCCCTATTAGACAACTGGGAGTGGGGGACCTATCATCCTACATTTGGTTTAGCAACTGTAGATTCAGAAACATTCGATAGAAAGTTAAAACAAAGTGGTCAATTTTATGGAGATATCGCAAAAAATAATTGTCTTGATCAAAAAATTATAAGAACGTACATGGATCATATGCCCACAATAAAAGATACAGTGAAATAAACTGTATCTTTTTCCTTATTAGAATTCAAGACTATTTGCATTCAAAAGAAAATCATAATATTGATAACAAAAATATTAAAGAAAAATCAATCCTATTGAAAAAAACGTTAATATTAACATAAATTTTCTATAAAACTGTAAAACATATCGCTCACATAAAAATAAAATGACAATAGACTAATAAAGAGGAGCTGGTAAATGTGTTGCATTCCTTCTTGTTAGTGACAGCTTTAAGCCTGGATAGTTTTCTTGCGGCTCTGGCTTATGGCACCAAACATATCAAAATACCTGTGAAAAGCGCAGTTCTGATATCATCCATTGGAGTATTATTTCTATCGGTATCATTGTATGCCGCAAAATTTCTTCAACAGTTCATTCCGCATTGGCTGTGTTCTGGAATATCCTTTACAATCTTTTTATGTATTGGACTTAGTTCTATATTTCAGGGAACCATCAAAAGGATCCTTCGTAAATATAAAAGGAAACAATTAGAATTTGAATATAGTGGCATATCTTTTGTATTAGATGTATACCTTGATGAAACAAAAGCGGATAGCGATTGTAGTATGTATTTGTCATTAAAAGAAGCTGCCTATCTTGCAGTTGCATTATCAATAGATTCTTTAGTTAGTGGGTTTGCGATGGGAATTAGTATTCTTCATCCATTACAAGTATTGATAATTAGTTTTCTGATGGGAGTCTTTGTGATATTACTTGGTTCCTTTTTGGGAAAGCGAATCTTTCATAAAGCTGATATTGATTTAAGCTGGATTAGTGGTATCTTATTCATTATATTAGCATTCACAAGAATATTATAGGTTATGAGATATAGAGCAATCTGTATCTTTTTTTGATATTCATTGGAATAACGTCGCAGATTACGTGTGAAAAATGTAGAAAAACGTCGCAAAACTTGGATAAAAAATATAGAATAACGTCGCAAAAGTGTTATAATTTATATGGAAAAACGTCGCAGAGAAAGGATGTGATATATATGATGTATAGAAAATTTTATGAATATATGATGCAGTGGAAACAAGATAAGAATAAAAAAGCATTATACATTAATGGAGCCAGGCAGATAGGGAAAACGACGTTAATACGTGAATTCGGTAAAAAAAATTATAAAAAGTTCTTAGAAATTAATTTTATAACTACACCTTCAGCTAAAACAATCTTTGAAGGAGATTTGTCTGCGGATTTGTTGATCACAAAACTCACAGCTTATTTTAAAACAGAATTGATACCCCATGATACATTGATTTTTTTCGACGAAATTCAGGAATGTATGGAAGTAAGAACAGCCATTAAATTTTTAGTGGAAGATCGAAGATTTGATTATATAGAATCTGGATCATTATTGGGAGTAACCTATCAAAATGTTAAATCCTTACCAGTTGGTTATGAAGATCCGCATACGATGTATCCAATGGATTTTGAAGAATTTGCGATTGCAATGGGAATCCAACAAAGCACATTGAATATATTAAAGGAAGCATACATAAATAGGAAACCAGTGGATGATTTTATTCATAAAGAAATGATGAAATTATTTAAATTTTACTGTGTTGTAGGGGGAATGCCAGCTGTTGTACAAGCATTTATTCAAACAAAAGATATGGGAAAAGTTATCAATGAACAGAAAGGTATTTTAGAATTATACCGAAAAGATGTTCAAAAATACGCTGAAAAAGGGAAAGATAAAATACAAATGATATTTGATGCAATTCCCGCTGAATTGAATAATAAAAATAAACGATTCATCTTAAGTGATTTAAAAAAGAGCGCAAGAAGTGAGCGATATGAATCTTGCTTCAACTGGTTAAATGATGCTGGAGTAACACTGCCATGTTATAACTTACAGGAATTAAAGCAACCAGTTGCGATAAATCTTTCTAGAAATTTATTTAAATTATTTTTAAATGATACAGGACTTCTATGTGCAATGTCCTCATCAAATATACAATATATGATTATATCTGATGATTTAGATGTCAATGAAGGCAGTATCATGGAAAATATGTTTGCGACTCAACTTGTAAGTAATGGTTATAAAATCTATTATTATGATAAGAAAAAATTTGGAGAGCTTGATTTTGTGATTGAATCAGAAAATAAATTACAGCCAATCGAAATTAAATCTGGGAACAATTATAAAAAACATCCTGCACTAAATCATGTAATCGAAATGAAAGATGACCAGATGAAAAAGCCAATCGTATTTTGCATAGGGAATATCGAAGAAACAGAAGATTTGATATATATTCCTTTGTATATGGTTATGTTTTTGACAGAGCCTGTTTCTTTAGGCAAAATAGACTTCACGTTACATATTTAAAAAAGTAGAAATCATTCTACTTTTCTTTTGGTTTATCAAATATAAAGATATCCTCAATAGGTACTTTCACAACTCTAGATATATCAATCGCAAGCTTTAAAGAAGGATTATATTGTGCTTTTTCAAGGCGCATGATTGTTTCTCTTCTTACACCGACTTTATTTGCTAATTGCTCCTGCGTCAATCCTTGTGCGATTCGATATAGCTTTAATTTACATTGAAACTGCTCATCCATAGCTTAATCCTCTTTTTCCAAGCGATATAAATAATATTTATCCAAAAATAATACAAGGGCATAAATTAAGGATATAGATATTAACATAAAAATAGCACACCATTCCAGGTTCTTTGATAACATCCCCATACCAATACCCCATATTACAATAAATAAGAGCGCAAATCCTGTTTTATAAGCTTTGATAGATGCAGTTTTTACGTTTTGTTCAAATAGTTCATCTCTTAATGTATTTGATAGTTTTCCATCATAATAAAACCCGAAAAAGCCAAAAAAGATAAAGAATATAAATGGATATATGATGCCTGCGCTGTTATAGGTCCAAAAACCTGCAAAGCCAAAGAATCCGAAAAATCCTAAGAAACCTAAATAAGGAGATAATTTCTTTGTGTGCGTGGTATCTACAGGTTTTCTCATATTGTATTTTATAATAAAGATGGTCATATAGATTATATAGATAATGAGCAAAATGCCAGATAATACCATTGGCGTGTCCTTTATATGAAAGGTATAGGTAGAAAAATCCATAGGCTCTACTAATCGACCATGATTATATAAAACTGCATATATAGACGATAAAACCAACAGCAATAGACATACTATTCCCATATAGATGAGATGTTTTACTTTACGTTTATTCATAATATTCCTCCAGTAGGTAGTGATGTATTTATCACTTTATGATATAAATATATCACATTTTAAATTTTTAAACAATAAAAAAGTGACAAATATATCTCATTAATTTTATAACTAT
This sequence comes from Absiella sp. AM09-50, assembly GCF_003433845.1. Lineage (NCBI taxonomy): Bacteria > Bacillati > Bacillota > Erysipelotrichia > Erysipelotrichales > Erysipelotrichaceae > Amedibacterium > Absiella sp. AM09-50. The sequence goes on from NZ_QVFI01000021.1 coordinate 8,406, forward strand.
ATTTAATTAGAAATACGTATGAGTATTGTAAATATTTTAATACATTGTAATAATAATTTAAAAAGTAATAAATTAATAAAATATGGCTTAAATTTAACAATTCTAACAATAATCCATTTCTAATAGAAAATAATGAAAATCATTAAAAATCGTTGACGATAATTTCAGGTCTTGCTTTTATAATTTTAAACGCACTCTTAGTTAAAAAAAGTATCTAAAAATGATATCCTCAATATCATAAAATTGCGATAGTTTTTGAGATAAGGAAGAATTCTGTATAATTCTTGTGAAAATCTTATCAAAAAGTTAAAAACAGAGAACAAAACAGTTTCTAAAACTTGCAAATAGTGTTATATTATTAGGGTAAACAGGAGGTATATATTATGAGTAAAAGACCAGTTGTATTGGTAGTCATGGACGGAATTGGTATCAGTGATAACGAATTCGGTAACGCCGTGAAAGCTGCATACAAACCAACATTAGACGAATTATGGGGAACTTGCCCACACACAGAAATTAAAGCACACGGATTGGCTGTTGGACTTCCAACAGATGGAGATATGGGAAACAGTGAAGTAGGACACAACGCATTAGGATGTGGACAGATCTATTCTCAGGGCGCAAAACTGGTAAACGAAAATATTGAAACAGGCGAAATCTTCAATACAGATACTTGGAAAGATTTAGTCGCAAATTGTAAAGATGGAAAGATGCACTTCTTAGGATTATTATCTGATGGAAATGTACACTCTCACATCAATCATTTAAAAGCGCTAATCAAACGTGCAAAAGAAGATGGTGTTAAAGAAGTAAGAATCCATGCATTATTAGATGGACGTGATGTTCCAGAAACAAGTGCATTGACTTACGTAGATGATATCGAAGCTTATATGGCTGATTTAAATGATGATAACTTCCACGCTTGTATCGCAAGTGGTGGTGGTCGTATGACAATCACAATGGATCGTTATGAAGCAAACTGGGCGATGGTAGAACAGGGATGGCATGTACATGTATTAGGTGAAGGTAGAGAATTCGCCAGTGCAAGAGAAGCTATCGAAACTTATCGTAATGAAACAGGTGTTGTTGACCAGGATCTTCCAGGATTTGTAATCGCAAAAGATGGCAAACCAGTTGGAACAATCGAAGATGGCGACAGTGTTATTCTGTTCAACTTCAGAGGCGACCGTGCACAGGAAATCTCATTGGCATTCGATAATGAAAACTTTGATAAATTTGATCGTGTACGTGTACCAAACGTTATGTATGCTGGTATGTTACAGTACGATGCCGACTTATGCATTCCAAAGAATTTCTTAACACAGCCACCAAAGATCAAATATACATTGACAGAAGAACTTTGCAAACACAATATCCGTGAATATGCAATCAGTGAAACTCAGAAATACGGACACGTTACTTATTTCTGGAACGGAAACCGTAGTGAAAAAGTAAATCCTGCTTTAGAAGACTATGTAGAAATCCAGTCAGATGTTGTACCATTTGAACAGCGTCCTTGGATGAAAGCAGCTGAAATTACTGATGTATTATGTGCTGCAATCGAATCAGGAAATTATGATTTCTTACGTACTAACTATCCAAATGGAGATATGGTTGGACACACAGGAAACTTTGAAGCAACTGTCATTGGTGTAGAAGCAGTAGATTTACAGCTTGCTCGTGTAAAGAAAGCAGTTGATGCAGTCAATGGTATCTTAATCGTAACTGCAGACCACGGTAACGCTGATGAAATGTATGAAAAGAAGAAAAAAGAAGATGCGCCTATCAAAGCAAAAACTTCTCATACATTAAATAAAGTTCCATTCATTATCTATGGTGCTGATGTAGAATTGAAACAGGATGAAAACTTAGGTTTATCAAATGTTGCTGCTACAGTAGCTGACTTATTAGAAGTTGCACCAAATGAACACTGGAACGAAAGCATTATTAAGAAATAAAAATACATTAAGGGTAACGTCTTATGATGTTACTCTTTTTTTATCATGTTTTAATCATATAATTAATAATTTATATATATGTTGCTTAATTTATTTAGATTGTTGCGCATGCAACTATTATTTTGTGAAAAATCGTGATATACTTAAAAAACAATATGTGTATTGGAGGAGTTTTATTGAAAAATCGTAAAAAGACAATAGATAAAATAAAAAAACAATTTATACAGGCAGTACCAACAATCGTGTTCTTTCTCTTTTTATTCTATACGATTTTAATATTTTTTGGCGTACAATATATGACAATCGTATCTTTTATAACAATTATTTTTAAAATACAATATAACAAATCATTTACTATAAAAAAGATGCTGAGCATTACAGTACAGTTACTGGTTTTATCAATGCTCGCATTTTTTGCGACACTTCATCCTGCATTATCCGTACTATTAAACTGCATTGTACCATTTATTCTGGTTTTTGTTCAGGCTTCCCAGTTTAATCAAAAAGGCTATATGGCAAATATGATGGCATTTGTACTACTACAGCTTCGTCCAGTGGGATGGAGTGGCATCTGGCCATTAACAATAGTACTCTGTTATTCTATTCTTGTATTGGCAGTTGCTTTAATTATTGTAGCCTTTACCCATCGACATAAAGATAGTTATGTATTGATTAAAAAAGCAAATACACAGCTATATGATCTAACGCAGTTGATTCTTCATCATCAAGATCCTGCTCATCAGATACAGGCGATGATTTTAACACAACAGGCTTTATATAAGGAAGCATATCAAAGTCGTGGTTTAACTTATGTGATTACAAAATCAGGGAAACTGCATTATATGTTTGCCTTGTTGATGCAAAGAACCATATATTTCTTTGAAAGCCGTTATGAACAGGATATGTTGGAAAAAGAAAATGATTATTCATTATTTGCGACATTTTCTGCTTATACCAAGCATCTGTCTAATATATTAAATGATAAAAAAACGTATCAGAAAGAAGGAGAAATACTTTTACAAGAAGCATCATCCAAAGAAGATAATGATATTTGTGCATTTATACAAAATTTTATGCGATTGTTTATGATTATCCTGGATATACGTGAGGAAGGGAAAGATAATCAGCCAATGAGAGAATGGCGTATGCCACAACATCTGCATCCTTTAGAACAATTAAAAGCTAAATTTCATCTTGACCGTTTTGAATTTCGTTTTGCTTGTCGTTTAAGCTGTGTTATGGTTATTGGATTTTTATTTTCCAACCTTACACAATGGAATCATTCTTACTGGCTCCCATTAAATGCGATTGTTTTACTTCAACCTATGTATGAAGAAAGTAACTATCGTTTAAAAACCCGTTTTATTGGTACGGTTGCTGGAAGTATTGGTGTATATATTTTGCTAAGTATCTTCCCTGGGATTAACGCTCATTTCATCATTGCGACAATCATGGTTACCTGTATGTATACAGCAACACCAGGTAGTTGGATGCAGGCGATGTTTTCAACCTGTTTTGCCTTGACAATGACCACTATGGCTCTACAACAGGAAATAGCAATTGAGTTAAGAATTACTTATGTTGTACTTGCGATTATCCTTGTATTGATTGTGAATCGATTCCTGTTTCCAACCAGTATGACAACGCAGTTTCGTTATAATTTACAACGGATGTTCCATATGCAGCACGCCTATCTTATGATTCTTCGTTCTGCACTAGAAAAACAAATTGACTATGGTGTGATCTGTGATGCCTTAACCAGCTATCATATGGTATATGCACAACTGCATCAGCATGTTTCTAAATTAGATGGTGAGGAAAAAGCTTTTTATCAAGATATCCTTTTAATCTTTTGGCGCATGGCTGCGGAAATGGAACAGTTGTTGTTCCTTGTGAATCAACAACGTATCGGTGTTGATAATCAAAGAGAATTATGGAATTATATTAAAGTCAATCATTATGTACTCCAGCATATCCAGATGATGATGAATTTAGGAGAGGTCAATTTGATTGATGTAAAAGATATAGTTTATAAACGAAAAATTGAGGGAGAACCTTCTTTATCTCTAGCAATGGAACAATATGCAAAACATATATCTAGGCTTTATTACAGGACTTTTACGTATTACAAAGATAAAAATAAACGAATTACTACAGAATAAAAACATCTTTATTGGGAATACTTTAAAAAACATATGCAAGCATGTACGAAACATGTTAAACTAATATCAGAGGTTGAAAGGAGCATATTTATGAAGTATGAAATAAGGAGAGTTACAGAAAATGATTATTTGGATATTCATGCATTAAATCAACAGTTAGGCTACGAATATGATAAAGATAAAGTAAAAGAGCGCATATCTAATCTGTTAGATGCAGGTACAGATATCATTACAGTTCTGGAAGTAGAGGGAAAAGTAGTTGGATATATTCATGGTATTCCATATAATACATTATACACTGATAATCTGATTAATATGGTAGCGATTGTTTTCTCAAATTCAGTAGAAATAGACGCAAAGGCCAAAGGGGAATTATTCTTTGAGTTTGAAAAGCGTGTAAAGAAAAATGGATATCATGGTATTCGTTTAACAGCTGATGTGGAACGTGATTTATTACATGAATTCCTTGTATCAAATGGATTTGAAAACAAACGTGATTTAAAACACTATATCAAATATTTCTAAAAGATTAGTAATTAAGAAAACCATCCTTCATGATTATTTACATAAATGGATGGTCTTTTTTATAGGATAAAGATACGATGTGTTTTAATATATATCTCTATCCGTTATATACACCAAAAAGATAGGCAATTTTGCCTATCTTTTTGGAATCATCGTGTTGGCATTTTAAAATCAATTAGTGCCTTATTGATAAAATCATTAAATGGTTTGACAGCACGGTACATTTCGATAAGGTTATCAAACATATCTCCTTTTAATAAATCAACATCTTCTAAATGGTATTCAACAAACCAATTTTTATATTTTATATATTCAATATAAGGAAAATCAGGATCGTATCCCTTTGGTGGCCGTTTTAATTTTGCGCCAAGTAATTGAAAGTAAGCTGAAAACCGATTATTTGAAAGAATATTTTCAAATTCTTTTGCATGTTGAATTAGATAATTACGCATCATGTTTGTTGCATCACGAAACATATCCGCAAACAAGCCGCCGCCAATAATAGAGTTTCCATCAGGTTCTATATAAATGAAGAAGCCTACAGGAATGGGCAGTTTTCCTTTTTGGGATATGTGAGCACGAAAAGCTGGTCGATAAGGTGATTTATCATTTGAAAATCGTGTATCTCTGACCAATGAAAAAATCAAATCTTTTGGTTGAAATTGTAATATATTTGGTTCATCTTTTGAAATGATAATCATCAAATCCTGTACAAGATTTTCAAATTCCTTCATTGCTTCCATTTTCTCTTTTTTATGCGCATGGTACCATTCTCGATTGTTATTTGCTTTTAAGTCAGATAGATAATGTAAGATTATTTGTAAATCAGCCATTAGGATATCACCTCATCTTTATCATAAGATTGTATTACTTTCATATCATCTGACTCAAGAAGATTTTTCATGAATGCCTCGACAGATATAGGGGGTTCATAATTAGGTAAATCTTCAAAGACAGGTACTTGTTTATCGATCTCTACCATATGATTGGTAACATCTGTTAATAATTGTTCATTCAAAGGCTGAAGTGTATTAAATTCCAAATGATTAGGGTGTAATCGATGACTTGCAATAGCATAGCTGACTCTTTTTTTACAATCACAATAACCAGTTTTCGTTAGTCCACAGTTTTCACCTAAGAACTTGGTCATTTTTTTCTTAGCACGTGAAAGTTTCTGGCGATAGTTATCAGGACTCATATCCAATAACTCTCCAGCAATTTTACTATCTAAATGGAACATCGTTCCTAAGATAAAGATACATCTGGTCTGTGGATCAAAGCATTGCAGCATGACATTTGTACATGACATACGAAGCTCCCATGCCAACTCATCTTCATCTATACCTTGCAACAAGGCTTCATTTTTTTCCATAAAACCATTTTTGGTATCCTGTTCATAAAATTCAAAAGATAATGAGTGCTGAGCAAAGATGGATTTTTTATAATTAATTAAATAATTCACAGATAAACGATAAACCCAGGTAGTAAATGCTGATTCTTGGTGGAAACTGTCTAGTCGTGTCATAATACGTATTAGAATATCCTGTGTCGCATCTTGTGCATCGTGTACATTGCCAAGCATCCTCAATGACAAGTTAAATATAAAATTTTTTACCTCTATTAAAAGGGTTTCCAATGCCTGAGAATCACCTTCCAATGCAGCTTCTACATACTTATTTTGTTCAATTTTATTCATAAAAACTATCCTCCTGTTTTTCTTTCTATAAATTAGACAATTCTTTTCCTTCTTTGTGACAGCATATCACAAAAAATTTTCTATGACATACAATATAAAGTATTTTTATAATTTCATCATCGATCGTTATGAAACCGCATACTTAGACAAAGCTAGCATTTTGTACATTGTTTGTGATGAATACAAGATTATAATGTATGTCATTGATAGAAAGAAGGATACGATGAGAGAAGAATGGAAAGGTGTGCTGCACAGCACATGGCTGAAAATCGTTTTAGTAGCAATTATCACCATACCAATGTTATATGCGGGAATTTTCTTAGGATCTATGTGGGATCCATATGGGAAGGCAGAGGATATACCAGTTGCTGTTGTGAATAACGATAAACAGGTTACTTACAACGATAAAACATTGGATGTAGGAAATGAACTGGTGAAGAATCTGAAAGATAACAAGTCAATGAAGTTTTCTTTTATGGATGAAACACAGGCAATGAATGGATTAAAAGATGGAACATATTATATGGTAATCACCATTCCATCTGACTTTTCAAAGAATGCGACAACATTATTGGATGAACATCCGGAAAAAATGAAACTAGAATATACAACCAATCCGGGTACCAATTATATCGCCACAAAAATGGATGACACAGCAGTGTCTAAGATTGAAGAAAGTGTATCAGCTTCTGTCACAAAGACGTACGCGGATACAATATTCTCACAGGTAAAGACGTTAAGCAGTGGTTTAAAAGACGCAAGCGATGGCAGTACGAAGTTATATGATGGTGTGAATGATGCACAGGATGGCAGTAAGTTGATTAACGACAATTTAAAGGTTCTGGCAAACAGCACATTGACCTTTGAAAATGGTACTTCCACCCTTGTGAAAGGTTTATCTGATTATACAAATGGTGTTACTTCATTACAAAAAGGTTCTATACAGCTTCAAGATGGTTTAACACAGTTAAATGGCAATACGCCAGCACTTGCAAGTGGTATCGCTCAGTTAACAGATGGCAGCCAACAATTACAAAGTGGTGTGAATGAATACACTGGCGGTGTCAATCAATTATCAGACAGCAGTGCTTTATTAGTTGAGAATAATGCAACACTTGTTGGCGGTATCAAGCAGGTAGCACAAGGCAGTACAGCTTTATATCAGGGCAGTCAAAATATCACAAATGGATTAAAAACCATGTCTAATCAAATTGGAGATAACATGGAAAAAAGTAAAGCGGATATTCAAAAACTGATGCATGGCAATCAAGCAGGTGCTTCCAGTATGGATACCTTAAAAGTACAGGCACAACAGTTAAAAGATGCTTTAAATAGCGCAAGCGAAACACAAAAGACGACAATTGATACTTTAAAAACAGTGCAAACAAGTGATGCAGTATCAGCCGCAAAATTGAATGCAGTCATTCAGGGCATGGAAGCATCAAATACTAATTATGAACAGCTGTCACAAGTATTAGATACGCTGGTTACACAAAGCGACCAGATGAAAACTGTATTAAACGGTAATAATCAGGCGATTACCACATTATCACAAAGTATGCAGGATATTAAAACAGCATTAGATGCCCAAGGCACAAGTGCTGAAGATATGGGACTTATACAAGGCATGGAAACTTTACAAAACAATCTTTCCGTTTTAAATCAAAGTCTAAACAGTGATCAGGGTCTTGTGAAAGGTGTAGAAACATATACCAATGGTGTGCGTGCTTTATCACAAGGTGCATCACAAATTCAGGCAAACAGTGATGCATTACGAAATGGTGCCAGTCAGGTTGCACAAGGCAGTCAGGCGTTAAACAATAATGTTCCTACTTTAACACAGGGAATTAGTGAACTTGCACAAGGCAGTAAATCTTTAACACAAGGTGCTAATACACTGGTGTCTAATAACCCTGAAATCTTAAATGGTGCACAGGCACTACAATCCGGAAGTACACAATTAAGTGATGGCGCAAACCAACTGGCAACTGGTTCTGATAGTCTATACAATGGTTTATCTACCATTAAATCTGGTACGTCTACATTACAAACATCGCTTGCAGATGGAGCGAAAAAAAGCAATATGGATATCAGTAATCAAACCAAAGATATGATGGCAAGTCCTGTAACGCTGCAGCATCAGGAAATCAGTACGGTTGAAAACAATGGTCATGCCATGGCACCATATATGATGTCTGTTGGTCTATATGTCGCATGTATGGCATTTACATTGATGTATCCATTATTGAAAAACAACATTCAAACAAAATCTGGATTCAAGCTATGGGCTAGCAAAGCAGGTGTGATGTATGTGATTTCAACCATTATGGCAATTGTAATGATCGGTGCATTAATGCTTGTGAATGGCTTATCTCCATATCAGGTCGCAGGAACCTTTGGTATGGCAATATTAGTCGCAGCAGCATTCATGTCAATGATCGTGTTCTTTAGTATCACATGTGGCAAGATTGGAAGTTTTATCGTATTAATCTTCATGGTATTACAATTAGGTGGTGCAGCTGGTACGTATCCAATTGAAACATCCGGCGTATTCTATAATGTCATTCATCCATTCATGCCATTCACGTATAGTGTAGAGGCATTCCGTCATACATTAGCAATGGGTGGTAATATCACACCAGATATTATGGTGTTTGTGGGAATGATCATTATATTCTCTGTATTATCTATTCTGTTTTATCGCTGGAAAGCAAACATCAGTGATGAAGCATATGAAAAAACAGCTTTAGCGAAATTTCATTAATTCAAGGAGGAGTCAAGCGTGCTGAATAATGCAAGATCATTCATGATCGAAGTGTTCGCAACATGTATTGGGGCGTTTAGAGGTATGAAATTATATCTGAAGGATAAACGTGAACGAATGAGATTAAGAGAAAAAGAGCTATTTGGTTAAGAAGAAAAGAGGATTTTATACTGAAATATGTATGAGATCCTTTTTTTTAACAGCTTGCCAGAATTTAATATATCGTGTTTTAATTGCTTGGACTAAACCGGCAATAAAAGTGTGTTAGCTAACGCTCTTCTGTAGACTGCTTTTTTATAAAAGTGTATAATTATAAAAAAGGAGGGTAAAAAATGGCAATAAGATTAGAACATATTACAAAAATATATGGCAACAAACAAAATCAATGTGTTGCTTTAAATGACTTATCTTTATCCATTCAAGATGGAGAATTTGTTGCTATTTGTGGAACAAGCGGCAGTGGAAAAACAACATTATTCAATATTATAAGTGGTATTGATCGTAAATATGAAGGTGATTGTTATATAGATGATGTGAATATACAAACATTATCTGAGGATGAAATGACCAAGAAAAGAAGGCAAAAAATTGGTGTAATTTTTCAATTTTTCAATTTGATTTCATCCTTAACAGTAGAAGAAAATGTACGCTTAAGTAGAGAATTAGATGGCAAAAAAATATCAGAAGAACGTTTAGCTGAAGTTTTAAAAGAACTTGATTTAATGAATAAAAGAAACTGTTTTATCAGTGAGCTTTCAGGAGGTCAACAACAGCGTGTTGGTATTGCCAGAGTGTTATTGAGTGGCGCAGAAATCATTTTAGCGGATGAGCCAACAGGTAATTTAGATAGCAAAAATACACAGATTATACTAGATATATTTAAAAAATTGAAAGAAAAAAAGAAAACTATAATCGTGATCACACATGATAAGCATGTCGCAAATACGGCAGATCGTATTGTATATATGAAAGATGGAAAGATTGCAGATGAAGAACTATAAATATTTATTGAAGATATCTAAAGCCTATTTGAAAAGCAATAAAAAATCTGTTATTCCCATGTTAGCTATCATTTTTTTGTCAATATTTATGTTATCTTCCACTGTGATTATCAAAGATTCTTATGATAAATATGATTTAAAACTAAGTGAAAAAATATTTGGTAACTGGGATGTTCACTATACGAAACAAAAGGAAGATTTAGATGATGAATATTCATCTTATTTGACCACAAAAAACTATCGCAAAAATTTAGCTTTATCCTATCAAAACAATCGTAATGACTATGCTTTTTTTGCGGTATCTTGCTTTGATGATACCTATCCTATTACAGTTCTAGAAGGTACATATCCTAAAAATAATAAAGAAATTATAATAGATGAATCATTCGCCAAACAAAATAATTTTCATATTGGTGATTATATAACATTACTTGATGATGAGAATCAGGAAGTGAATTATAAAATATCTGGGGTTTTTAAAGAAAATACTTGGCGCCCGACACTTTCTTTCTGGACATTGATGGATTCTAAAGATAAAAATCTATTGACGGAAGTATATGCAACATTTAAACAAGATATTTCTATTCAAACCTTTTTGGAAAATAAGCCATTGACATTGGAAGTAAATGATGGATTAATTAATCAAAAATATCATTTAAATTATAGATTTGATTTCATATTTTATGCATTTACTTTATTAATTGGCATATGCTGTTTTCTCTTTATTTATAATGTTTCTGCCATGTATTTGAAAAAAAGAGGACATGAACTTAAACAATTATCTTATGCAGGCGCAACAAAAAAACAAATACGTACTTTCATTTTTAATGAAATTATTTTGGTAAATGGATTATTTGGTTTACTTTGTTTAGGATGCAGTGTAGGTTTTTGGTTTATTGTTATGAATGCATTTGGCGAAAGTATAACGAAAATATTTGATTTATCTATTCACTTAACCTTTTGTGCTAATGTGAAACATTTAAGTATCATATCATGCGTTGTCACTTTAATGTTAATCATAACGTTTATACTTTTGTTGATAAAACACCAAAAGCCAAAATCAACAAAACTTCATTTTCGCAAGCTATATATAACAGCGGGTTCTATGAATTTTCGCATAGCAATAAGAGATACGTTAAGAACTAGCTATGGTATCCCAATTAGTTTTATTATGATACTTGTGACTTTATTTTGCATATCCACAAATTTAATAGTAGGTGTATGGCAAGAAGCAAGTTTATCTTCTGTAGATTATGTTGCGGATGTATCTGCTAATTTTGATCTTTTTCAAAAGAGTGGTAGTGAAATCCATAATCTTATACAGGATTTAGATAAAGTGTGCAAAGGAGAAGAGGGCACATACCAGTATTATTATGGTGTAAGGGCAGATGCAAAGGCAGGGAATGAGGAAATAGATAAAGTCTATACAATAGATGATAAAACATATGAAAATTTATTGAAAAGACATCAAATAAAAGACAAAGAAAGTATCCTTGTCGTGAATGCAAGTAATACAAATACAGAAGTTTCTATACATATAAATGAAAAATGGGGTGAAACTTTAGCTTATTTACAGTATCCTTGTGAAAGTATTCAAGATGATACACTGTCATTTGATACACCTGTAGTGATTGTCCCTGCCACATTAACAGAACAATGGCAAGATGCATATCCGGAAACATATGTAGAAGGCAATTTAAAATTGAATGGTCCTCAAGCTTCACAAAAAGGTGCGTCATTACAAAGCTATTGGAATATTTCAGAAAATGATCATTTATATCTAATAGATAATAAAGAAAATATGGAACAAAATAAAAGAGATATTAATGCTATAAAAATATTTATTTATGGGTTTTATTTCATAGCAATCATGGTTAGTATTTGTATTATTTACAATATATCCCTTCAATATTTCCTAAGTAAAGCAAGAGATACTTATTTATTATATACATCAGGAATGACAAGAAAAGATATATCTAAGCAATATATTATACAAATAATGGTGATTTCTGTAATTTCTTTATGTATTTCGTTTATTCTTTTATTAGGATTAAACAAATTAGTAAGTTTATATTTAAATTTAAATATATCATTTGTCATGTTCCTGATTCAATTAATAATATACTCTATATTTCTAATAGTTCTACTTATTCTTGTGATGAAATATATTATTAAAAAGTATCTTAATGATATCATAGAACAAAATATGAATTAGTATCCTTCATATGCATGAAGCAGCATATCCTGATATTCACAAAGTTCAGGATATGCTTTTAATTTGTTTAGCACGAAACAAATTTGTTTCAAAATAACAATACGCATTTCATATTCCTTGCACAAGCTTAAACTTTTTTTCAAGGAATTCAAAGCTTGTATAAAATCATGATTCATCATAAATGTTAATGCTTCTAATACATATTTATGATAATTTGTATCAGTATATGTACTTTGATATTTTTCTATACTAGCCTTGCACATATCAAAATCAGAAAGATAATAGTAAGAAATAGGAAGGTAAATAAAAATATCAATAAACTTAGAACTAAGTTGGATTGCTTGTTTCACATAAGTAACACATTTCTTGTAGTTTTCTTGTTTTAATGCATTCCATGAAAGATTGTTATAAATTGTGATTTGAATGTGCTTTAAAGAAGTAAGATTTGTTTTTTGTAATACAAAAAGGTATAATTCTTCTGCTTTGTCATAGCTGCGTAATCCTGAATAACAATTAGCTTCATATATTGCCAAATACAACATACGTTCAAAAGCAAATTGTTTGTTGAATAATTCTTGTGCTTTAAAACAATGAGATAGTGCAATTGCTGCTTTATTTAAATATTGATGTATAGCGCATAAATGATAATGAACCATTGGTTCTGTTATGGAAGATTGACAAGCAAGGCTTTTATTTAACAGCATAGCCGCTTCTAAATAATTTTCTTTACGAATATTTTCTTGCCCACATAAATCATAAAAGATACTTTGTTCATCTTCATTCAATAAATTTATATACTTTTCTATACATTTTCTATAGTGATTTATTTTAGTTTGATTATGGTGGAATCTAAGCTCGTACATAAATTTCATGAGATAATATTGTAAAAATCCATATGAATACTCGAAGTATGAATTCTCATTTAAAATGTCAAAACAACGAATTTCTTCTTGTTCATTTAAGTTACTATAATTTTCAAACAATTGTTTTAATAAGTTTTCTGATTGATAAAATAAGTCCATCTCTGGATAAAATTTGATTTCAAGAACTTTTAAAATTTGTTGAAGAGTATAAGGTTGAGGTGTTTTTTTACCATGTTCAATTTCACTTAAGTATGCTTTGGATATTTTGACTGTATTTGCCATAAAACTTAATGACATTTTTTCTTCCTCACGATGATAACGAATAAATGCACCTAATCGTTTACTTTTTTCTATATTTGTATTTAATATTTTTTCTTCAAATGGCATAAAATAGACTCCCTTTTTCTATATATAAGTATAATACAGTTATTCTATTTTTTAAACGTTTTGTTTTAGCAAACATACCAATATTTAGTTTATAGATTGGAAATGAATTAATATCTTAAAAATAATTAAAGGAAATATGTTTATCTAAAGCTTGCAAAAGTTGTCATGCTTGTAAAATACGATTAAATTCTTAATAATTCTTAATAATTTTGCCATAAAATTTTGATACTTTTCACATGTAGTTGCTGTATAATAACCGTATAAATGAGTGTGTGTAAATGGAGGACAGTTATGGGAAAAGGTAAAGTAAAAAAAGCAGTCATTGGCGGTATCGCAACATGTGTAGGTGTATTTGGTGGGGCTAAGATATATATGAATATGAAAAAAGAAAAAGCAGCAGCTAAACAAAAAGAGCGTGGACAGGTTGAAGAAGATGGTGCTGAAAATTAAATAATAAACAAAAAAATCATCATAAATTTTGATGATTTTTTTAATATTTCAATCGTCGTTCACGAGAACCGGGAATATCCAATAAAGAACGATATTTTGCTACACCTCTTCTGGAAACATATAAATCGATTTCGGCTAATAAATCAACAAGTTCTTCATCTTTATATGGGTGGGTTTTATCTTCTTCTTTTACAAATTTTTGTATAGCTTTCAGGATAGAATCTTTACTACTGCCACTTTTTGTTGAAGATATAAATAATTGTTTTACAGGATAAATTTCATTCTCAAAGATATAATATTTATTTGATAATGTACGGGAAACAGTTGATTCATGAAATCCGGTTTTTAAGGCTATATCGGCTAATGTACAAGGCTGTAACTCGTCATGATAAAGAAAGTAATTCTTCTGTATATGGAATAATTCATTTGCCATTATCATAAGAGTTTTATTACGTTTATTAAGGTTATCGATAAAGTAATATGCTTCTTCAAAATATTGTTTTATCTGTTCACTTTCTTCTTTCATAACAGCTAATTCATCTTCAATTGTAAAATGACCTGGCTGTTTTGGGATTAATTCAATCTCTTGTCCGATAACTTTTACTTCAAAATCTGGAAGAACTACAGGATCTTTTGTATTTTGATAATTACTACAAGGAAACGGCGTACAGTTTTTAATATGATCCAAAGCTTCCATGACTTCAGAAATACTAAGATGGCATGACTTAGCAATTTTAGAATAGTTTTTTTCTATGATATCATCTGGATAATTTGAAAAGATATATTCAGACACAAACAGATGTTTATGTAGCAGTTGTAGACGAATACTGTCGACACTGTCAAATGCCGCAATACCACATGGTTCAAAAGACTGGAGGATCTCTAAATGATCTTCTATTGTATCTTCACTAACTTGAAGGCATTGTGCATATTCTTTAATTGTGGAAGTCAGAAAGCCATGCTCATCTAGGGATTCTATTAAATAAGTGCAAATACGCTCATCATAGGCATATGGAAATGTATGTAATTGCATATATAAATCATCTTTTAACGTACGTGTTTGTGACAGTGTTTCATGCAGTAAAGTATGCATATCCGTAGATGGTTTATATGCGATAACAGGATTTTTTTCTACCAATGCCTCAATATAATCTAATAGCTCTTCCTGATTTAATTTTAGAATATCTAAAGAATTTTTCATTGACATGGAAAGCTGTAATGTTTGTGTTAATTTTTGTTGAAAAATCAAATCCTGTTTCATCATCATCATCATATCCTTTCTATATCTATTCTAGCAAAAAACGTGCCATAAGCAGCACGATTACATAAAAAAAATAAAAATAATTATTTTTATTAAAATAGAATTTTTGGGTATAATTTCTTCCTTGACATTTATGATTTTAGAATTTACCATTCTATATACAAGGAGTGATAAGATGAATGAAGAAATTCTTACTATCATAAAAGAAAATTCTCAAAGTCATAAATATGAAAATAATACTGCCACAAACATCAGTGAACTTGTACATGTTAGTCGTAATGAAGTAGCTACGATATTAAAGACGCTTGTGGCACGTCATGTTTTGATGAAGATAGAAGAACGCCCTGCTTATTACATTGATAAACAAGTGTTTGAAAATGAATATAATATGAAAATAGAACAAGACGTTTTTAAAAGTTTAGATTTATTGCTTAACCAAAGTCGTCAAAGTGTACGTGATTTTGATAAATTGATTGGACATGATGGCAGTTTGTCTGATTTAATCAATCAGTGTAAAGCGACAATTGCTTATCCACCTGATGGGCTTCCTATGATGCTATATGGGCCTACAGGAACAGGAAAAAGTTTTATTGCCAAGCTGGCATATGAGTATGCGAAAAATCAAAATTTATTAGAAGCACAAGGAAAATTTATTGCGGTAAACTGTAGTGAATATGCGAACAATCCAGAGTTATTGACTGCGAATTTATTTGGTTATGTAAAAGGTGCATTTACTGGAGCAGAGAAAGATAAAGCTGGGCTGATAGAACTTGCGAATGGTGGCGTATTGTTTTTGGATGAAGTTCATAATCTAAAAGCCGAATGCCAAGAAAAACTATTTCAATTTATGGATCAATCTATTTATCATCGCGTTGGGGATAATGAAACGTGGTATACATCAAAAGTTCGATTGATTCTTGCGACAACAGAGAACCCGGAAAAAGTATTATTAAAAACATTACAGCGAAGAATTCCAATGACGATTACTGTACCATCTTTACAACAAAGAGGAATGCAGGAAAAGGTACAGTTGATATATTCAATGTTCAAAGAGGAAGAAGAGCGTTTACATAAGAAAATCAGTATCAGCACGAAAGCGTATAACATCTTACTGTCACATGAATTTCCTGGTAACATAGGGGGATTAAAAAGCTGTGTACAATCATGTTGTATCAATTCTTTATTTCAAGAAAATGATGAAGGCGATATGCTGATACAGTTAAAAAGTTTACCAAATAGTATTTTAAATGATATTACTGAAAAAAGTGCGGTATATACATCTGCCAGTGAGTATATCAAGATTGATGATTTACAAAATTTTATACATAAAGAAAAGAATATAATACGATTAAATGAAGAATTGATGAAGCATTATAAAGAATGTGTTCAACGAATAATCAATGAAGAACAGTGTATAGAACGATGTAGAGATACTGTATGGAAATATTTTGATAGTACCTTGATTTATAAAGAACAAGAACAGCAAAAGGATTTCTATCAAAATGGTATCCAGCATATCCTTGATTTAGTTGCAGGACAATATAAATTTGAAGTTACGAATAATGATATTTTATCTGTATGCAGCTATTTAAATGCATATACAAAGGATTATCATAGCTTTCGGAATTGGTCTGTTAAAAATAATGAAGTAGTAGAAACTTTTTATTCATTCATGAAACAGCATTATCATCGTGAGTATAGTATATCTGAAGAAATAGGGAAGTATTTATCATCTTATTTAGATATGGATGTACTGCCTATGGCAATGATAACATTTATCTTTTATTTCCAAAGCTTAAAAAAGGATGATACTTATCAAAAACGTGCAGGTGTGATTCTTGCACATGGGTTTTCTACAGCGAGTAGTATTGCTGATGCTGTAAATAAATTTTTAGGGAAATATGTATTTGATGCGATTGATATGCCGGTAAATGTGGATATGAATTCTGTTCTCCAGCAATTAAATTCTTATATGAAAAAGTTAGGAAAAACCGAAGAGTTATTTCTGCTTGTGGACATGGGAAGCTTGGAAGAAATATATAAAGGACTTCATTTAGATAATGTAAATGTTGGAATTATTAATAACATCAGCACAAAAACAGCGTTGGAAATAGGAAATGGTATCTTACAAAATCGTGCAATGGAAGATATCTTCAAAGATGTTGTTGCATATAGTTCTACAAGTTATCATATTGAACGTAATCGTCAGAAAGAGAAAGTGATATTATGTTCATGTGCAAGTGGTGTAGGAACTGCAGAAAAATTGAAACAGATCATGGAAGATTCATTACCTTTACAATCAGAAATATCTGTCAGAGTTTATGATTATAATGAATTGGTAGAGAAAGGAATGAACAGCACATTATTTGATGATTATCATGTATTATGTGTCATTGGAACATTAAATCCAAATATTGAACAAATGAATTTCGTACCCATTGAAGACTTAATCATTAACGATTGTTTAGGTGAGCTGGATAATTATCTTGAAGATTCTATGACAATAGAACAGCTACAGGACTTTAAGAAGAATATTTTAAAGAATTTCTCTTTATCAAATATTATGAACAGTTTGACTATCTTGAATCCAAATAAGCTTTTAGAACATGTCGCTGATGCCATTGATCGTTTACAGATAGCACTGGATTTTAATTTTTCTAATAATACATGTTTTGGATTATATGTACATATCAGTTGTCTGATAGAACGACAAGTTATGCAGAAGGAAATAGAAATCTATCCGGATATGAATATCTTTGAGAAAGAGCATGCACTTTTTATATCTTATATTAAGGAATCATTTAAAGATGTAGAGAATTTCTATAGAGTGACTATACCAATTGCAGAAATAGGCTATATTTATGATTATGTACGCAATGATAAAAATTTTATTGAAAGAGGATTTTGTATATGATGAGCAGAAAAAAGTTCTGCTCTTTTTTTGTATGGCACAAAGTTTGCTTGTATACAAATGAGCAAGCGTAAAAGAATTTAAAAGAAAATAAATGCTGTGGCACAGATTTTGCTTGTATGAAGATGTAAAGATATTGGAAATAAAAAAGAAGTTATGGCACATAACTTGCTTGGATACAAATGAAAGGAGATATGAATTTGAGAAAGATTATCATCGCCTCACATGGTGAATTCGCAAAAGGTTTAAAAAATTCTATAACAATGATTGTGGGAGAAATGGCAGATGAAATAGATACATTTTGCCTTTACCCATCAGAAAGTCCTATGGATTTCAAAGAAACAATGGAAAAAGAAATTGGACAAAACGGAAATACGCAATATATATTTCTGTGTGATATCAAAGGAGGGAGCGTGCATACGGCATTGAGCCAATTGTGTGTTTATTCAAATGTTCGTGTATTCAGTGGTACCAATATGAATCTTGTACTGGATTTATTACTTTCTTATCAAGAAGGTCTGGATGATGAACAGGCAGAACAATTACTAACAAATGCGAAAAAAGGTTTAACACAAATGACAAGAAAAGATTTGATCATTGAAAATGATGAGGAATTTTAAAGGAGGAATGAAATATGATCAAGTGTTTAAGAGTGGATCACAGATTATTACATGGACAGGTAGCATTTTCATGGACAACATCACTTGGCGCAGATTGTATATTAATCGCAAATGATGATGTTGTACAAAATGAAATTCGTAAGACAACCATTAAGCTTGCTAAACCTAGTGGTGTAAAGCTGGTCATCAAAACAGTAGAAGATTCTATTAAAGCAATTAATAGTGGAGTTACTGATAAATATAAATTATTTATTGTTGTGGAATCTATTGAAGATGCATATCAGCTTGTAAAGAACTGTCCACAAATCAAAGCTGTAAATCTGGGAGGAACCAAGGCAAGAGAAGGAACTAGAAATATCTCAAAAGCTGTGAATGTAACAAAGAAAGAAGAAGAAAGGATTAGAGAAATGCTGGATAGCGGTATTGATGTAGAAATTCGTATGATTCCTTTAGATACATCGATTGACGCACGACATGCGTTGAATAAGGAGGGTTAATATGCTTCAGGCTATATTGTTGGGAATTATTGCATTTATAGGAAATTGTGATTATGCGTTAGGTACAAGTTTAATCAAAAATCCAATCGTATTAGGTCCGGTTGTTGGATTGGTTATGGGTGATGTCACACAGGGGATTATTATTGGAGGTATTCTTGAATTAGCCTTTATCGGTGCACAATCTGTTGGGGCATTTGTGCCACCAAACGTTGTTGTTGGGGGTGTACTAGGAACAGCATTTGCAATATCTACAGGAAAAGGTGCAGAGGTAGCAGTAACACTAGCTTATCCGATTGCTTTATTAGCAAGTATTTTTGAAAATCTGTTTATGTCCGCAATCTTCCCGTTAACTGGTACATGGGCAGATAAGTATGCGGAAAAAGGTAATGCACGTGCCATTGAAATGATACATATTGGCGATGGAATCGTTCAGAGTTTAACATTTGGCTTATTAGTAGTATTTGGATTCTTATTAGGAAGTAGTCAGGTTGAAACATTGGTAAATTCTATTCCTTCTGTAATTACAGATGGATTAACAGTAGCAACTGGTTTATTACCTGGTATGGGGTTTGCAATGCTTGCGCAAATGACGTTAAACAAAAAAGTGGTACCATTCTTCTTCCTGGGATTCTTATTATCTGCATATATTGGTGTTCCAGTTTTAGGAATCGCATTGTTAGGTGTAATCGCCGCATTCTTAAAAGTTGACTTTTTCTCAAATAAAACAGAGGTAGTTGTTGATGGAGGTGAAGATGATGACTTCTAATAATGAATTAATCACAAAGAAAGATTTACGTAAAATATTCTGGCGATCATTACCAATGGAATTCTCATGGCATTATGAAAGACAGATGCATATGGGTTTTGAGTTTATGATGATTCCTGCATTGAAAAAAATATATAAAGATGATCCAGAAAAATATAAAGAAGCATTACAAAGAAATTTGGAATTCTTTAACTGTTCTATGTATGTTACAACGTTTATTGGTAGTATTGTAGCTTCTATGGAAGAAATGAATGCGAAACAGGATGATTTTGATCCAACATCTATCAGTACGATGAAAGTCGCATTGATGGGGCCACTTGCAGGTATCGGGGACTCCTTATTCTTTGGTACGATAAGAATTATTGCAATTGGTATTGGTACATCTTTAGCTGCACAAGGAAATATTTTGGGAACACTTCTATTCTTACTTGTATTTAATGTTCCGGCATTCCTCGTACGTTATTTCGGAGCGATGAAAGGTTATGAACTAGGCGCAAATTATCTTGAAAAAATACAAAAATCAGGAATGATGGATAAATTTATGATGGCTGCATCTATCGTTGGAGTCATGGTTATTGGAGGTATGACGAAAGAATTAATCACGGTAACAACACCACTTGCGATTGGAACAGGGGATGCTGCAGCAAGTATCCAGGAAATTCTTGATGGTATTATGCCTGGTATGATGAGCTTAGGTGTTATGGGTATATATTACTGGCTTTTGAAAAAGAAAGTGAATGTTATCGCAATGATTGTGGGTACTGCACTATTTGGTATCTTATGTGTATGGTTAGGCATCCTTTGTTAATGAATAAAGAAAAATCTTTTAGAAAAGGAGGTATGAGATGGTAATAGATATGAATGTTTCACCTGCATTTATAGAGGAACTGCAATCAAGCGATGAACAACTAGCTTTTTGTAGAAATCAAATGGGATTATATAAGACAGATGAAATATCTATACAGTCAATGAAAACCTTATGTAACGTTTCTGGTATAGATAAATTGTGCCTGCTTCCGTTAGATTTATTTCAAAAAGGCAATTTAGGTACAAACGAGCAGGTATCAGAACTTGTTCATAAAGAACCAGAATTATTCATTGCTTTCGCCAGTGTAGATCCTCATCGTGAAGATGCATTAGAATTAATAGAAACAGCCTTTACAGAATTAGGATTATCAGGTTTGTTCTTGCATCCATCCCAACAGAAATTCTATCCAGATGAAGAATGGATGTATCCAATCTATGAGCTTTGTATACAGCATAATAAGCCGATTATTTTCCATAGTGGAATGTCGGTAAGACCAAATACAGTTAGTAAGTACTCACATCCTTTAAGATTTGAGGAAGTCGCATGCAAATATCCAGATTTAAGAATTTGTCTACAGCATTTTGGTTGGCCATGGATAAGAGAAGTATGTATGCTGTTATTGAAATATAAAAATGTTTATACAGATACATCCTTACTCTATTTTGATAATCCTAAAGAATTTTATCACCAGTCATTTGGCATAGATATTGGTGAACACTGGATTGATCGAAGCTTACGTCATCAGGTAATGTTTGCTTCAGAAGAACCACGTTTAGAACAACATCGCATGATAGAAGCGATTCGACAAATGAACTGGCGCGAGTCCACAAAGAAAATGGTGCTAGGGGAAAATGCCATCACGTTCTTAAAAGGAGGATGTATCCATGATTGATTATAAAGAAATAACGTTTGATACAACAGCCTATAATGAACTTGTGCCAATCAGTAAAGAAATAAAAGAATGTATAGAAAATAGTCAGGTAAAAAATGGGATTATTTACATCATCACAAAGCATACAACAACAGGGATTACTGTAAATGAAAATTTAGAATGTTTGAGTGATGATATATTAAAACAGCTTTCTATGATGTTTCCTGAAGATGGTGAGTATTATCACGCAAGATTTCTTCAAAGCTATGGAGCAATGGCAGGAAATCCAACAGGGCATTTGAAAGCAATGGTAACAGGGAATCATGCAGTATTTCCAATCATCAATGGTGAAATAAAACTGGGAAAGGCACAAGAAATTTATTTAGGAGAATTTGATGGGCCTCAATCCAGAACAGTAATGATCATGATGATGGGTGAAAAATAAATGTCGTATATAATTTAAGAAAGGTAGGTAAAACGATATGTATAACTTTGATTTAGACGCATACTATACAGATGCAAAATTAACTTATGAAACAAGAGCAGAAATTGAAAGAGTGGCTGATGAAGTCACAAAAGAAGGATTTAAAAATATTTTCTTCATTTCTTCAGGCGGATCTTTGGCGGTTATGCGACCAATCCAATATCTATTACGTTCAAAAACAAAAATTCCAACATACTGTGAAATCGCATCAGAAGTAATTTTGACAGGAAACTCACAGTTAAATGAGGATTCTATCGTCATTACATCTAGTAAATCAGGAACAACAAAAGAAACAGTAGAAGCTATTCAATATTGTAATGAAAGAAATATCCGTGTTATTGCTTTCTGCGGGAAACCAGATACACCAGTTGATCAGCTTGCGACATATTCCATTATTGGGAAAGCGAAAGATGCTGTTGAATTTGAATATATTCAGCATTACTTATTAGCATTCCGTTTATTATACAACAATGGAGAATTTGATGCATATGAAAGATTAGCTGCACAATTAGAAAAATTACCAGAAGATTTAATCGCAATTAAGGAACAATTTGAACCAACAGCAGCTGCTATCGCAGAGAAATATCATAACTCTAATATTCAATATTGGATTGGTGGTGGATCATTAGCACCAGAAATTTATTTACATGCAATGTGTATTTTAGAAGAAATGCAATGGATTCGCACAAAATCAATTCAAAGTGCAGAGTTCTTCCATGGAACATTGGAAGTAATTGAAAAAGATACACCAGTATTCCTTGTGAAAGGCGTAGATGCTACTAGACCAATTGATGATCGTGTAGAAAACTTAATTAAAAAGTTATCAGATGAAGCAGTCATTATTGATGTAGCAGATTTTAAAACCCCTCATGTGGATGATGAATTTAAAGAAATCATTGCGAGTTCCATTGTGACGACGATCTTAGATGAACGTCTTGCGATTCACTATGAACGTGTTACAGGACATGATTTAACAATTCGCCGTTACTATCGTCAGTTTGAATACTAGAATTTCAGAAAGAATCTTTTGTGAATAAGCATAAGATTCTTTCTTTTCTTATATAATCTTAAGAAATTCTTTTGTTTTTCTTCAACTTTTTATTGATAATTATTATTTATAATATAAGTAACTTAAATAAAACAGTAAAGGAGAACAAAATTATGGCACAATTAAAGAAGAAAAGTATATTAGGTATTGCCACCATCATTGGAATATTCAAAGGCATGCAGATTTATCGTCAGCAGAAAAGACAGATGTTAGAGGAAAAGGAACAACAAAGAGCAAAACAGTGGGCGAATTTATAATTGAAAAAAAACAGGAAGCTAAAAGTATTAAAATGGTAGCTTCCTGTTTTTATTATGGAATTATGAGTTTTTGATATTTAAGCTTGTGAAGTTTTATAAAAAATGAATTTTATATTGTTTAGAAATAAGGTGTTTGTTTATATCGCTTGACACGAAACCAAGCTTTTCATAACACTGATTTGACACGAAACTCAATTTTATATATGGTTATTTATACACGAAACCGCGTTTTATATGTAGTTATTTAGCACGAAACTCAATTTAAGGGGCATATTTGCCGCTTCATATAGCTAAAATGATGGTTATATAGAAATAAAAAAATCCAGTAAATAATATTACATCTACTGGACTCTTTATTTTGTGTTTTTCTTCAACGATGCCAATTTGTTTGTACGTTTTACACTGCGTAATTTCTCTAAATTCTGTGCAAGAACTTTTTCATAAGAAGAATTCATTTGTGGCATATAGAATTTTTCATTCTTCAATTTATCTGGAAGATATTGAATCTTTGCCCATAGATCAGCACGACCATAATCATATTTATCTTCTTCTTTCATATTTACAGGAGTGAACCGTAAATAATCTGGCACACTGTAGGAAGTATTTCTGATTGTCTGCATAACGGCATCAATTGCGTTTTCTGCACTTTTTGATTTAGGGGATAATGTTAAATCAATGACTGCCATAGCAAGAGGAATTCTTCCTTCTGGAAAACCAACTCGTTTTGCGGCATCAATTGCCTGAACACAACGAGCTACTGCGGCAGGATTGCCTAATCCAATATCTTCATAAGCAGTCACCAATAATCTGCGTTCAATACTATCCATGTCATTTGCTTCAATCATGATACCAAGATAATATAAAGCAGCATCTACATCACTGCCACGTATAGATTTTTGAAAACCGCTTAATACATCGTAATAGCCATCTCCATCACTATCCATGCTCATATTTGGAATTTGAGAATATTGAGAAACAAGATCTTTTGTGATCACACCATCACTTGCGATTGCGACAATTTCAAGAATATTTAATGCATAACGAATATCTCCATTGCTGTGTCTTGCGATGATATGTAGTGCTTCATCTTCAATGCTTACTTCATTATTTAAACCATCTGGATGTTGTATAGCTTTTAATAAAGCTTTTTCTATATCTTCCTGCTGGGCTTGCTTTATTTCAAATAAATGACAACGGGAACGAATAGCAGGATTGATTGCATGTAAAGGATTACTGGTGGTAGCGCCGATTAGCGTGATATTGCCATTTTCCACGTGTGGTAATAATAAATCCTGTTTATCTTTATTTAAACGGTGAACCTCATCAATGATTACGACCAGTCCTTCATAGAACTTTGCTTCTTGAAAGATAGTTTCTAAATCTTTTTTGTTGCCAGTCACTGCATTAAATAAACGATAAGGCATACCTAATTCATTTGCCAAAACCATTGCCAACGTTGTTTTGCCTGTTCCTGGAGGACCATAAAAAATCATTGAAAATAAACGCTTTGCTTCTAAACATTTTCTAAGTACTTTACCTTCACCAATCAAATGTTGTTGACCAATGATATCATCTAAATGCTGTGGGCGCATACGAAATGCCAAGGGTTGTTTCATATCATCACTTCCTGGGTATTATTTTACCATAAATTATTGACATGGTATACGTTTGAACGCTATACTAATCAAAAAGAAAAGGGGTTATCGAATGTATCCTACAATGAGAAGAATAAAGCAGCAAATGCCTTTGGATGAGGCAAAAGAAATACTAAAACAGGGGAAAACAGGAATTCTGGCAATTACCTATCAAGATGAACCAACAATGGTTCCATTGAACTTTGTATATGAGAATGATACAATTTGGTTTCATTGCGCAAAGAGCGGGCATAAGCTAGATGTGATACAAAAGAATCCGAAAGTAAGCTTTTGTGTGATTGCGGAAGATGAAATCGTTCCAGAAAAATATTCTACGAAATATCAAAGTGTGCTGGCATATGGAAAAGCTTCTATAATTGAAGAGGAAAAGGAAAAGTTTCATGCATTAACCTTGTTGATTGCGAAATATTGTCCTATGCAGGGACCATCAGGGAAAGCATATATTGAACAGGGAATTGAAAATACAGGTATTGTAAAAATAGAAATTGACCATATCAGTGGAAAGTTTCATGAATAGGGCAGCCTTATGGCTGCTTTTGTAATGATTGCATAAATAAATTAAAACAGTATAACGCTTATCTTTTATAATAATTAAATATTAATATCTAGCAAGTTTTTATATAAATTTCACGCAAATCACGTTATAATAAAGATACCATGTAAAATAGGAAGTGGTATGGTATGTTATTGGTGTTAGGATGCTTTGCATTTTTATTAATGATGTTTAATGATATGAATCAGGTAAAATTTCATTTGCGATGGGGAAAATATACATTTATGGCTGGGTGTTTTCTACTTTTGATTGTGACAGGGTTATTGATCAGTCGACATCTATATGATGAAAAAACCTTCCATATTGGGCATTTGGCTGCGGCAGTTTTGTGTATGATTAATACACTCCTATTAATTTATACACTGTTCTTTGCACTGCCATTTGAGGGAACCTATGTTGAACAAGACCACTTAAAGGTCTATGATCAGGGTGTTTATGCCTTATGCCGTCATCCGGGTATCCTTTGGTTTTTCTTTGCCTATTCGTTTCTTGCGATGACACTATCTTCAATTGAAATAGGAATTGCGGCTGTTTTATTCTCTTTAATGAATCTTATATACGCCTATATGCAAGATCGCATGATTTTTCCAATCACTTTGGAAGGATATGAAGATTATCAAAAGCATGTTCCATTCCTGATACCAACCATTGCATCAATTAAAAGAAGTCTACAATCATGAAAGGGATGGACCATATGCATTTTGAGGAATTATTGAGGAAAAAGAAGTATGAGGATATCTGGGAAGAATACTGTGGCTTTTTAGATTTATCAATACAGGAATATATGCATATACAATACCGGTTATTAGAGGAACAGATGCTTAATTGGCTTGTTTCACCATTAGGGCAAAGTATTATGCAAGGGAAAAACCTGAAGAATATTCAGGATTTTCGTTATCTTGTGCCACTTACCACTTATGAAGATTATGCTGATATCCTATTAAATAGAAAAGAAGAAGATTTGCCGGGAAAACCAGTCACATGGATAGAAACCACATGGGAAGCAGGCAGACATCCAGTGAAATGTGCACCCTATACCCAGGAAATGCTTCAGGTATTTAAAAATAATATGATGGCTTGTTTAATTCTTGCGGGAAGTGAAACAAGAAATGATGTCGTATTGCGACCACATGATAAAGCGTTGTATGGTGTAGCATCTTTGCCATATGCAACAGGACTTTTACCAGTTCTGGTAGAAGAAGAATTAACTCTGGATATCTTGCCGCCAGTGGAGCAAGCAGAAAAACTTGGCTTTAAAGAACGTAATGTACTAGGTTTTAAAATGGGTGCGAAGCAGGGAATTGATATCTTCTTTGCCTTAAGCTCTGTGGCATATTATGTCAGTATGGCATTTTCCTCTTTACAAAGTCAAACCAGTTCTTCCTCTTCTCATTCAAGTGGAAAGATAAAACCTAAAATGGCATATCGCTTGTTAAAAGGCAGTTATCAGGCTAAAAAAGAAAACCGCAGTATGCTCCCAAAAGATGTATTTCATATGAAATGTTTCTTATGTGCTGGAACAGACAGTCAAATGTATAAGCCGGTTTTAGAGAAGCTTTGGGGTAAACGACCACATGAAATCTTTGCGGGTACTGAACCTACCTGTATCGCAAGTGAAAACTGGAGTCGTAATGGAATGTATTTCTTCCCCGATGCGTGTTTCTATGAATTTATGCCGATTGAAGAAGCGAAACATTTCTCAAAAGATCATACCTATCAACCTAGAACCTACCTGATGGATGAAGTCATACCACATGAAGAATATGAACTGGTTGTGACAGTATTCAAAGGTGGTGCTTTTGCCCGATATATGACAAAAGACCGTTATCGCTGCATTGCCACACATGATAGTGAAGACCATATCCAGCTGCCTCGTTTTACGTATGTTGATCGTTCTTTGGATATCATTGATATAGCAGGCTTTACTAGAATTAGTGAAAAAACAATAGAAGATGTCATCAAAATGAGTAAACTGGATATCATAGAATGGGTAGCGTTAAAAGAGTACGATGACTTCCGTCCCTATATGCATTTAATTATAGAAATGAGTGAATCCAGCATTTGTCAGGATGCAGTCTTAAAGAAGATATTAAAAGAACACTTACAGATTTATTTTACATACTTTGATAGTGACTATGAAGATCTACAGACGATGCTGGGAATTGATCCATTGAAAATCACAGTTGTGCGCTGTCATACCTTCCATTTATATCATCAGCTGCATAATGAAAAATTACCTAAAATGAATCCTTCCAAACACCATATACAGGATTTATTGGCACTTAGCCAGGCAAAGCGGGGTGAAGCATCATGCATCTGATTATCGTTCCGGGAATCGCTTTGTTTTTCTACACCATTCTGTTTCTGGCATTAACAGCAGCTAAAAAAGATCGTTTGATATATAACTTCATGGCAATGATCATCTATTTCATACTATGGACAGCTGGTTCTGTCATGATGCGTGCGCAATTATATCCAGGCGTAATCTTCTGGTGTAAATTATCCATCTTTGGCATGTTTGGAATTCCAATTGCTTATTATGAATTTATTCGTACATATCTGGGTGATAAAGGAAAATTTCGTCAACGGATATTTGTTGTATTGGTGATCATATGCTGGATTTTATTATTATCTGATCAATTATTATCTGATCCTAAGGTGATTCATATTAATAATATGGCAACCTTTGACTTTAACACTACGTTTTGGATGATTATACCTATTGGTTATGTTATCTTTGTGGCGATTACAGTTGTCCAAAAGCTTATACACAGCATTAAACAAAAAGGACACACAATCAATGATTATATCCCTATGATGATAGGAATCGTTGTATTGACGTTTGGTACATTAGCATCTACGATACCTGCGATTGGAAAATATCCAATCGATACATGCAGTGGAATTGTAAATGCATTATGCTTACTATATACCCTGTATAAACAACGATTATTTAATATGACGTTAGTGATATCCAGAGGGGCAGCTTATTTATTAACAGGTGGTGTGCTGTTACTATTTTCTGCGAATGTGATTCAGCCAGTGGTAGATGTATTAAGTGTTACATTTCCATTCTTACAGGATTATATCACAACCATTGTTGTATTATTATTCTCCTTATTAACCTGTGCTATTTTCTTCTTCCTAAAATGGTTTATTGACCTGTTATTTATCAAAGAAGATCAAAAGCAGGCACAGTTGTTGAGAAACTATAGCGCAAATATCGCTAGTTGTTTAGAACTGAAAGAAATCTGTAAAGAACTGGTTGATGTCATTAAAGAAGCTATGGAAACAACACAAATCATGTTATGTTTGAAAACAGAAAGAGAATATCAGACTGTTTACTGCTCCAGTACACTGACAAGGAAAAACTTCACAATGATTGAAAGCAATCCATGTATTCAATACCTGAAACAAACAAAGCGAAGCTCTGTTATGAAGGCTTTTCGTCAAAGTGTCTGGTATAAATCCATGTGGGAAAATGAAAAACATGCTTTAGAGATGATGCAGATTGATTGCATGGTGCCATTATTAAGTGAAAATGAACTTATTGGTATCCTGTTTTTATCCCATAAAACAAAACCATATTCCACAAGTGAACTGACGTTCTTAGATAGTCTTGCAAGTATCAGTGCAATCGCCATTAACAATGCTTATTTATATCAAAGCGTATATGAAAAAGCCAGCAGTGATCATCTGACAGGCTTGTTAAATCGTGAATTCTTTTTCCGTGAAGTTGAAAAAGTATTTTTATTGCCACATGAATCAATCATCATGGCAATTTTAAACATTGATGATTTCTCATTATACAATGAACTATATGGTAGAACACAAGGAGATCATGCTTTACAGAGTATTGCACAGATATTAAAAGCTGCATTTAAAAACAATCAAGTTTTAATGGCACGATATAGTGGAAAAGAATTTGCGATATTGTTTTATGATATTGATTTATTAAGCGTCAAACGTAAAATCAAGATGGTCATTGATCAGATTCATAAACAAAACGAATTAGATAGCGCCAAGTGGAAAAAAATCATGACACTTAGTGTAGGTATCGGTATATATCCATTCGCATCTTCTAGTATGCAGGAACTAATCACAAATACAGAGATGGCTGTATTTACCGCAAAACAAAATGGAAAAAACCGAACAGTTGTTTACACAATGGAAGAAATTGTGAATCGACAGGAAGAAATCAAAGAAGATACAAGAAATGTATATGCCCAATATGCACCAACGATATCTGCATTAACGGCAGCGATTGATGTAAAAGATCATTATACATTCCATCACAGTGCCAATGTAGCACAATATGCGACAATCCTTGCCAAAGCTCTTGGCTTAAATAAGGAACATATCGAATTGATTCGTCAAGCTGCTTTGCTTCATGATATCGGTAAAATAGGCATCCCGGAAGATCTCTTAAATAAAAAAGGAAAACTAACAGATGATGAATATCGTTTAATTCAAACACATGTAGAAAACTCAATTTCTATCATTCGTCATTTGCCTAGTCTGGACTATGTAATCCCTGCCGTCTTAGGTCATCACGAACGATGGGATGGAAAGGGTTATCCAAGAGGACTACGAGGTGACGAAAATCCTATTGCGGCCCGTTGTATCTGTGTAGCAGATACCTTTGATGCAATGACTACAAAACGCAGTTATCGTGATCCTTTGCCACTATCTACAGCGATTGATGAAATCAAAAAAGGTGCAAATACACAATTTGATCCCAAATTGGCCAATTTATTTGTACAATTAATTGAAGAAGGTAAAATACAGGTGTTGCAGGAGTATGATGAGTAAATTTTTCTAAATCTATAAAAGTACCAACATTTTAAACAAGTGGAGGTGCTTTTTTTAAATATATTTCACCAGCTTAGGAAAACATCTATCAATAAAAAAGGAATAAACTGTTATAATATCTTATATAAAAGATTTTTTAACAAGGAGGCATATTATGAAGTTAATATTAATTGATGATTCTATAAATGATATAAAAATGATGCTTTC
This sequence comes from Absiella sp. AM09-50, assembly GCF_003433845.1. NCBI lineage: Bacteria > Bacillati > Bacillota > Erysipelotrichia > Erysipelotrichales > Erysipelotrichaceae > Amedibacterium > Absiella sp. AM09-50. The sequence goes on from NZ_QVFI01000021.1 coordinate 39,177, forward strand.
CTATATCTGTAAAAATGAAAAAATTATAGTTGATTATTATACTGATTGCTCTAAGGTGCCATTCAATGATATAAATTGTTATGATGCTATCTTATTAGACATTGATATGCCAAATGAGAATGGAATATCATATGCGAAACGCTTGAGAAAAACATATCATGATATACCAATTGTTTTTATATCATGGCACTCTTCTTATGAACATGAAAGTTTTCAGGTACATCCTTTCATGTTTATTTATAAAGAGAATTTTCAAAAAGAAATAATCATATGCATGAATGAATTAAAGATCAGACAAGAAAAAATGGATAAAATTTTTGAATATAAAGATATTAAACTTCGATTAAATGATATTCTATACTTCAGGGCTGAAAAAAACGATTGTAATATTGTAATGAATAATAAAAAAAATATTTGTATTCGGATACCTTTAGAAAAGATTGAGAAAATGCAGTTATCTGGGTTTGTGAGAATCAATAAATCTATGATTATCAATATGTATAAAATTGTAAAATGGTGTAAGTATCAAGAAATAGAAATAATAAATGGCGAGTTCTTAAAAATTAGCAGAGGAAGAAAAGATTATGTAAAATCAGAATATGAAAACTTTCTATTAGAGGATAGTTTATATGAATGCATTTGATTTTATAAATGATTTGGTTGAAACTTTTTTATTAAGTTTTATGGCATTTACATTAACTTATTCAATAACTAAAAAGAAATCGAATTTTGTTCTCTTATGGTGTATTTTAAGCATATTTACCATTCTTTCAGAAGTCATTAATTTCAATTACATCAGTTTGAATTTTATATGTATAGGGGTGATATTTTTATTACTCAAGTTATGCTCAAAGCAATCAGTATATTATCTTGCTTCAGTAAGTATGTTAACTTTATTATTTCTTGATATGACCAATAGCCTTTCATTGATACTCTCTTCAATTATTTTTGATATAGAAATAAATCAAATTTATTTAAATATTTCTGTTTTTCATTTAACAATAATTTTATCAAAGGTGATGTATTGTTTGTTTATTTTTTTCATGTATAAAACAAAAAAGAAATACATGGAGATATTAAACAATTCTAATAATCTTTGGAAACCATTCTGTTTTAGTATTTTTATTATTAATGTTCTATCGGATCTAATTTTTCCAATGGTTTATGCACCATATATCGATAAAAAGTTAGTTATACAAATAATTACTGCTTTATCCTTACTGATTTTTTGCTTTTGCTATCTTTTTCTTGAAGTGCAGAGGAAAAATCAAGAATACTTTAGTTTGCAATTGTCTAATAATCTTTACGCAAATCAATTATCTAACTATCAAAAAGAAAAAGAAATTCACCAGCAATTAAGAGAAATGCGTCATAATCAAAAGCAGGTCAATATGTATTTGATCAATTTATTACAGCATAATGAAATAGAAAAAACCATTCAAGAATTACAAAATCAAGATGAAATACTAAATCAGACAAGTCTTTATAAATATTGTGAAAATCAATTAATTGATATGGTTGTAAAAGATAAAATATCAATTGCTAAATCTAAAAATATTAAGATAAGCTGTAGTTTGAAAATACCAGAAACAATGCCATTTGAAAATATTGATATCTATATTTTACTTGGAAATTTACTAGATAATTCCATCGAACATTGTGGTGGTGATAAACAAATCAAATTTATAGGTTATTTAAAAGAGAATGATTTACATTTTTATATTAATAATACGATAGATAAATCTATTCTAACAGACAATCCTGATTTAAATACATCAAAAAAGGATAAGCAATCACATGGTTTAGGAATTCTTAGCTGTCAAAAGATAGTTTCTAAATATCATGGTGCAATTCGCTTCACAGAAAACGATGCATGGTTTATTTGCCATATAGTTTTTGATATAAATGTTGTAGTTCGTCACTAAATATTGCAGTTCGTCACAAACCACTTGAAATGTAAGCGTTTGTAATATATGATTTCTTCGTAAATAAAATATATAAAGGAGATTAAAGAGTAGCGTGATATTGAGGATAGCTGATAAACTTACAGAAAGTATGTTCAGAAATGATATTATATCTGACGATAAAGAAATTTATAAATTTGGAATAGCATTATGTCTGTCGACAGGAATAAGTTTTGCAACAGTGTTGTTAATATCTTTACTGACAAACCATCTATTCTACGCTATGATATATTTATTCATTTTCACTAGATTAAGAACAATTATGGGTGGGTATCATTGTAAAACATATTTCACCTGTAATGTTGCTTATATTTCAATATATTTGATATTTGAGTTCCTTATAGGTTTAGAATGGGAATTTCAAAATATTTTCCTAATGGAATTGTTTTCAAGCGTACTTATTTGGTGTTATGCACCTAGTGAGCATAAAAATAAACCTTTATCAAATGATGAATATAGGCAATTCAGATTAAAGTCAAGGATTATGGTTATTATGATGGTGATAGGAAGTTTTCTTATCTCTAAAATAAACCTGTTAATATGTTTTGAATTTGTTTATATTTTGTCTGTAAACGCAATTTTAGTTTTAATAGGAGAAAGGAGGCGAAGTATATGAATTCACCAATTAAAAAGGTAATGCAAATGTTTGCAAAAATTGCGTATAAAGAGGCCTTGAGTGCAGCAAATTCTGTATCGCAAAAAGGCATGTTTCAATTGAAAGAACCAGAAAGTCTAAAAAGGAGGAAAAGAAAATGACGAAATCTAAAAAAGTTTTAAGTGCTTTATTATGTGCTGGTTGCATCACAATGGCAGGAATGAATGTTATGGCTGCTGATTACTCAGCATCTAAGACACAAACAATTGGAACTTCAGTGGGAAGTGCCAAGACAACAGTTAAAGCTACACGTCATACTAGTGGTAATACAAAATGGACTTCATATGATACTGTAGTATTGAATTCTCCTGGAGATATTAAGAATTACTATACTTCTGAAAAAGCAACTTTGATAACTGATAAGCAATATCAAGTTAATGTAACTCTAAACATGACAAATTATAACTATCAAAGCGGATCCAAAACACTTGGTTATACTTTCAATTTTAATGGTAGTAAGGTGTATTAATGAGTCAGAAAAAGCAAAGAAGGCGAGATAAACTTTTTTTGCTTTTTCATTTTTAAGAGGTGAATAAAGTGGTTAAGATAAAACTATCAAAAATCTTTTTTTTACAAAAATATATTTTAATGTCACTAGACTTAGCGTTTTATAGTGGTCAAATTATTAGTTTTTATGGTGAAAGTGGTTGTGGAAAGACAACCCTTTTAAACACAATCGCATGTAGGAATGATTTCCTTTTAAAATATTATGTAAATGACCAGGATATTTTAAAAATGTCGGATAAAGATAAGAAGAACTATCTTTTTCATCATATAGGATATGTAACACAAGAGCCAGAATTATTAGATGATCTTACAATTAGAAATCATATGAAACAGATATCTGAAATATATCAGATCAACATGGATACTAGTAAAATAATAAATAAATTAGAAATAGGAAAATTATTAGATAAGTATCCTAATCAGTTATCAGGGGGAGAAAAATTCCGTTGTGCGTTATTGTTATGCATTATGAAAAATACAGATATCATCTTATTAGATGAACCAACAGCTGCATTAGAGGATGAGCAGAAAAAGATTGTTATAGAACTATTAGAATATCTGGCATCAAAAGGAAAGACGATCATAATTTCAACGCACGATGATTTGATGATGAAACATAGTGATGTATCTTATGAAATAAAAAATCAAGAAATAATCTGTGTGAAAAATAGTACAAATATCGAAGATGGAGGACCATTAAAACGATCATGTCAGAAAAATACAAAAGTAGTAACTGATTATATGTTCAAGATGGAAAAACATCATCCATGGTATTATGGAATGTTAAGGGGATTATCTATATTCTGTATTATATTCTGTGCACTAAGTTTAGAATTTAGTAATTATGCTTATGAAATAGACGCAAATAATATGAAAAGTACGATGTCTAATGAGTTGACAGTATATAAAAGATTATCTTATTTTGATGAATATGATTTGCTAGGAACAAATGAACCAATCACACATGAGGAAGTAGATTTTTTAAAGAATTTAGAACATGTGGAAAGAGTTGAATGGCGACTTGATACAGGTCTAGGAACAAATTTACTATCTGTAAGTGATGAAAATTATTTAAGTGAAGATAATGAATTAGCTGATATTCGCTTATTTAATGAAAGTAAACAAATCATAAAGGATAGAACGAAGGATAACATATATGCTTGCACTTATTTACACGATGAAAATTATGATAGCTTCATTGAATATCAATTTAATAATGAAGGTATTTATTTATCAAAGGACTTAGCAAATTCTTTGACAGATGATTTATCTAGCTTAAAAGGTAAGTATATTAATTTCCAAATGCCAATCCCAGAATATGATTCTTATGGGTTTGCATGGATATATGATGAAAATGAACAAGAAGTATTGATACATGTTCATGCTGGAAGTTTTGAAGAACTCACATTGCCGATTGCAGGTGTTTTAAAAGGAGCTGATATGGGGCTATATACTACTTTTGGAGAATTAATGTATATTGATCGAGATGTAATAGAGCCACTTATTGAAAAACATAAAAAGACAGAATCTAGAACAATATATACCATGTTACCCGATAGTAAAGTTTTTTATATTAATGAATTACCTGAAAATGAAAAAGAGAATGTTGCGCATACAGTCGTGGAAACACCTTGGGAACCAACAGGGTATACAGTAATTGTAGATGACATTGATCATTTAGATGAAGTGATTCAAAATATTAGAGAAGCAGGATTAAGAGTTGATTCACAATTTGCCAGCTATAAAAGTATTAGCGAATCCACAAAAAATTTACAAAAAGCAGTGAAAATGATTTCCAAAGGAATGTTAGTCATTTTGTTGTGTATCTATTTGGTAATTAAATATAACAACCGAATAAGAGAACGTAAGATCAATCAATATTATATGCTGCAGTTGAATTTCACAAAAAATGAAATAAGGAAAGTGAAATTAAAAAGGTACTTAGAGAACACAATCATTGCTTTCATGATATCCTTTATCATATTTATGATACTAATATTCTTATTTGATTATATAGGTATTGGATTTACTGTATTGAATAAGAAAATCGTTTTCACATTCATATGTGCTAGTGTTATATTAGAATTTATAGTGCCAATAATTTTTGAAAGGAAGATGGGGCCTAAATGATTGAAATAAAAAATATTCATATTGCATATCAGAATGAAGAACTAATCAAAGATGGATCTTTATCTTTTTCAGATGGAACTGTAAATGTAATCATAGGGAAAAGCGGCATTGGGAAAACAGCTCTTTTATATCATATCGGATGTATTTCTGCAAAACATGATGAAACTTATAAAATTGACGGAGAGGAAATAGATTTAAATAATGAATATGCAATCAGCCAAATTAGAAGGCAAAAGTTTGCCTATCTGTTGCAGGACTATATTTTATTTGATCAATATGATGTATTAGGTAATTTAAAATTATATGCATCATTTAAAGGTCTGGAATATACGCAACAAGAATATCAAGAAATGCTGTCTATGGTAGGATTATCTGTTTCCCTTCATCAGGATATTACAACGTTATCTGGTGGTGAAAGACAAAGATTAGCGATTGCTTGTACCTTGTGTAAAAAACCTGAGATACTATTACTGGATGAGCCATCTAGTGCTTTAGATAAAGAGAATGAAAAGGTATTATTTGAAGTTCTAAGACGCCTTGCATATGAAAAGAAGCTTTGTATCATTATGGTCAGCCATAGTCAAACAGCAAAAGCATATGCGGATAAATTATATACAATCGAAGATCAAACAATAAAATGTTTAAAAGATACTTCGATAAACATTAACCATGAGGATACAGATCAAATGCAGCCATTACATTTGAGTTTCTATACATCTTACATAAAATATTTCTTTCTGAAATTTAGAAAACTGAACGTTTTTATGATGGCGATGTTGGTGATTGCGATTAGTTGTCTATGTGGTTCATTAACATATTATGATATTTATGCGAATAAGAGCTTTTCTGAATTAGAAAGCATTAGTAACAAACAGCTATTGATTACATCATCAAAAGATAATATTTACTTGGATCAACAGATAGATTATCTTAACGAAAAAGATATACAAAAATTTAGAGATTCAACAATAGAGTTACATCCATATTATCAAATGTATGCATCAGTGATAGGACAAAATGAATGTATCATATTGCCATATTTTGATGATTTTCATATGAATGATGATTTATTTAAAACTTTAAATGGTGTCGCAGAGCATGGTATATATTTAAGTAACGATTTTTACTTAGGATTATCAGAAACAGATATTAAAGACAACAAGCTGCCAATGGATATACTTATACGAGAACATAAAGGTGAAAAAGTAAAACAACATGTTCTGACAATTCAGATAGATGTAAAAGGAGTATTAGGTAGTAAAGAAAAGGTTTCTTATCTTCAAAATAGCACCAATTATATTTATATGTATTATAAAGATATGGAAAAGATGTATAAGCAAACGTCTGATAGTGATCAATATATTGCATATATTGCTACAGCAGACAGGTTTGAATATCTGGTTAATTTAAAAGAAAAAGTTTTATCAAATGGACTGGGAGTGAATGAGGGAACAATTGATATGCAATCACTTCAAGATACCCTCACAACCAGAGAGAAAATGCAAATGATGTTAGCTTGTGGTATTGCATTTATTTTTATCATGATTAATCTTTTCCAGCAATTGAATTATTTGTATAAGAGAAAAAAAGAATTCGCTTTATTGATGATCAATGGACTGGCAAAAAGAAATCTAATATGGCTATGCCTTTTAGAACTGATAATGAAATTTGTGATAACAATGATTCTAGGATTTATTATATTGGCAATAGGTGGAGTCTGTTTAAATGTTATGGATATATTGCTTGCGAATATAAAATTTGCGATATTAATGATATTCTTACTATTGGTATCAGTGATTACTACATATGCTTTATTCATTCAAAGATACACGCCAGAAAGTATATTAAGAGAGTAAAAAATCATGGATATAGGGTCCATGATTTTTTAAATATATTCGATAGGTAAAGCAAGTAAATCTTCTTTAAGATATGTCTTTTTATCATATTGGCAAAGGATAATGCCATTACCAATATTTTTATCAGAAATTTTGTTTAATACATCGAAATTTTTTGCCATTGTTTTTATAGGATTGGCAGTCATTTTTATTTCAATAGGATATATATAGTCAAGAAATTAATCGCCTATTATTTCGGCTAATTTAGAGTCTGACTCTAGATTAGCCGAATATTAGATAAAAGCAACTGTTTGATAAAAGAAATTAGATATTTGTAAATCAAAAAACCATCCTCCTTCACGAGAATGGTTTTCTTACAATTACTTGTTTTCGTATAGGTATCTGGCAACGTAAACACCAGATGCACTTGCATGGGATAGGGAATGTGTTACGCCACTACAATCTCCAATGACAAACAATCCTTCATGTTTTGTTTCTAGATGCTCATCGATTTCTACTTCCAGATTGTAGAATTTAACTTCTACACCATACAATAATGTATCATCGTTTGCTGTACCAGGTGCGACTTTATCTAACTGATAAATCATTTCGATAATATCATCCAATTGACGTTTTGGAATTACAAGGCTTAAATCACCAGGTGTTGCGGACAATGTTGGTGTCACAAAGCTTTCTGCGATTCTTCCAGCAGTACTTCTTTGACCACGAATTAAATCCCCAAAGCGCTGAACGATAACACCACCACCAAGCATATTGCTTAAACGGGCAATACTTTCACCATAACCATTACTGTCCTTAAAAGGCTCTGTAAAGTGGTTGCTGACAAGTAAAGCAAAGTTTGTGTTCTCCGTATAACGGTTAGGATCCTCATAACTGTGACCATTTACAGTAATAATTCCATTGGTGTTTTCGCTAACAACAACACCTCTTGGATTCATACAGAATGTCCTTACCTTATCCTGAAATTTTTGCGTACGATATACAATTTTACTTTCATATAGTTCATCTGTTAAATGAGAGAAGATACTATAAGGAAGCTCTACACGCACTCCAATGTCTACACGATTACTCTTTGTTTTGATACCTAATGTATCACAGACGTTACCCATCCATTTACTTCCACTTCTTCCTGTAGAGATAATACATTTTTTACCAGTGTATACCTGATCACCACTATGTAATGCATAACCATCTTCTAGTTTTTCCACGGAATCAATGTGGGTATTAAAATGAATTTCTACTCTTTCTTTCAGTTGTTCATATAGATTTTTTAAAACGACATAGTTCTTATCTGTACCCAGATGACGTACCTGTGCTTCTAATAAATGTAAATCATTCTGCATACATTCTTTCTTCAACTTGGTATTACCTGTTGAGTACAGCTTTGTTCCTTCGCCACCGTTTTCAATATTGATCTTATCCACATATTCCATTAAATCAATTGCCTGTTTTCTTCCCAGATATTCATAAAGTGTACCACCAAATTGATTGGTAATATTATATTTTCCATCAGAGAACGCACCAGCACCACCAAATCCATTCATAATTGCGCAGGTTTTACAATTGATACATGATTTAATCTTCACACCATCAATCGGACATTTTCTTTTTTCTAAAGGATTACCTGTTTCAAACAGACCAATTTTTAATTCCGGCTGTAAACGTAAAGCTTCATAAGCAGAGAAGATACCACCAGGTCCAGCACCTACAATCACTAAGTCAAAATCCATAAGACACCTCCATATTTTCTTTCTTTTACGGGAACCTCACGAGATTTCCCAAAGTATTTTATCATATTTATAAAATAAAGCCAGTATTATTTATGAAAACTTTATGAAAACGCTTGCGGAGTAGTAAAGAAAAGGCCTTTTGGCCTTTTGTATTGTTAATTATTGTAAGAATCTAAATTCTCCAAATGAGGATGCAACATGGAAATCAGGATTTGCGGTTTTAGGATCAACCCAGGAAATCCATTCTATCTTAGGATCCTTGCCAGAGGCTTCTGGTTTAGAAAATTCTGCACGATAAATACCCGCACGCATGACATCATGATTGATTAATTTTAAATCTTGTAAAGATTTCATTGGAATCTTGCCTTCCACAATATAACCATCATCTGTTACTGTGGCTTTTGTTTCCAAACCTTCCATATTCCATTTACCATCAAACTTTCGATAATATTCGATAGAGTAATCGTGAACACGGCCTTTTGGATCAATTTCTAAACCGTAATATTTCTCCATGCCATCAGGACCAGGTTTATCAATGTAAGATCCCGCAAAGAATAGTTCTACACGATCTTCCATATCAACAGTACTCTCATCATCTTTCCAATTATCATCCTGAAGTACTTCGCTATCTTTTACTGTAAAACAGAAATAGAAATTATCCTTATCATGGTATCCTTTAAATTCTGTGTATGGAGCTTCTTTTTTATCCCATGGAAAATGAAAACCACCGGCTATAGCTGGAATATCCTTCCATACTTCATCATCCAGCTTGCCATCAACGTTAATTGATTTATCTCGTTTGACGACATCATAGTGGGATGTAGAAGCTTCATTATAAGCAATCGTAGGTGTAGTAGGTGAAGAACTGCTGTTTGAGGAGCATCCGCCTAAAGCAAACATCGATGCGGCAAGAGCCAGCGTTGTCATGTACGTAAACTTTTTCATGGTAAAATTCTCCTTTCTACCTAACTTCATTATATCATGCATTATGTATATTTCAAGATAAAATGTAAACGCTTTCGTATGATGAAAATGTGATGTATATTATGCATGCAGTTGGTAATACTTTCCAATGAGGTGAAACGAATGAAGAAAAGATATATTGCGTGTTTCTTAGTTTTCTGGGTATGCATTTGTACCATACATATTAGTGGACAGTCACAGCCAGTGGCATTTGAGATCCGTTATGATTCTAAAACAAAGGAAACATATCAGGTAAAGAAGAATATGATGAACACTTTTGAGGATTTAGTAAGTGGCCTGCATGAGGATGATCAAAATACCATGGTTATATATAATATAGAAAGATTTTCTGATAAAAACATCAAGGCGGAATGGAAAGGCAAACTTGTCTTAACACAGGGTGATGGTAAAGGTATCGTGCTGCGTGGTGATTTAATTAATCAGGCGTACTGTATAGAAAAGGTACAACCAAGAAGTTTCTTACAGAAATTATTTTCTGGGAAATGAACAATAATGAATGAGAAAGTTATATTGTGGATAGGGAGTACAGGCTCCTTACATAAAATGGCTTTCTTTTTTTGATAATATGCAAAGAGGCAGTAAACTTTGCGTTAGTACAGTTTACAAATCTACAAATGCCGGAACAAACTTACTACAAATGCCGGAACAAACTTGCTACAAATGCCGGAACAAAGCTTATAGAATCTCTTTATGCAAAATAAAAAGCAGAAATATTTAATGATGAAATATTCCTGCTTATATAAGGCATTATCACTGTAAACTATTTGTTTTTATTATTAATCTCTTGTTTAGGAAAGACAAAACTTTGTTCATGTATTTGTTCGTTTTCACCTTTTGGAGATTTGAATGATAAAGAAATACTAAAGAATTCATCTTCATTAGAGAGTAGTGAATTTTGAATATCTTTTGTGATCTTTTCCTTTATAAGGATTTCACTTTCTTCTTGATCTTTAATATCCAATTTATATAATTGATCACAAGGATATACTGAGGACTCGTTCGTATTAGGATTAATCGTTACCTTGAAAGGATATTCAGTATAGAAAATATTTAATTCATTTAAAGAGTAAAACTCAGGAGCGATAGTAAATTTCACTTTAGCTGTTAGATAATCATTTTCTATATAAATATTTGAAATTTCAATATCTTTAAAAGAATCTATTGGATTTAATATCATTTTATTCTTTTTCAATATTTCAGTGTTTATACAGGTTTTATCTTCTATGTTACATGATGTTTTTTCTTTTGAATTTAATGAGAATAAAGTGATAAAAATGATTAACACACAGATGCCAATCAATATAAATAGTTTAATCGATGTCTTCGTTTTTTTCATAAATATATCCCTCACTTACATTTATATATGGTTATCATTCTTATGCTTTTGTTTTCTTTATATAAAGTCTGAAAACGTTTTCTAAAATAATTTTAACATAAATTAGTTAATTGTAAATAAAATAATATTATGTTTTACGATTTTTTATTTAATCGAACTCATTTTGATATAATGGCATTGGAGATGGTAAAATGGGGAAAATACAAATTATTTCTTTCTTCAAGCTTGATTTACTAATTTTAAATATCTTCCATTAAAATCGAACAAGAAACTTTGATGATTCTTATTTTGTTGTTAAGAGGATGATGACGACTTATAATCAAAAAAAACAGTAGTACATAATAATATCCCTAAAGCTCATGTGCTGGAAGATAAGATTTCACGTATGCTTACAATCAAGAAAGTAGGGTGTGCATCCATACAATTCAATTCATAATCAATCGTACTTAAATAATCGTGATTATTCATTCTTAGAAATATCATAATGGAAATCATGAGTCCTATAGTGATGAGTTTGGATTTATTGGTTCTAATCATAATCGTTTCTCCATATTTTTTGCGCAAGAATTATCTGTAAATATCATAAAAGAAAAAACTTAGCTTTATATAAGGATAATATAGATTAAGTGAAAATTAAGAAAATGCATACCATACACAATACATATATATAGGAAAGAGAAAAATCTTTCCTAATTGAAATATTTTCTTTGATTAGACCATGGGATATGGGAAATGATATAATAGAAATGTTGAGGAAAGAGGTATGGTATATGAAAACAACGAATAAAGAAGCACTGATTGATATTTTATGGATTCTTGCTGGAAATTTGTTTTTGGCGATTGGTGTCGCATGGTTTATTCTACCGAATAATGTATTAACAGGAGGATTGGCTGGCGTCGCAATTGCACTAGAACCGTTGTTTCATATACAACCAGAATTTATGATCAATGCATTAACAGTCGTGCTGTTTCTTGCGGGGGCAGTCATTCTTGGTAAGAAATTCGCAATGAAAACGATATTAAGCACGATTTTATATCCTACCTTATTATCTGTGATGTCTTATCTGGCAAGTGAAGTCATTGCGCCGGATACCTTCATTATGGATAAATATTTGGCAACCATTTATGGTGGTGCGTTGATGGGAATTGGTATTGGATGTGTATTTCGTACAGGGGCAAGTACAGGTGGTATGGATATCCCACCGTTGATCGTGAATAAATATACGCATATTCCACTACCGACTTTGGTATTGATCACGGATGCGTTAACGGTTTTATTAGGTGTGTTTACCTATAATCTTCAGGCAGCTTTGACTGGTATCTTATCGGTTTGGGTAAGCAGTATGCTGATTGATAAAACGATGATGATTGGTGGACATAAAGCACAAAGTGTTATGATTATCTCTGAGAAGTATGAAGAGCTGATGGATATGATTCATGATGAATTGGAACGAGGTACAACGATTATTCAGGCGATGGGTGGATTCTCTAAGGAGAAAAAACCAGTGATTATGGTCGTTGTTAGTAAAAAACAGTTGCCACAATTACAGTATATGATTGCGCATGCGGATCCGGAAGCCTTTGTAATCGTTACTGAAACCAATGAGGTACAGGGATTAGGCTTTACATATGAAGAAGAACTATAAGGGAGGACATTATGCAAAAATTTAATTATCATAGTCACACAAAACGTTGTGGACATGCAATCGGTGAGGATGAAGAATACGTATTGGCAGCAATCGCCAATGGATATACGAAAATGGGCTTTTCAGATCATGCGCCATATCGTAATGGATATGCGCCAGGAGAGCGTATGCATAAAGAAGAATTGGATTCCTATATTGAGAGTGTGAAAGTCCTGCAGGAAAAATATAAGGACCAGATTGATATTCGCATTGGCTTAGAATTTGAATACTTTGAAGATCAATTGGTTGAATTAATGGAATATAAGGAACGTATGGATTATCTGATCATTGGTCAACATGGCCCAAAGCTGTTTGAAGAAGAGTTTTATACAAGAAATGATGATGAAGCTGTTTTATTGTATGCATCCTTGATTGAAAAAGCATGTACGAAAGGCCTTCCTGATATCATTGGACATCCAGATTTGTTTATGTTTGATAAGAAAGAATGGACACCCGCATGTGAGGAAGCAGCGCATCGTATCGTGAAAGCGGCTGTAAATGCAGATATTCCTATCGAAATCAATTTGAATGGGATTCATTATGGTATCCGACAGATAGGTAATGAAAAACGTGTTGGTTATCCATACCGTAAATTCTGGGAGGTAGCGGCACAATATCCTGTGAAAGTAATCTATGGATTAGATGCCCACAAACCTGAAAAATATGCGGATGTGGATGCATATCATCTGGTGGATGAGGTATTGGAGGGTATCACACTTCATAAACTTGAGGATTTGGCTTTTAAAAAGAAGCTTTGATATACCGCTTACATTTGAAAGGGCCAAAAAATTTTGAAAATTAACTATAAACAGTATTTAGCGAATGAATCTGATTTTTAAGAAAAATGGTTCTAGTATCCACTTTATGGTAAAATTGGACGAAATATAGGAGAAAAAGCATAATAAAATGCCCTAAAAATGGGATGAAGAAACACGGGAATGGCTATGGAATTGGCTGGAAACCCGTGTTTTTTTCACAACTAAGACGAATTTCATATAATACGATAAAATAAGGCTTTTTAGATATTTGAATAAAAAAAGTAAAATAAAAAAATAAACCAATTTGTGATTGAATTGATAAATTTCACAAATGAAAATAAATGTAAGAAGTTGTCAAAAGTTGCCTGAAGTTAAACAAACGCCTTTGTTTAAGGGATTTGGAATAAAAATACAAGCGAGAGCATAGGTATGAAATATTATATGTTGGGTAAAATAAGACCAAAAGACATGTTAAAAAACAAAAAAATTGGACAAGTTTTTGAAATTGTGATAGACTATAGCATGTTTTCATTAAAGGAGGAACATTCATGAAGTCAAGACGAATCTTATTATTCGCTTTATTCACCTGTGTTTTCGCTTTATATGGATGTGTCAGTTCTGTATCAGAATCTGCTTCGCAAAGAAGCCTGACAGTCAATATCGACAAGATGACATTGAAGAATGTATCAGATAACAGTATGTTGCTGCCTATTAGAAAAGACAGCGTACAAAAAGAAGATATTATGCGTGTGATTAATGGAACGTATAATGATCAGCCAAGAGTTAGAAATTTAGGTGGTCAGCTTTCCACAAAGATCGCCATGGAGCAGGTAGCGAAAGACTACAAAAAACAGGTCAGAGAAAAACAGAAGAAATTAGAAGAAGAAAAGAAAAAAGCTGAAGCATTAAAGAAACAGAAAGAGGAAGAAGAAGCTTCTACCTTCGTAGGGAAACTTACAACTTATGGAGTAGACTGTTACGGCTGTTCATTTTCAAATGGACGAGGCAGTACAGCAACAGGTATCGCTCTGGATATGTATCAGGGTGTACAACAGGCAGATGGAAGCTTTCAGCCTGGTATCAAATATGGCAACTATTATGTAGTAGCCGCAGATCCTGGCATTCCAATGTATTCTATTTTGAAAATCAGCAACCATGGATTGAGTGGCAGTGGGATATCTTTAGATGAACCATTCTATGCAATCGTATTGGATCGTGGCGGTGCCATTTATGGAGGACACTTAGATTTATATATCGGAAGTGAATCTTCAGGTGCTGTTCAGCATGTATTACAAACAACACCAAAGGTACAAATTGTACGTTCTGGTGCTTAATTAAAGAACCTGTGCATATTCTGCACAGGTTTTTCACAGTTGTCAGGAAGATTACGCGATAAGCATGGATATCCAATAGATTTGTGCTATAATAAAACAGCAAAAGGAGGCGCACGATATGGAATTTGTTGAATTAACGGAAAATGAATTTGCACAATTCGCGCTGCATCATGAATTAAATAACCTCTGGCAGACTACCCAGATGGCAAAGATGCGTGAACAGCGTGGTTTTCATACATATTATGTAGGGGTAAAAGAAGATGGAAACATCATCGCAGGCAGTATGCTATCCGCATTGCCTGTGTTTATGGGTTATGAAATGGTTCAATTATTAAGAGGACCACTGATTGATTTTAAAAATAAAGCTTTATACACGTTCTTTCATGAACATCTGGTTGAATTTTTAAAAGCCCGTAAATGCATGTACTTTCATATTGATCCTTATTTGCCTTATAAAGAAAGAGATTTAGAAGGGGAATTGGTTGAAGGTGGCTTTGACAACAGTGATGTTGTGGATATGCTATTAGATTTAGGTTATCAACATGAAGGCTTTACTCGTGGTATTGATTTATCAAGAGAACCTAGATGGATCTATACGATCAATCTGAAGGACAAAACACCTGATGAAGTATTAAAACAGATGGAACGTAAAACACTTCGTTCTGTCAAAAAGGCATTGAAGTATAACATTCAGGTCAATGAATTAGACCGTGATCATATTTCTGTGTATGAAGAAGTTATCCAGAAAACCGGAGAACGCAGAGGATTTCAGGGACGTGATGAAGAATATCATAAACGTTTATATGATTTCTATCATCCTGAAGGATATATTAAATTTTTATGTGCTACCCTTGATTTAGAGGATTATAAGAAAGATTTATATAAAGACTTGGAAACCAATACCAAACAGCGTGATACTTGCGCAAAACGTTTGGAAACACAAGAGAGTCCAAAGATTCAAAAGAAGATGGAGCTTGCACAGGAACAAATTGATCAGTTAAACGAAAAACTGAAAGAAGCGGATGAATTGATCCAAAGCGATGGACAGGTGTTGACACTGGCCAGTGGTGTTTTCTTTACCTATGGCAGAGAAGTATTGTGTTTGATGAGTGGTGTATATGAAAAATACATGCGCTTTGCCTCACCTTATGCGATGCATTGGAAGATGATGAATTACGCAATAGAACATGGTATGGAACGTTATAATTTATATGGTATGAGTGGAAACTTTGATCCACAGGCAGAAGATTATGGTGTCTATCTGTTTAAGAAAGGCTTCCAGGGAGAAATCCAGGAGTTGATTGGGGACTTTGATTATATCGTGAATCCAAAAATGTATCGTTTATATCAGAGCCTGCGTAATGTAAAACATAAAATCAAAGGTGAATAGTGAATGAAAGAACCGTATATCGTGCGGTTCTTTTTTAGGATAGCTGTAATTATGTAGGGCGCATTTTTTTCACTTCCTTCATTTTTCTTTTCCAACATGTGCGAATAGTTCTTTCAATTTTTCCATAGATAAGCTAAAATAGGGGAGAGTGTGGTGTATAAATATGAAAATAAAAGAAATTATTGTATGTGAAGGAAAAAATGACACAAACGTATTACAGAGCTATCTAGAATGCGATACCATAGAAACCCATGGCACAAGCCTTGGAGAAGAAGTCTTTCGACAAATCGAACAGGCGCAAAAAACCCGTGGGGTAATTATCTTTACAGATCCAGATCATCCAGGGGAACAAATCAGAACGGCAATCAATCAACGTATCCCAGGCTGTAAAAATGCCTTTATTGATGTACATAAGGCAAAGACACCGAAAAAAGTAGGTGTGGAGCATGCGAATAAACAAGATATCCTGGAAGCATTAAATAATCTGATGACCTATGATGAAGGATTAAAAGAAACATTGTCCTATGAGGATTATATCGATTTAGGCTTTCAGGGAAGATGTGACAGTGGACAAAGACGTGAAGAAATCGCACGTCGTTTATATCTTGGAAAACCAAACGCAAAAACACTGTTTAAACGTTTGAATATGTTACAGCTGGATAAAGCACAGATTGAAAAAATGTTAGAAGAAAGCGAGAACAAACATGAATAAACCCATTGCGACACCTTCTAGAACAAAGGAAATATTGGCAAAACATGATATGTTCGCAAAGAAAAACTATGGACAAAACTTTTTAGTAGATGCAGGAGTCGTAGAAAAAATCGCCAGAGATGCGATGGTTTCTGATCACTGTGTTGCCATTGAAATCGGTCCTGGTATTGGTGCTTTGACACAATACTTATGTGAATATGCGAAAAAAGTCATTTCTTTTGAAATTGATGAGCGATTACCATCCGTTCTTGCGGATACTTTAAGTGAATATGATAACTTTACTCTAGTCATGGAAGACTTTTTGAATATTGATTTAAAATCCTATGTGGAACAATATACTGCACAGGGCTATGATGTAGTCATTGCAGCGAATCTGCCATACTATATCACAACACCAATCCTGTTTAAAATATTTGAATCCAATGCGCCTGTATCTGCGATCACCGTTATGATGCAGAAGGAAGTAGCGGATCGTTTCCATGCATCTGTGAATACAAAAGAATATAATGCATTAAGCATTGTGACACAATATCGCTGTCATGTGAAAAATGTCATGAAGGTGCCAAAGAATGTCTTTATGCCAAAGCCAAATGTAGACAGTGCCGTATTGCAGTTTACCTTCAAAGAAAAAGATGCATCTATCAATGAAGAAGCATTCTTTGAACTTGTAAAGGGCTGCTTCAAACAACGCAGGAAAACCATTTTGAATAACTTTGGCGAATATCTGGGTGATAAAACAAAGGCAAAAGAAGTATTGCAACATGCGGGTGTTGATGAAAAACGCCGGGCAGAAAGTTTAACAATTGATGAATTCAAACATTTATATGAGGTATGTATCCATGAAAATTGAAGCACATGCGAAAGTAAATCTTAGTTTAAATGTCGTAAGAAAAAGAGATGATGGCTATCATGAATTAGAAATGATTATGGTACCACTCACCCTTCATGATGATGTAACAGTGGAATTAAGTGAACAGGACAGTTACAGCTGTAATATAGAAGGCTTGGCGATTGATGAATCGAATACCGTTGTCAAGGCAGTAAAGTTAATGAAAGATACCTATGGCATCAAAGAACATTTTCATGTCCATATGGAAAAACATATTCCTATGCAGGCAGGCTTGGCTGGTGGTAGTGCAGATGGTGCTGCGGTAATGAAAGGCATCCATGCATTGCTTGATTTAAAGGTTCCTATAAGTGAATTAAGTATGTTGTCAAAACAAGTAGGAGCGGATGTGCCATTTTGTGTATATGATACCCCGGCTGTTGTGAAAGGGATTGGAGAAGATGTAACACCGATCAATTGTCAACTAGACTTTGAAATCCTGTTGGTAAAACCACAGGAGGGAGTACCGACTGGCAAAGCATTCTCTATGATTGATTTTCAAACCTGTGAACATCCAGACTATCGCAAAGTCCAACACGCTATGGAAACAGGAGATTATAAAGCCTTTTGTGAAAGCTTAGGCAATACCCTTGAACAACCGGCATTTCAAATCGTACCTTTAATCAAAGATATCAAACAAGAACTGTTAGGTATGGGATTTGATGGTGTCTTGATGTCAGGCAGTGGCAGTACCGTGTTTGCGATTAGTAAGAATCATGCTTTGATAGAAGAAGCATATCATAAATATGATAAAGAAGGATACTTTGTATATAAGACGAAGATCATTGGATAAGGCGATATTCTCGCCTTATTTTCTTAAGGATTCTTAAAAGTGAAGCAAAAATAAAACACAAAACAAAAACATGCGTTATAATGATGTTGAAATGAGGGATCACCATGAACTATAAGATATTAATTGTAGATGATAACCCAGAAATCCGCGAAGTCGTCAATGTGCTGTTAAGCAATGAAGGCTATATGATCGAAGAAGCCTGTGATGGTTTTGAGGCAATAAAAAAAGCCAATGACAAAGACCTGATTATATTGGATATCATGATGCCCAATATGGATGGCTTCGAGGTATGTCAAAAGATAAGAGAAACAAACAATGCGCCAATTCTATTTCTGACTGCCAAAAGTATGGAACAAGATAAGACGCAGGGTTTTTTATGCGGTGGAGATGACTACCTGCCAAAACCATTTAGTTATGGAGAACTGCTTGGCAGAGTAAAAGCACTTCTGCGCCGGTATACAGTCTATAAAGGCAAGGAAGTCAAGAAACAGGAAAACATATTGGAAATGTATAATCTGAAAGTAGAATTAGATAAAAACCAAGTATACCTGGATGATGAAAAAGTGATGTTGACAGATTTAGAATATCGCATTCTTGTCTTATTGATGAAACAGCCGAAAAAGACATTTTCCAATCAGGAGCTATACGAAAATGTATGGGATGAATCCTATTTATATACCGCAAACAATACCATTATGGTCCATATTAGAAATTTAAGAAAAAAGCTGAAAATAAACCCACAAAGTCCTTTATATATCAAAACAGTATGGGGAAAGGGGTACCGTTTTGAGTAAACATATGATGAAACTGAGTTATAAGTTTCTAATGGTTGTTGTGTTGTCCTTTTTAGGATCTGTGCTGTTGTTTTACATCCTGTTTGCGAATCGCTATCGGGCCATGGATTTTTATATCGCAAATTATACGGATTTAAAAAGTCCAGCCGAACAAATAGATGATATGCAGAAGAAAATCACGGAAACCAGAATATCGCGAAAAGATAAAAAAGCAATTTTAGAGCTGATGAAACAATATCCATCGTTATCTATGCAGTTATATAGTAATGATCGAGAATATATCGCAGATCATATCCTAAGTGATGAAGGAATTTCTATCAATACACGTTCTGTCTGGGTGGAATTATACTATCCAGAGGAGAAAGATTTTCAATTAAAGTTTTATGATGGAGATTGTTACCTGATTGTGCAGTCCTATCAGGGTATGACCTTTATTATGATATATCTATTCGTATCCTCTACCATAGCTTTGGGATTGTTCTTTAGTATTACAATACATTTTGTACGTAAAAAAATGAAGTACGTACTACGGTTGGAAAATGAAATGAAGCTGATTGAAAGTGGTGATCTTCAACATCAGATAGAATGCGTTGGCAATGATGAAATAGGCTCCCTTGCTACACAGCTCGATCATTTAAGGGTTGCGTTAAAAGAAAATATGGAGAAAGAAAGTGAAGCACGAAAGGCAAATGAAGAGTTGATTACTACCATGAGCCATGACTTGCGTACACCTTTGACCTCCCTTATGGGATATCTTGATATTCTGGAAATGAAAATCTATAAAAATGAAGCAGATCATGATGCCTATATTGAAAAGTGTAAACAAAAAGCGGAACAAATCAAAACCATGTCTGATCGATTATTTACACATTTCTTTGTCTATGCACAAGATGATGATATATTATTAGTAGATATCCCCACCCAGCAAATCAAAGAAACCTTGTCTAATTGTTGTTTGGAATTAATGAGTTCTGATTTTCAGGTAGAAGAAACATATTGTGAGGAGGATGGTATTCTTCAGGGAGATATGGGATTAATCGATCGTATCTTTGATAATATCTTTTCTAATGTGATAAAATATGCCCAGAAAGAGCAAGTAAAGGTAGCATTGTTTATCGAAGAAAATAAACTTCACATTCAAGTAAAAAATCAAAAGAAAATGAATCAGTTTAAAGAAGAAAGTACCTGTATTGGCACAAAGAGTATGGATAAAATGATACGGCAAATGAATGGAAAAATCATTATAAATGATGAAGAGTCCACTTATTGTGTAGAGTGTATGATTCCATTAAAAAAATAGAAGAAAAGCAATAAGTCCATTGTGATTAAGGAAAATCCTGAAAAAAATAGTAAAAATTTTGCAGGTATCGACAGAAATCGCTAATAAATAGGCATATTGCCTTTTTTTTATGGACGATTTTTGATAGAATAGTAATGATGGAGGCGTGTGAAATGAAATCAGCAATCGTATTAGCTGCCGGCAAAGGCACAAGAATGAAATCTGACTTATGCAAGGTGATGCATCCAGTAAGTAACAAGCCAATGATTGGTCATATTATTACAAGTCTGAAAAAAGCAGGCGTTGAAAATATCGTCGTTGTTGTTGGCCATGGGGCTGAAAGTGTAAAAGAATATTTAAAAGATGATGTACAATATGCATTACAGGAACCACAACTTGGGACTGGACATGCAGTTATGCAGGCAAATGCATTAGAGGGAAATGATGGGGATACCATCGTATTATGTGGTGATGGACCATTGATTCAGCCAGAAACAATTCAGGCTGCATTTGAAGCAAACAAAGATCACACATGTACTGTTTTAACAGCAGTATTACCAGATGGAGAACGTTATGGTAGAATCGTGCGTAATCCTAATGGACAGGTAGAAAAAATCGTAGAAGCAAAAGACTGTACTGCAGAAGAACTGGAAATTAAAGAAATCAATACCGGTTTATTCTGTTTCAAAAACAAAGATTTATTTGAAGGCTTAAAGAAAATTAAAAACGAAAATGCTCAGAATGAATATTATCTAACAGATTTGGTTGAGATATTTCATAACGAGGGAAAAAGTGTTAATGCTATGATTGTGGAGGATCCAGATGAAACCATGGGTGTCAACGATCGTTTAGATTTAGCAAAAGCACAAAAATGGATGAAATTACATGTAAATCAAAAACACATGTTAAATGGAGTAACCATTATTGATCCAGAAAACACTTATATTGATGTCGATGTAGAAATCGGACAAGATACTGTGATTTATCCGAATGTATTCATTGAAGGAGATACAAAGATTGGTAAAAACGTTACCATTCTGCCAAATTCTTTCCTTCGCAATGCAACAATCGCAGATGATGTAGTTATTGATTCTAGCAAGATTGTTGAAAGCAAGGTTGGAAAAGGAACAACTGTTGGGCCTATGTCCCATTTAAGAAACAATACGGAAATCTGTGAAAACTGCCGTATTGGAAACTTTGTGGAATTTAAGAATTCCCACTTTGGAAACGGAAGTAAATGCGCGCATTTAACATATATTGGGGACAGTGACTTTGGAGAAAAGATCAATGTCGGCTGTGGTGTGGTTACTGTTAACTACGATGGTAAAAACAAATATCGTACAACAGTAAAAGATGGTGCATTTATTGGAAGTAACTGTAACCTGATTGCCCCTGTGACAATTGGAGAAAACGTGTTACTGGCAGCGGGATCTACAATCACTGATTCAGTAGATGATGGTGATATGGGTATCGCTAGAGCTAGACAGTCCATTAAAAAAGGATATGGAACGAAGTACAAAAACAAATAGGAAAGGAACAGGTAGAGTTAGTACAATGGAAAAGAAAACAGTAGTTTTTGCGTTAACATCAAGTGTAGGATTAGCAAATGAAATCGTAAGTCAGTTAGGTATTCCTTTAGGACAATGCGATGTAAAACATTTCTCTGATGGAGAAATCATGGTAGAATTAGGAGAATCTGTACGTGGTAAAAACGTATATATCGTACAGTCTACATGTGCACCAGTAAGCAGCAACATTATGGAAGTATTGATTGCGATTGATGCATGTAAACGTGCTAGTGCAGCACATATCTCTGTTGTCATGCCATACTTTGGATATGCAAGACAGGATAGAAAAGCAAAAGCAAGACAGCCAATCACTTCAAAACTGATTGCTGACCTGTTAGAAACAGCAGGAGCTAACCGTGTAATTACAATGGAACTGCACGCAACTCAGATTCAGGGATTCTTCGATATTCCTGCAGATGATATCAGTGCAATTCCTATCATTGGAAAATATTTCAAAGATTTAAATCTTAAGGATGTTGTTGTTGTATCACCAGACCACGGTGGAACAACACGTGCAAGAAAACTTGCTGAAATTCTACATGCACCTCTGGCTATTATCGACAAACGTCGTCCAAAACCAAATGTAGCAGAAGCAATGAACATCATTGGGGATGTTGATGGCAAAGTAGCGATCATGGTTGACGATATCGTTGATACTGCAGGAACACTTACAGCTGGTATCAAGATGCTGTATGACAAAGGCGCAACTGCTGTATACGCTAGCTGCGTACACGGTGTATTATCAGGTCCTGCAATCGAACGTTTGAAAGCAGCGAAACTGGCTGGATTCATCTGTACAAACACAATTGAAAACAATGAAAAAGCTGCACAATACCCTGAAATGAAGGTATTATCTGTTGGTCCAGTACTTGGTGAAGTCATCAAGGCAATGGAAGAAAACAGAGCAGTAAGTGACATTGTTGCTCGCTACGCTGAATAAGAAATAGAAAGGACAATATATGCTGGAACATTACATAGAACTATTTTTGCCCGAAATCGTATCCATTTTGGAAATCATGGGTATTATTGTCATTAGTGTTGGCTGTTTAAAAGCCTTTTATCACTATATGAAAGCATATCTGACAAATAAAAATTACCCTTTACGAATTGAATTAGCAAATGCTCTGGCATTAGGTCTGGAATTTAAAATGGGAGCGGAGATTTTAAAAACCGTTCTTGTGAGAAGTATGAATGAAATATTCATACTTGGCGCAATTATCCTGTTACGTGCGTTGTTATCACTGATGATTCATTTTGAAATCAAAGCAGAGAACTCACATGCCTCAGGAGAGCATAGTGCAAATGATTATTAATGAAAGATAAGGCGACATGCAGTGCATGATCGCTTTTCTTTTTTAGATTACAGTTATGTATAACTATCGTTCGCGTTTGCGTTCGCGACCGCGTTCACGAACGCTGCGAACGACATGTTTTATTAAAATTTATCGTAAAAATATCCTGCTTGATGTATAAACAGGATATTTTTTATTTTTTTTCATTTTATAAGATTAATTTGAAACATCTTGCCAATCATTTGTTCTTGATATATCAATAAATGCTAGATTGCCATCTTTAATAGCAACTTTTCCAGTACCTGTTTGTTTAATGTAATTATTAGAATCAAATCCATTATTTCCAAAATTATATCGTGTAACCTGGATAGACTGCCCATTCATTTCTTTAGTTATTCTTTGAGAAATTGTAATGGATCGAAGATTATTAGCATTATATATACGAAAACTAATATCAGAGGTATCATATCCAAGGCTATTTAGCATTTCTTTGATTGGTTGTCCATAATTACTACCTTCAGAATCAATACTATTAGCATTAGCATGATCTATGAAATAGGAAGATATTATCTCGTTTATCTTTGTATTCGTTAACATGGTATTTATGATACGATCATAAGCAACTTTGGCATTTTCTAATTTATCTTTTACTTCAAATGACTGCTTTTCATCATCATAATAGATATAGCGATTATTAATATGAAGGATAAAATCACCGCTACTGTCCTTTTTCTTATTAAGTTCTAGGGAAATCAGTTCACCATCTACTTGTGATTCTTCCATAATTTCATCAATATATTTATCAAAAGACGATAATTCATTATTTGCACAAAGCTGAGTTCCCTTTGTCTTAGCCGCAAGCAAAACACTGCGTGCTTCTGTTAAAAGCTGTGCATCCTTTGCTTTGGATACATATCCCATGATGGAAGGGATCGTAATCGCAAGCAGGATGCCAATAATCAATAAAACAACGATGATCTCAATCAAAGTGAATCCTTGTTCCTTCTTTTTCATAAGCATCAGCTCCTACTTCTAATGTAACATAAATGTGATAATGTATGTAGCCTTTTGAGTGAAGAAATTCTTAAAAAACCTGATGTTATTGTGATGTGATGACATTTGTACACAAATGATAAACAAAATGAAAAATAATGTAACCAAAATGTAAATTGTGATAAAAGTATATTGACTTTTCACTTCTTTTCATATATCATATACTACACATGGGGAATAAAAACCGTAGAGATGGAAAAAGTGTGATACAAGCGCGCAAAGAGAGTAGGGAATGGTGAGAACCTATCGTAAGCAGTATGGCACATGGGCCATTAAGGGAGAATAGAAATGGCAGTAGCCAGAGTATAGGACACGTTTGTTCACGTTACGAACATTGAGTGGATTTCTTTTTAGAAATCAAGTCAGGTGGCACCGCAGGCAGTATAAGCTTGTCCTTGATCTGTTTTCAGACAGGACAAGTTTTTTTGTCACTAAGCCAACCAATATGGGAGCCTGGAGTTCAGCATGATCCTTGCTCCCATACGATCTATCAGAATTCATCCTAACACGATTAAACTCTGAGATGCCCATATTACTTTGATTGTGAACACATTCCTGATAGTCGCACAGCAATCATTTCAGTAATACTCAGATTAAGATATAGTGAAATACCCCTTCTATCACGAATTCTGATAATCTACTACCATCCACATGCTGAACCACATAAGGCTTATCCGATGTACTGACGTTTTAATAAGCAGATTGGCGCTTTATCCGATTCTTCCTCAAAATAAGATATATGCCAAGATATCCCCTGCTTCTATACAAAAATATCATTCAACCTCGACTTTACATGTATAGGAAAACGTAGTACATCTGGAAATGCCCATAGCCTATGGGTAAACGATGGTATATGTAAAAAATAAAGCAATGTTTCTCTTATTGAGCAGCATTGCTTTTTTCGTATGATTAGTATAATTCAATCTCTTTTCTTGTTTCACAAGCTTTTTTCAACTTTAAGACAGCACCCTTTAAGATTATAGGATTTAAGGCTCTGGCGTGTGTTGGACAAATGGTAATACAGCGCATACAGCTAATACATTTATTTTTATCTGTTGTGGAAGGGCTCATTGGATCAATGGCTTCTACCGGACATTCAATAGCACATTTTCCACATGCGATACAAGAACTGTTTGCTTTTGGTACCATAGGAATTGCGTGAAATTCTTTATATGGATGATTGCCGGGTACTTGTACCTGTAATGCTT
This sequence comes from Absiella sp. AM09-50, assembly GCF_003433845.1. Classification (NCBI taxonomy): domain Bacteria; kingdom Bacillati; phylum Bacillota; class Erysipelotrichia; order Erysipelotrichales; family Erysipelotrichaceae; genus Amedibacterium; species Absiella sp. AM09-50. Next base: position 65,091 of record NZ_QVFI01000021.1, read on the forward strand.
TTTTCTGTTGTAAAGATGATTGCAGGTTTGCTAGATAGGCATCCATCTTTTTGAAATCTTCTGCATCAGGTCGATTAGCGCCAAACTGATGCATAATAGAATGTTCACAGACCACTGCCATAGCACCAACTGTGATAAATCCTTGCTGCTCTACAAAATCTTTTAATTCAATCAAAGTATCCTCCTGTGCCCGGTTTCCGAAGGTCACAACCAATAAACAAGGTGTTTGATTGCCATTAAGCTCTTTAAACTTTTCTAACGCAACCGCAGGTACCCTGCCACCAAAGGAAGGAACTGCAAAGATTGCTAAATCATCACTTGATAATGATACATTAGAATAACTCCCGTGAGCTGTTAGATTGTGCATGACACCAGGATATTCTATCTTTTCGATAATGTGCTGGCATACCTGCATGGTGTGATTGGCAGGACTAAAACAAAAAACATGTGCTTCTTTTAATTCCATAAGACTTCTCCTCTTTCCTAGTTCTGAAAAATCGATTGTATAAACTTTTCAGGTCCTTTTTTATATAATACTTGAACACCTTTCTGCCCATATTCCCGATAAATATCATCAAAATAAAACATTCCGGCAGCCGTTGGAAACTGATTCCATAAATCACCAGATGTGGCAGCTATTAATATCTTATGCTGCATCGCTTTATTTTCAACATCACATGCGCCAGCAAGAGAACCAAATGCTTTTTCTTTATAAGATTCATATTTTTCTGTATAAAAACGATAATCTTTAACATGTTCATTCCAAGCCAGAAAATTAGATAAGCCATGACAGAATGTAAAATAATCCAAAATATCCAAATAACGACCACTTTCTAAAGGGTAATCATGATGGATACACAATTTACTGATTTCTTTTGTCAGATAATTTTGCATAATATATACCATTTGTGAAACGATTGGTGTATAATCTGCGATATGAATTAAGTCCATTAAGATATAGACTTCATTTTCTGTTTTACAAACACGATTGCCATTTGTACCAACGACTGGCAAAAGGATAAGCTGATCAAGCAAAGGATGATTTTCTTTAAAAAGTACCTTCCATAATTCATGATTAAATACAGGGAATTCTTCTACAATTGTTTCTAATTGAGATAACAGCTCCATAACCACATCTTTCCTTTTTTTATCTGGCGTTTTATAATTATTTAATAAAGGAAATGCTTTACAGTTTTCAATATCATGATCATTTAAAAACGCTTGTATAATTTCATTATTCATTTTCATAATGTCACCCCTTTATATTATTGTAACACGTTTTCGTTTAAGAATAAAACATATGTGCATACTAAGAACAGGTGATAAGGATGAATAAAAAAACATTTCAAAAAGTATTGATCGCATGTGTGGGTTTTCTTATCTTTGTGACGTTTATGGCTGTGATATTTCACCATTTTGCGGATACGAAGGATGAACCAGTTAGCGCAAAACCTAATAAAGTAGTTTATCTGACATTTGATGATGGACCAAGTAAAAACACAAAAGCAGTATTAAGAATATTAAAACATTATGATGTCCATGCGACATTCTTTGTGACAGGTCAATTTCCAGAATATGAGTCTTTGATTAAAGATGAATTTAAACAAGGCAATGCGATTGGTGTACATACCTATTGTCATGATTATGCGACTATTTACGCAAGTAGTGAAGCATATTTTAAGGATATTGATAAAGCCAATGAAATGATTAAACGGCAAACGGGGATGACTTCTCCACTACTTCGTTTTCCAGGTGGCACAAGTAATACAGTATCAAGGAAATATTGCGATGGTATCATGTCAACTTTATCAAAAGAAGCGATTGAAAAGGGTTATCAATACTATGATTGGAATGCAGAAAATGGTGATGGAAATTCATCTCTGGATAAGGATACATTGATTCATACGGCATTAAAAGAAGTAGAAGGAAAAGACAGTGTTATGATGTTGATGCATGATGGCGGTGGAAATGAGGCAACTGTAAAGGCACTACCAGCGATTATTAAGAATTTAAAGAAACAAGGATATGAATTTAAAGTGATTGATGCGACAACTCCGGTATTTCATCACCACATCGCAAATTAATAATCATGAGTGTTTAGGCTATTGATATAGCCTTTTTTATTATGAATGTGGTACAATAACACTTGATAACGAGGTGAAGCATATGTTACAGGATACCATAGCAGCAATATCTACAGCGGCAGTCGATGGGGCTATTTCCATTATTCGTATGAGTGGGGATGATGCCATCAGAATCGCAAATATCTTATGTAGTATTGATTTAACAAAGAAAGAAAGTCATACAATATCGTATGCATTTATCATAGATCCTTTCACAAAGGAAGCAGTTGATGAAGTATTAGTTTCTGTATTCAAAGCGCCAAAGACGTATACAATGGAGGATATTGTAGAGATCAATTGTCATGGCGGTCGTTTTATCACAAAGAAAATTTTACAGTTATGTTTGATGCAGGGGGCCCGCCTTGCTGAACCAGGGGAATTTACAAGACGTGCCTTCCTGCATGGCAGAATTGATTTAACCCAGGCAGAAGCCGTGAATGATATGATACAAGCCACAACCAATGAAAACAGCAGACTTGCAATACGTGGAATCAAAGGCAGTGTCAAGAAACTGTTGGATCCATTAATTGAAAACATCTTAGATATTATTGCGAATATTGAGGTAAATATTGATTATCCTGAATATGATGATGTAGAGCAGTTAACCAATGAAGTTGTTTTACCAAAAGCAGCCGCATGGATGGGAAAAATTGATGAGATACTTGATCGTGCACAAAGTGGGCAGATCATGAAGGAAGGTATCAAAACAGCAATTGTTGGAAAACCTAATGTTGGGAAAAGCAGTCTGTTAAACGCTTTATTGGAAGAAGATAAGGCGATTGTGACAGATGTCGCAGGGACTACCCGGGATATTGTGGAAGGTCATATTCATCTAGAAGGACTTACCTTGAATTTGATTGATACAGCAGGTATAAGGGAAACCGAGGATGTTGTGGAGAAGATTGGTATCAAGCGAAGTATTCAGGCAATTGAACAGGCACAACTGGTGATTCTTGTATTGGATGCATCAAGAGGATTGGATGAACAGGATCAAGAACTTTTATCAATGACAAAAGATAAAACCAGAATTATCGTTTATAATAAGACAGATTTAAAACAAGTAGAAAATCATTTAGCAATCAGCGCAGAGAAAAAAGATATAGAACCGCTTGTGAAAGAAATTCATCGTTTATTTGATAAACATCAGATTGCGATGGAAGTACCAACACTTGCCAATGAGCGCCAGATATCCTTAATGTTACGTGCAAAACAAAGTATGGCACAGGCAATAGAAGCATTAAATGCAGGTATGGAATTGGATATGGTGGAAATTGATATACAGGATGCATATACGTCTTTAAAAGAGATATTAGGAGAAGTGCATCGAGAAGATTTATTAGATACGTTATTCTCAAACTTTTGTTTGGGTAAATAGTTATTTTAGATATCAATATTGATACTTCTAATCAAGAGTATTATGGTTTCGCTAAGAGAATATCGAAAGATATAAGAATGGGAATGGTGGTGAGGCTCCATTCCTTTTTTATACATTAACTTCATGTACAAAGTAGTGATAGAATAACTGTTATTTAAACATTTCTAAAATGTTGGTATTCAAATTGATGTTGTATCCTTGCAATGGTATAATGAAGGCGAAAAGATACATTCTAAATAAAAGAAAGAAGGGATATCCTATGAATTATTCATTAATAGATACACATTGTCATATTACCTGTGATGAATTATATAGTCATATTTATGAAGTTTTAATGAATGCAAAATATCATCATGTGGAACGAATGTTGATTGTCTGCATTGATTGGAAAAGTTTTGAACGAGCAAAAGAATTAAAACAAAGAGAAGATATTTTTGATATCGCAATGGGGTTTCATCCAAGTGACTTATATGATTTTACTGAACATGATTATGAACGTTTGGAACAGGTGCTCGCAAATGATGAAGTTGTGGCATTAGGTGAAATTGGATTAGATTATCATTGGGATACAGTGAAAAAAGAAGATCAAAAGAAAGGTTTTATTCGCCAAATTGAACTCGCTAATAAATATAAAAAGCCAATTCTTATACATATGCGTGATGCGACACAAGATACACTTGAAATTTTACAGGAGTATGCGAAAACACCATTTTTAATGCATTGTTTTAGTGGTAGTAAAGAAACTGCAAAAATCATTATGCGTATGGGCGGCTATATTTCTTTCGCAGGACCGATTACTTTCAAAAATGCCAATGGTTTATTAGAGGTTCCTGCAGTATGCGATGTACACAAAATATTTGTGGAAACAGATTGTCCATATTTAACACCACATCCACACCGTGGGAAACAGAATGAACCAATGTATGTACAATATACTTTTGAAAAGGTTTGTGAATTGTTGGGTATGGATGAAAAAGATTTAAGTGAACAGATGAAACGAAATTATCAGGAGTTGTTTCATTCAAAGAGATAAGGTTAAAAAAAACAGATGATTTTTATAGATCATCTGTTTTTTGAATGAATAGATTTACTTGCAAGAAGTAAACAAGAAGCCAAGATTTTCTGCTATGGCGATACAGTTTTTATAAATGAATGCTTTTAGACGTGCAAATGCTACTTTGATTTTCATATCAAGCACCTCTTTTATGGCTGAAATATCATGCCTGTTATCTTCACTTATATCGTAACATAAGAAGTAGTTTAAAGCTATAGATACATAAAAAAAGTTACAGAGTATATTGATCAGCTTGTGTCAAGTAGACACACAAAATAATTAAAACATTTTTGTCC
>NZ_QVFI01000022.1:0-68324 GCF_003433845.1 Absiella sp. AM09-50
TGGACAAAAATGTTTTAATTATTTTGTGTGTCTACTTGACACAAGCTGATCAGAACTGGAAACTTTAACAAATAATCTACATAAAGATTATCTTACCCGTGCGTATGCTTTTGCCTATATCGTTCAAAAAAATCCTGAGGTCATTAACAGTTTATCGGAATTAGAAAAAATCAAAGATTTACTTCAGGTGGATGAATTACATGTCATAGATAAAAACGGAATTCTGATAGCAGGAAGCATTCCAAAATATATCGGGATGGATTTTCGCAGTACCAAGCAAACAAGTGAATTTCTTCAGATATTAGATCATAAAACAGATGAGTTAATCCAAAAGATACAGCCCAATGGCGCTGAAAAGAAAGTCTTTCAATATATCGGTGTTAGACGACAGGATGAAGAAGGAATCATACAGATTGGGATATCTCCTACCACATTGCTGGAAGCACAAAAGCGTAATGAAATCTCTTATGTTCTTGACAATCTACAATTAGGACATGATTTGAATATCGTTTGCGTAAATAAAGATAATGAAAAAATTGCTTATACTGGAATGGATGAAAAAGAAGCCTCCACATGGAAGCTTACTTATGACGCACATGAACAATTCAATGATGGAGGTACCTATACATGGAATAATGAAAAACATTATGTTATGAGTACCACTTATGATGATATGGCAATTTTTGCGATGATGCCCCAACATGAAGTATTTGCGGACAGAAACTCTCAAATGGGGATCATTGTTATTTGTATGGTTGTTGTTTCTATCATTACCATCCTTGTATTAAATTTATTGATAAAAAAGAATATTACTAATGGAATTAAAGAATTATCCTCAAACCTTCACCGTATCAGTAATGGTGAACTGGATACCGTAGTCAGCGTTGATACCACACCAGAATTTCAACAGATCAGCAGTGATATCAATAAAATGGTACAAAGTATTTTGAATACCACCGTCAAAGTATCAAAAATCATTGATATCATTGATATGCCTATCGGTGTTTTTGAAATGCGAAAAGAAGGCGACATCGTGCTTGTGAACGATCGTTTGAAGCATATTATGTTGTGGAGTGATGAAGAAGCTGAAGCATACTTTAAAGATAAGGCACTCTTTTTATCAAAGCTGAAAGAAATCACAAACCATGAACAACTGGATGATGCTTATCGTATACATAAATCTCCAGAGCTTTGGGTCAGATTGTATTTCAGCAGTGATGATGACAGCTTCTATGGGATTATTACGGATGTGACAAAAGAAATCAAAGAAAAGAAAAATATCGAATATCAGCGTGATCATGATAATCTAACAGGATTAAATAATATGCATCATTTTAAAGAAATGATTTCACGTATTACGTATCAAAAGCACCATCAACAAGCACTTATTATGCTGGATTTGGATCATTTCAAAAATATCAATGATACCTTTGGACATGATTGGGGCGATATTTATTTACAAAAAATTGCTATGGCATTGAATGCATTAGAGAATGATCACTGCATAACTGCACGTCGTTCGGGAGATGAATTCTGTATCTTCTTTTATCATTTTGAGAATCAGGCAATGATTCGAGAAATTATGCATCAATTCTATCATGATTTATCTATGAAACTGATTACCTTTCCTGATGGCACAAAAAAAGCAATCAGTATTTCCGCAGGACTGTCCTGGTGTAATCAAAACGATACGATAGATGTATGGTTAAAACAGGCAGATATTGCTTTATATGATTCTAAGCATCGAAAACGCGGGGCATTAAGTGAATTCAAAGAAGATGGTCTTTGCAAGTAGGATTCTCTCCTGTATAATGAAGATTAGGTGATGTTATGAAAATTTCTACAAAAGGACGTTATGCTTTACGTATCATGCTGGAGCTGGCAAAGAAAGACCCTGATGTATATGTTCCGTTGAAACAAATATCTAAAAATCAATGTTTATCTGAGAAGTATTTAGAAAGCATTATCAAGAAACTTGTGGATGCGGGATATGTACAGGGAATACGTGGAAAAGGCGGCGGTTATCGTCTAACAATGACACCGGATCATTACACAGCAGGGATGATTTTAAGACTTGTGGAAGGCAGTCTTGCTCCTGTATCCTGTCTGGAAAGTAAAGAAAACACCTGTCCCCGTGCAAAGTCTTGTGAAACCCTTCCCATGTGGGAAGAGCTTTATCAAATGATAAATTCCTACTTTGATGGTATTACACTACAAAGTCTGTTAGATCAGCGAAATGATATTGATGCATTGTCAGATACCATGGATGATTATCCTTGTGAAAAGCTATGAGATTCCTATGAAATATATAGGAATCTTTATTTTTTCTTTAATTGCCTATTGACTTGGTGGGTTGATAGGAATATAATTCCAATAACCTATAGAAATAGTAGGATAAATAGAAAGTGAGGGGCTTATATATGAAAAATACCTATCGATTTGAAACTATACAGATTCACGCAGGACAAGAACATCCTGATCCTTATACCGATGCCAGAGCGGTACCTATCTACGCCACAACCTCTTATGTTTTTAAAGATTCTCATCAGGCAGCCGCAAGATTTAATCTGAAGGAGGAGGGAAATATTTATACCCGTTTAATGAATCCAACTTCCAGTGTCTTTGAGGAAAGAATGGCAGCGTTAGAAGGTGGAAAAGCAGCCTTGGCAACGGCTTCTGGTTCTGCGGCAATTGATCTTGCGATAAGAAACATCGCAAAAGCAGGTGATCATATCGTTTCCAGTAATACGGTATATGGTGGTACCTTCAACCTGTTTGCCAACACCTTAACCGAAGGTGGTATCACCACAACTTTTGTGGATGGTCAACAGCCGGATAACTTTGAAAAGGCAATTCAAGAAAACACAAAAGCAATCTTTTTGGAATCCCTTGGAAATCCAAATTCTGATATCATTGATTTAGAAGCCGTAAGTGAGATTGCACATACACATGGTATTCCCGTAATTGTGGACAACACTTTTGCGACTCCATATCTTTTTCAGCCATTAAAACATGGCGCAGACATTGTTGTACATTCTGCCACTAAATTTATTGGCGGTCATGGCACAGTCATGGGTGGTGTCATCATTGATGGTGGTCACTTTGACTGGAGTCAAAATGATAAATTTCCTGGTATTACACAACCAAATCCATCTTATCATGGTGTGATCTTTCATGAAGCTTGTGGAGATATTGCTTATATTATGAAAATCCGTACAACCTTAATGCGTGATCAGGGTGCTTGTATATCACCTTTTCATTCCTTTTTATTGTTGCAAGGATTAGAAACATTGTCATTAAGAGTGGAACGTCATGTGGAAAATGCATGCAAGGTGGTAAACTATCTTTCTCAACATCCAATGGTTAAAAAAATACATCATCCTTCCCAATCTACAGGATATCAAAAAGCATTATATGAGCGGTATTATCCACAGGGTGGCGCATCTATTTTTACTTTTGAAATTAACGGTACTGAGGAACAGGCAAAAAAATTCAGTGAATCATTGAAGCTGTTTTCCCTGTTAGCCAATGTCGCAGATGTGAAATCGCTTGTGGTTCATCCTGCCTCTACCACGCATTCCCAGATGAGTAAAGAAGACTTAAAGAAAGCAGGAATAACGCCAACAACCATTCGTTTATCCATTGGTACAGAACACATTGATGATATTATCGAAGATCTGCATCAGGCCTTTGAACAAATATAGTTTTTCACACTATACGCTGGTTGTTTTTCTTTCATATCTTACAATGGAGATGATAGAATGACAACATGTTATCGTGACTGCTGGTGCTGTACCCCATGTTGTATCACAGGTCCAACCGGGCCAACTGGTCCAATGGGCAATACTGGTCCTACTGGAAATACAGGGGCTACTGGTGCTGATGGGCAACGAGGTGCTACAGGTAATACTGGTGCGACAGGTGCTACTGGAAGAGATGGAATCACTGGTGCAACCGGAGTCACTGGTGCTACTGGAAGAGATGGAAATACTGGCCCTACTGGTCCAATGGGAAATACAGGGCCAACAGGAAATACAGGTCCTACTGGAAATACAGGTGTAACGGGTGCGACAGGTGCCCTTCCCCAACAAAGCTTTGCTTCATATTTTGATATTCAGGATTTATATACCGATGGTGCTTTGATTCCCATGCGACCATTAGTAACTGATATCACAGACAATATCACACAGACTTCCGATACAACACTTGTATTACAGCCTGGATATTATCTGATCAATTATCATGTGTCTGCGATTCTTGCGACCCCGGGATTTATGCAGATCACACCTTCTTATAACGGTCAATCCCATATTGAAACTGGGTTTTATTTTAAGACAACAGACAACGCACAAACTGCAATCGGCTCTGCTTCATTAATTGCTTTTGTTTCACAACCATCAAATTTTACGCTCACTTACAACAGTAATGTGAATAGTACGGAAGGTACCTTGACGATTTCATTATTAAAGCTTGCACGTTAGTAAATACAATGCGCATATATCCAATCAAAAAAACTTCCTCTTACAAAAAACATATAAAAATGTTACAATGAAGACAGGGCTTCATTTAAAAAATAAAGCAGGAGGTGGATGTATGTTTCAAATTGGCGATGAAATATCTTATACAAACAAAGGCATTTTCCAAGTAAAAGAGATTATAAACAAACGCAATCGAAAAAGAGAAGTAGAAAGCTGGTATGTATTGCACAGTATCAATAACGATGTAGAAACAAGTATTACAACCCCTGTCACAAATCCAAACCTTCGATTGATGATGAGTAAAGAAGACATTCTGCAGTTAATCGAAGATATGCCCACATTAGAAACGGTCTGGAGTGATGATCGACATGTTCGTGAAGATCGTTTTGAAAAGATGTTAAATAGTGGAGATATCAGACAATGGGCCACAATGTCCAAAACGATATACGAAATGAAAAAACAGAAAGAAATAAATAAGAAAAACATTTCCGAACGTGATAAGTTCTTCTTTGATCGAGGAGAAAATTTATTATTTGATGAAATATCTTTATGTCTTCATATTAAACGTGATGACGTTCATGATTTTATATATTCTAAACACCCTGTATCATAAAAAATACTGTATACATATCAACGTATACAGTATTTTTTTCTTAGGAATTCATATTTTGTAAATTCTTTTTTGCGTTTTCTATTTCTTCAGATAAAGCATCATCATACAATGTTTCCAATGTGTTTTGATGTTCTACCAAATATTCAAAATGTTCTTTTGCTGATGCATAATCTTCTAGTTCACAATATACTTCCCCTAAAATACCATGTGCTCTTGCACAGGCAAGCATATTTTCACCAGCCTGCTCGATACAGTTTTTTAAACAGGTGATTGCATCATTTTCTCTTCCTTTATCCATAAGGATCATCGCTTTATATATTTGTTGATCAAAATTCATAATATTCTCCTTTTAAAATTACCAGCCATGGCTTCCACCACCGCCGCTTCCTCCACCAACAGAACCACCATGAAATCCAGATGAACCAGAAGTAACTCCTGTGGATGAGGAATGCATTGTCTTTTTCATATCATACTCCATATTTTGTACAATATGTGCTATCGCCATATAATGGAATGCCTGTGTACCTTCATACCAATCAGGCTTTGGCAAGGTAAGATCTTTAAACTTATCCATCCAGATATCACTCACGTGTAATACCTGTGCATAAGGCAATACGTGGTAATAATATGCAGGATCTTCCTGCAGCATCATTTCCAATTGATCTTTTTGCGCTGTTTCTATGAACTCTTTAAATCCCAGCAAAGAAGATAACAGCTGTTTACGATACGTACTATCCTTATGGATACCATTTGCGATAAACCATAAGATCAGGGTCGCAAGACACATAATCAAAAGCATCATATTTATTTCCACAGCAAGACTCCATATCAATAATACAATCATAAAGATAAATAATGCGAAAAAGAATCTTCTATGTAATGGTTTATGATTTTTCTTTGCCCTTCGACTTAATAGATAAAAGCTCAATAATAAAGGAAGTATTACCATAAATGGTATTAATGTCTGTATAACCTTTGAAATATCTCCATATACATCATAGATCTTAAAAAACAAATAGATGATAAGCGGCACAAAGGATAAACAAATACACAGTTTTCTTACTACCTCTATTTTAGGATCACGCAAGGCATATTTCCCCTGATAATACTTTATAATTTCATCATTTGCGTTCATGATATCATCATAGAAATGATAAGTCAGATCTTCTTTTTTCACATATCCATCATGTCCATGTGAGAACATACGCTGAAACAGTTTCTGTTCATAAGGCAAGGCCCGTGCATCTATATCTTTTACTTTTTCAAATGCATAGGAATTCTTCGTTTGATAGATTTTTATATATCCTCGATCTGCCCAATAAAATATAAGAGAGGTAATATCTTTTTCTGAGAGCTTCATATCAATTACATATCCTGCCTGGGCACTGTTTAAACCAACAGGGGGATGAAAGTTTATCGGGGTAATCAGGTTTCTTGTTTTACATATAAAACGTAAGATAATCATACCTATCAATAATGGAATTGTAAGATATAATCCCATATTAGAAGTAAAGGTATCTCTGTGAAAATATGTTGTATTCATAGGTACCAGCACTGTATATAAATCGTTGTTTTTGAGTGGTTGGGTTGTTGTTAGAATTAAGGTACCATCTTTTTCTTCTTTTTGAATCATATCAGCCTTATTTCCTGACCCATTATGCTGGATGCGCATAGAAATATCTGGAATATATGGCATATCCAATATACATATATATTCATCAATACGAGTATGCATATCCTGATCGTTCATGGTGAGTGTTTGCGCATTTTTCATCAAATGGTAAGGATGTACTTGATAACGTATCGTAATGGTATGTGTTCCCTTTTCTAAATAAAGGTCTATCTGATTTATAAAGTCACTATACTTTCCACCCTCGACACTTAAATCTTTTATACTATACGTATTGTTTTTCCATTTCTGATGAATAAGTGGCATACGATATGTTTGATGATCAATAATGCTTTCATAAGTAAATGTCTGTGTTACATTAAAATCCTGTGCTTCATCTACTTTCACTTCTGTTTTCATTTGTTGAATGGTGAAAGGATATGGATAAACAGGGGCTTTAGAAAATGTAGCTTCCTGAAATCTTAAATGGGCAGTAATACCCATATGATCATCCAGCTTTTGTGATGCATCAATGATTAATTGATTACCTGATGTCGTTGCTGTGGTGTAAGGATTACTTGTAGAGCCACGCTTTCCAGATGTAACGTGGAACTCCTCTAGCTGTTCTTTTTTAGGGAAACTGATCTGGGCATGAAATTTCTTCACTTCTGTATCATAATTATCTCCCAATACATTTATATATGCATCATCATATAGAGGATCATCATCCTGATAATGTGTTAATGTATAACTTAATACAATTTCTTTTTTCCCCTTTACCAGTTGTTCACGATCCCCAATCGTTACCTGCATAAGATCTGAGCTTTGCTGTATATGATAAGGCATTCCTTCCACTTTTACATCTTTGATTCTAACATCTTCTACTTGACTTTCTTTCGGTATATCACGAATGATTCCATGCATTTCTTTTTGAAAATCAATCACCATATGTTCTTCTACATGATATTCTTTTTCTTCATTAATCGTAACGATAACATTTAATTCATCATATACATATCCAGCTTCTTCGTTTGCTTCTATGATTGGAAATTCAATAGAGAAAAGACATAATAGAAAACAAATGATAATACGATATAATTTCTTACCAGCCATGGCTTCCTCCACCACCGCTTCCACTTCCGGTACCAGAACCACCTGATGAAGAAGATGTAGAAGAAGTATGATTATTTTCAGGGCTTGCACATGCATCTTTCATATCGGATTGTATATCTTTCATGATATCATACATCATACGATGCTCATATCGTTCATCCCCATCATACCATGTTGGTGATGGCACAACGATATTTTCAAACTTATGAATCCACATATCACTGACATGCAATACCTGTGCGTATGGAAGAATATGATAGTAATATTCTGAATCTTCTTCCAATAACATTTCCAATCGGTCTTTTTCTGTGGTCTTTAAGAATTCCTGGAAACCAAGAAGTGAAGATAACATTTCTGAACGATAATCGCTGTTTTTACGAATACCTTTCGCAATCATGAATAAAACAATAGATAAAATAGGCGCTGCCAGCATCATCATGTCAAAATCATAAACGATCACAAAGAAAATACCACCAATCACATAAATAAACAATTCTAGCCAATATGTCATTACAGGAACATCTATTTTATATGGCTTATGCGGTTTTTTACTAATCAACACCATCAATAACGACAAAATCCATGGAATCACACTGATCGCAAGAATACCCATTGCCAATGTATGATTTTCACTTATCTGCTTAACACAATCATAAAGATATAAACTTAATGGAAAAATGCTTGTGGTAATACATAAAGAACGAACAGCATATGCTTTTGGATCATCCAATCCTTTCTTTCCATCATAGATATCCATAAGTTCCCTGCTTGCTTGTTCCACATCACGATAAAAACGATATTTCAGATCACTCTTTCCTACAAGTCCGCCTTTTCCATAAGAGAACATTTTCTCAAATAATTTTGCTTCATAAAATGGCGCACTTGTGGATGGGGCAGCGTTTCTTTCAAACAAATAGCCATGTTCACTATAATGGATGCTTAAATACCCTTTATCTGCCCAATAAAATATTAACGATGCGACATCATTATAGGTTAATTTCTCATCAATGACATAACCAGCTTCCGCACTGTTCATACCCTTTGGTGGATAGAAATTTACAGGAGCGATTGGTGTTTCTTTACGATATTTCACAAAACGGAGGAATAAATATAAAATCAATAAACCTGCGGATAATCCAAGCATGAGAATACGCATCATAGAAGATGTACGCTGATATACGCCATCGTTTATTTTCAACATAATACCATAACTTGCCCCATGTTTGATTACATCTGTTGTTTCTACATCCATTGTATGATCGTTTACACTTGTTTTGATAAATGAAGTATCCAAATCAGAACCATCTCGTTTTAATAGGATGGTTGCATTCGGTGTATCCGGTGTTGTAATCGCAATTTTAGAATGCTCAATATATGTATCCTGTTCCTCATTGTTCAGCTTCAGATATAGCTCATTTTTATATACACGATGTGGATGAATACGATAAGATAGCTTCACCGTGCCACTACTTTTCTGTGTTCTGATCCATGCACCACTATCTGTATAATCATAATCCCCATCTGTTTCTATTTTTACATCTGTGACATCATAGTCTGCCACCTCCCAGTCATCACAAATAAACGGTATCTGTATATTTGCAAGGGATTTTGATGTGTCATATGTTAATTGTTCCTCCACCTGTATATTCTGTTTTTCATCTATGGTAATATGTTTTGATTGATCACGTATCACATAAGAATACTCATATTGTGGAGCATTTGGAAAGATTCCATTTTCAAAATGAAGTTTTGCGCTAATGCCGATGCCACTTCCAACATATCGCTGACTATCCACAATCAGGTGATTTCCCTGCTGAGTAAATGTGGTATATTCATTATCCGTACTGCCATTTTCCCCTGATGTTACCTGAATATCTTTCAGCTTTTCTTTATTTGGGAATTCAATATCTCCATGAAATGCTTTAACATCTGCATCATAATCGGTTCCCAACAAATTGATATGTATGAAATCTTCCTTGGGATCATCATCCTGATAATGTGCAAGTGTATAGGTAAGTGTAATTTCTTTTGTTCCCTGAATTTCATTATCTGGATCCCCAATTTTTATCGCAAAACCATCCGCAGTGATTTCCTTCGTAAATGGCATCCCTGTAACGGATATATCTTTTACATTCCATGCTTCATATCCATTGTTCATAGGAATATCACGAATAATTCCATGCATTGGGCTCATAAAATGAATGACCATCTTCTCACTCACTTTATATTCTCGACGATCATTTACTTCTACATGTACATCTAAAGATTCATATTCATATCCCGCTGATGCTTTGACAGGCATGACAAAAGAACATAACATCATCGCAACCAGACAGATACAACTACATATTTGTATAAACTTTTTCATATTGATCACCCATTCACCTTTATGATTTTAAATTGTTCTGCTTCATAACTGATTTTCATTATAGCTAAATTATTGATATGAAAACCTGGTCCCTGTGCTTCCATATAGCCAGACTTTAAATCATCTAATAACGACATCATGACCACACCATGTGTCACAATTAAGACATTGCCATTTTGATGTTTTTCTGCGATTTCCTTCAAGATACGATAAACTCTTGCTCTTATCATATCCATATTTTCACCGCCTTCATCTACCCAGCCATACTCTCGATGATGTTGTTGTTTGGCAATTCTTCCAACGAATTCATTTTCGCCTTCCATTATACCAAAATTGATTTCTTTTAATTCATCACACAGCTGCACATCATTAGGATGACGATCCTCCATTATATATTTTGCACTGCGCCATGCACGTTCACTGCTGGAAGTATATACACCTTCAAATTTAATATTCTGAAGTCTTTTCCCTAATGCTCTTGCGTTTTCTATTGCTTGATTGGTTAATGGAGAATCACACCACCCTTGCATCAAATGTTTTTGGTTAAATAAAGTTTCGCCATGACGAACGATATAAAACGTAATCATATATTATCTCCCCTTTTGTTAAGCTATATTGTATCACAATTTTTCAAAATACTTATAATTTTCTAAATATTTTATAAAGTGCTTCTTACAAAACTGTCACGCAATCGTTAGGAAATCACAAGGATTCTTTTTGATTTTTTGGATATGATATAGACAGGAAGTGATAAACATGAAAAAATTAAATAAACAACAATGGAAAACGATACTGATTTTAGGTGGGGTATTACTGGTATTTGCCTTATTGACATTAAAGATTGGAATGCCACTTGTGAAATTCTGTAACAATCCTCAACAATTCCGTGCATGGCTAAATGATCAGGGCATCTTTTCCTTTCTATATATGATTGCCATTATCTTTCTTCAAATCGTTGTGGCTTTTATACCTGGAGAACCATTTGAAATCGCAGCTGGCTATGCTTTTGGTTTCTGGCAGGGAACCCTATTATGTTTAATTGGTTCTGCATTAGCGTCTGCCCTGGTCATGGTGCTTGTGAAAAAATGGGGTACCAAGTTAATCTATGTGTTCTTTTCAAAAGATAAACTGGATGAATTATGGTTATTAAAAGATGAAAAAAAACTTAACTTCTGGACCTTCATTGCGTTCTTTATTCCCGGTAGTCCAAAAGATGTTATGACATATGCGATAGGCTTAACGAATATGAAGCTAACCACATTTATACTGATTTCTACTATTGCACGTATTCCCAGTGTGATTACATCTACATTTAGTGGACATGCCTTAGGTGAAGAAAATTATTGGGTTGCCATTGCTTCATTCATCTTCACTCTTGTCATTAGTGTCATTGGTTTATGGTGTTATGCAATGATATCTAAAAAGAAAACAAACGCAACAAAGACCGCATAATGATAAAAAGACGAGAAAATCAAATCTCGTCTTTTGTATATCATAGCTAATCCATGACATTATCTAAAATATCAGTAATTTGTTTTTGTAATGTATGCTCGTAGGAGCCTTCTTTCATATCTTCCACTTTACCAGGAAAATCTGTGGAAACCCCTATGTAGCTTGAGTAAACATGAACATCATCGATAAGATAATCAAATACAGCATAAATAGATAAAAGTGCTAAGGTTTCCCCATTATCCGCTGATTTCGTACCATCATAAGCAAAATATTGAATCTTCAGATCATGTTGATGATATGGAATGGTTTCCGTTTTGATACAATCTTTCTTATGATGTTTACTGGTCAGAATATTTTCATATGACGTGTTTTTTGTGAAATATAAATAATTCATATTTTCATCCATAACTCTAATTGCATATAAATTTCCATCATTGTCATCTTCACGTGTACATGTCATATGATCCTTTACATGTATACCATATGTATCGGATACCATCGAACAAGCAACTTGTCCTGCATCGTGATAATAATGATTTATTGAGGAGGAGATGTAAATGGCTATACCTGCAATCGCGACAATCAATAAAACACAGATACCTGTGAAAACACTTATTATGATTTTGATAATTCTGCCTTTATGTTTCATTTTCTGATACCTCTTCAAACAAAGTATAACATCGCATCGTGAAAATACAATAAAGATATTAAAAAATATATTCACAGGTATTTTAAAACTACATATAGCGTTTTTTATTATTTACACATTTTTAGGATTTTCATATGAATAACATCATAATAATTGAAAAAAGACTGGTATATTTAGGGCAATTCCCTAGTTACCAGTCATTTTTATACTAATCTAAATCTTCACCATTGCTGGCGATAACTTTCTTATACCAGTCAAAAGATTTTTTCTTATAACGTTTTAAATTACCGTGTCCAGCATCGTCTTTATCCACATAGATAAAGCCATAACGTTTACTCATTTCCCCAGTAGAAGCACTTACTAAATCAATGCATCCCCATGAAGTATAACCTAATAAATCTACACCATCGATTTCTACAGCATCTTTCATTGCTTTAATATGTTCACGAAGATAATCTATACGATAATCATCTTCTACAAAACCATTTACTAATTCATCTTTTGCGCCAAGGCCGTTTTCAACGATAAACAATGGTTTTTGGTAACGATCATATAAAGCATTCATTGTAATACGAAGTCCTAATGGATCAATCTGCCATCCCCATTCACTAGCTTTCAAGTATGGGTTTTTTAATGTTGCAAATACATTGCCGGCAGTTTCTTTATTTACTTCTGGATCAGCACTGGTAAGTCTTGATGAATAATAAGAGAATGAGATAAAGTCTACAGTGTAGTTTTTCAACATTTCTTTGTCATCTTCCGCAAAAGGAATTTCAATGCCTTTACGCTCTAATTCTTTTATTGCATATGCTGGATAAGCACCACGTGATTGTACATCAATAAAGAAATAGTTTTCACGATCTTTTTCCATAGATTTCCATACATCTTCTGGTGCACAGGTGTTTGCATATGTATTACCTGCCGCAAGCATGCATCCTACCATGTTTTCTGGATCAATTTCATGTGCAATTTTTGTAGCCCAGGCACTTGCGACTAATTCATGATGTGCTGCTGTATATTTTACAGCTTCTTCATTTTCGCCTTCTTCAATAATCAAGCCGGCACCCATAAATGGCAAATGCAGAATCATATTGATTTCATTAAATGTCAGCCAGTATTTTACCAGACCTTTATATCTTGTGAATAATACCGTTACTAAACGTTTATAAAAATCAATTAGTTTACGATTTTTCCATCCACCATATTCTGTAATCAAATGCATTGGACAATCAAAATGTGTAATCGTTACAAGTGGTTCAATACCATATTTATGACATTCTTTAAATACATCTTCATAGAATTTTAAGCCTTCTTCATTTGGTTCTTCTTCATCTCCATTAGGGAAGATTCTACTCCATGCGATAGACATACGATATGTCTTAAATCCCATTTCTCCAAACAATGCGATATCTTCTTTATAATGATGATAAAAATCAATAGCTTCTAATGCAGGATAGTAGTGTTCATTGTCTAATTCTGTCATTTTTAGTTTTCCCATACTTACTGGAAAACGATCCTTTCCATGTGGCACAACATCCACATTTGCAAGGCCTCTACCTCCTTCTTGATATGCACCTTCACATTGGTTGGCTGCAGTTGCCCCACCCCATAAAAAATCTTTTCTAAATGGCATAAAATACCTCCTTTTTCCTCTACCTTTTTATTGTAACATAACAAATCATTTTTGTTTTTACAAAAGGATGAAACTTTCATACAAGCTATTTTTCATAAAGGAAACGTTCATTTAATGTCACATGAAATTCTTTTGCCAATTGACGAAAATCATCTGGTGTAATGCTTTGTGCTTTTTTTGTTTGTACGCTATGTACTTTGATATAAATCTCTGCGCTTTTTTCAATTGTATGCATTAATCCAAAGGTACTGTCAAAATCTATTCCACTACAAAACAACCCATGATGTGCCCAGATCACTGCACGATAGTTTTCCATTTTTTTACTTGTCGCAACTGCAATATCTTTTCCACCTGGTACCATCCATTTCACAACGCCAACACCTTCTGGAAAAATCACAGGGCATTCTGTCATCATTTCCCATAATTCTCTTGTGAATACCTCATCCTTTAAAGGCAATAAAAACGTTAGCGCAATCAAATTCGGGCAATGTGCATGATAGATTACACGTTCTTCACTGTTTGTCATGTTTTTTCTTACTTCCAGATTCATTAAATGCGTTGGCATCTCACTGGTTGGTTTTCCACCATCTAATAATCCCCAACAAATACGATACTGTTCTCCTGTTTCATCAATCTCAATAATTCCTACCGTATGCATGGGATCTTTTTTCATATTGTGAAAATATTTGCCTGTACCCGAAATCAAAAAATATTCCTTTGCTAAATCTTTTACACAAGTACCAATTGGCATCCATTTTCCTTCTTTTGATAATTCATCCCTGATACTTTCTATTTCTTCTTGCTTGATCCAATAAGTAAAATTCCCACCATTTCTTTCATGCCATCCCATTCGATCTCCATCATCTGCCATATCTATATATTTCTTAAAAAAATCTGTATCCATTACATTCATGTTATACTCCTCGCTTTCTTAATACGTTTTTTTCATAAGCCTGTACTTCTTCATACCAGCATTCATCCATATCATATGTATTTAAAAACTGCTGCCAAATATCATAGAATGGCATGCTCTTCATTTGTTCCTGTAATACCATCAATCCAGTAAAATCTTCTTTATCCTGCATTTTCTTCATCAAATCATGTGGCATCAGTAAAGCCTGAAGCAATGCTTTCTGCATATTTTGCATACCAATTACCCACGCTGCTATACGATTAATGCTAGCGTCAAAATAATCTAAAGCAATAAATACACGATCTAGTGCTCCATTTCTTATAATTTCTTTAGCAATTTCTTTTGTTTCATCATCTAATAAAACAACATGATCACTATCCCAGCGCACAGGGCGTGTCACATGCAAAGCAAGATGTTCATGGAAAAGCAGCATTGCACTTATTTTATCAGAAACATATTCCATAGGATGATAATGTCCATTATCCATGAGTGGTGTTAAATGTTTTTCATTTACATAATTGATACAGAATTCTGATGATCCCACTGTATAGGATTCCATGCCTATGCCAAATACTTTTGATTCAAGTGTTACATACACAAGTTCATGATCATAAGGGATGGAAAGTATTTCATCTAGGGAATCTTTAAAACGTTTTCTTGGTCCTAAACGATCTGCAGGTATATCTTTTAAACCATCCGGAATCCAGATATTCATCACACATGGCTGTCCTGTTTCTTGTGCAAAATACTCAGATATACGAATACATACCTGACAGTGCTGTATCCAGAATTTTCTAATATCTTCATCTATAGATGACAATGTGGCTTTTTCTGCTTTTGGATGAGAAAACAAGGTTGGATTAAAATCAATACCTAATTGATGTTTCTTCGCAAAATCCACCCACTTTTGGAAATGTTTTGGTTTGATTGCATCCCGATCCACTATCTCTCCATCTTCAAAAATCGCATAACTGGCGTGTAAATTAATTTTGTGTTTGCCTGGTATCAAAGATAATGCCATCTCCATATCCTGCATTAATTCTTCAGAAGTAGTTGCTCTTCCAGGATAATTACCAGTTGTCGCAATCCCTCCACTAAGTGGTCCACTCTGATCGAATCCATGTACATCATCTCCTTGCCAACAATGCATACTAATTTTTATATTTTCTAATATTTTTAATGCTTTTTCTACATCTACACCATAAGATGCATATGTTTGTTTTGCTCTTTCATAAGCTTCATTCATTTTATTTTCCTCCCATTTGTATCATGATATTTCCTAATACACTTGCCTCATCCGGGCCTGTGATTACGGTTGTTTTTGTATATTCTTCAATCAATTCATTTAACAAGGTATTCTTACATCCGCCACCAACAATATGAATTGTATCAAACTTTTTTCCACATAAAGAAGATAGTTCTTCTAATGCCTCACGATAGGAAACAGCTAAAGAATGATACACACACTTCGCGATTTCACCAGGCGTTTTTGGAATATTCTCATGATGCTTCTCACAATAGTTTTGTATTGCCTTTATCATATTTTCAGGATGCAGAAAACAAGTATCATTCACGTTAATAATAGATGGTTCACAATCACTGGCTTTTGCCAAATCAACCAATTCCTGAAATGTATATTCATCATTTAGACAATGGCGTACTTCCTGAATCATCCATAATCCCATAATATTTTTCAAAAAACGATAGCATCCATCATATGCACCTTCATTGGTGAAATTAAGTTCCATTGCTTGTACACAAGTCATTGGTTTATCTAAAATAGTTCCAAGAAGGCTCCATGTTCCACTTGATAAAATCGCCTCATTACGCCTTTTTACCACACTATATGCACTTGCAGTATCATGTGTTGCACAGGCAATCACATTCATATTACAACCAACTTCTTTTTGTATATCTTCACATAATCCACCAATAACCTGTCCAGGTTTCATAAACTCATGGAAGATATCACTTGGTAAATGAAATGTATGTAATATTTCCTTATCCCATGTCTGTGTATGTACATTAACCATTTGTGTTGTCGATGCATTGGTATATTCATTGGTAAATACGCTTGTTAAACGATAAACCAAATAATCAGGTACCATCAAAAAGTGTTTCGCTTTTTTTAAGATATTTGGATTTTCTTTCTGTAATGCCATTAATTGATATAATGTATTGAATTTCTGAAATTGGATGCCTGTTTTTTCATAAAGAGTTCTTTTATCCATTTTTGTGAAAGCTTCTTCCATCATACCTTCTACCCAATCATCACGATAACTGACACAATCACACAAACGATTGCCTTTATCATCTACCAATACAAAATCACATGCCCAGGTATCAATAGACAAAGAAACTGGTACCTTTCCTATTCTCACACATTCTTTGATTCCTTTTACTACTTCATTGAATAAATAATCAATGTCCCAGCAATCCTTTTCATGTATCCTACATATTTTATTTTCAAACCGATAGATTTCTTCTAACACAATCTTGTTGTTTTCCATATGTCCAAGCATATGTCTGCCACTACTTGCGCCTATATCAATGCCCAAATAATATTGCATATTCTTCACCTCAATCCTACATTCAGTATAAAAGAAAAGTACCATCAAATGAATAACGGTACTTGTTAATTTGTTTATCCTAATTTGCGTTTATAATATCTATAAAAATTACAAAAGTTTAAAATGTAATTTAAAAAGTGCTCTAAAATAGTAAAAGTTTAAAGTGTAATTTAAAAAGTACTCTAAAATAGTAAAAGTTTAAAATGCATTTTAAAAAAAATACATTGTTTACACAAAATTCAGATAAGTAATAAAGGTTTAGTATATTGACAATAGTCAGAAAATTATCATATAGTAAATTTAATAAAAGAAAGAGATGATATTCATGCGTTTATTCACAATGTTAAAAAATCAGAAAAAGGAAACAATTTCAAAAAATCATTGGGAAGATGATTTTGTTCTAGCATTGCCTGAAAATATAAAAGAATATATCTTAATAATCTTGGCTTTTGATAGTACTATCCCTGTTTTATTTGAAATAAATTATAAAACGTTTCATTTATCTAAAGCTTTATCTAATGATTTATGTGAATCATTTATGCCTTATTTTTCATCATTAAAAAGATCTGGGCTACATATTTATAAATATCACACCCAAATATTGGTGGATTCAAAATATATCGAGATGGATAAATTGCCACTACATTATCATCAAACTTGTAAGCTTATTATATCAAAGGAATACAATTTAATGTATTATGATAAAGAAATTGAAAAAAAGAAAAGAGATATTTTAAAGCAATCATTGGTATATGCTTGTTATTTAAATGACACCAGTAAAATTTTAAAATTATTAGACAAAGCCTCTAACAAGCAACTAAATATGAAATATGAATGTCATGGAACACCCCTTGGCTTATGTGCAGAAAACGATAATCTGATTGCTTTTAAAGCAATATGTGAAAAAGGAGCAGATCTTAATAAAAAATCTTTAATATCGACTCCTTTAGAAATAGCATTCGATACTTCGCCAGATATAGTACATCATATCTATGAGCATCATTATCATCAATTTGTTAGCGAAGTTAAAAGAAAAGGTTTTCCTATAGCAAGAAGGAATAAAGATATCAGTATATTTAATTACATAAAAAATCTTGGTTGTGATATGGTATGTGAAAATTCTGAATATCCACCATTACATCTATTTGTAGAATGTGATAACACAATAGGTATTCAATATCTTGCTGATGAAGGAATCAATCTTAATTTAAAAAACAAAAAGAATCAAACTGCCTTGGATAGGGCAAAACAATTAGATAGAAAAAAGTCTGTAGCATTATTAGAAAAGTTATTAAATACAAGCAAATAATTAACTTAAGGCAGATAATGAAAATAAAGATGATAAAATAATCATCTTTATTTTCTTATCTCTACAGTACCTATAATACCACTTGGCTCTTGTGTTTCTGTTAGTGAAAACATATCATGAATTTCCTTATCTAATGTATTTGTGACTTCGATTGCTAAATGATGTATACCTTCTGAAAGTGCCTCAATTGGAAATTGATAAGGTGGCGTAATGCGATATCCTAAATCCTTTTGATCTAAGAATACCTGTACAGTTTCATAAGCATCTTCAATATACAACAAGGCATCATCTAATTCTTCCTCACAGATAAAATCCTTCTCATATCGGAATGTTCCACATTTATATGGATACAATGTTTTTGATACATCCCTAAATTCAGTAATTTCTTTTTCATCTGTGAATATTGGATACTGTTTACTGGAAGCATAACTGATTTTCCATGTACCATCCAATACCTTGTAGGAATGTTTATCCATATATGTTTTATCTGATTGTCCTTCCACAATGATGATAGATCCATAGGAAGGTAAAGATAAGGTTTCATCGAATGCCTTGCTTTCATTGGTATAAAAATCAATCTGACGTCCTTTTAATCCTGGTATTTTTGTCTGAATATTAAGTTTTGGATGCTCGTTCACAAACATATAATATTCTTCTCCGTTTTTTGTATAATGATAAAAGCGAAGCCATGGTTCATATGTTTCAGTTTTTATATCATACAGATTTTCTTTATGAAGTTTTTCACATAACTCATCCAGTTTTACAACATGTATATGGTTCAATTCCATTACCGGCTCTTTACAATCATACATATATGCCGGCAACTGAGCAATGACATATACAGGATATTGATAATTTTTTGTTTGGTTAAGGAACTCATTTAAAGCCTTTCCTATGTATTCTTGATAAGGCATAATGAAACACGCATAGGTTATCCCATTTACATGCAGTCCAACTTCATCTAACACTGTATGATAGCGTGTTTTGTCTGTAAAGATATCCACAGGCACAAAATCAAAATCTATCTGATGTCTGCTTAATTCTTTCGCAACCTTTTGGATTGGCATATAATTTCCACACCATTCTCCATCTGCGTGATATAAGATAGCAGCAGTAGGATGTGTGGTTCCCTCGCTTAATAAGCTTCCCATTTGATTTAGATAACGCATAAGAGAACCAAAAAAGCGAAATTGTGGATTATATCCATGTGCATAGAAGTGTGGTGGACAATCTATATCTGGAAATTCTGCTTGTGAAAAAGCATGTGGCACAAAGTAATTTACACCTCGTACTAGAAAATGATCTGCAATCCATTTCATTTCTTTTAAGCCTTCATGCCATCCAAAAGCACCAAATACTTCAGCCATGCATCTTCCTTTTTTGACAGGATCAATATGAGCTAAAGAACTTCCAAGTTTGGCAAGTACATAATTGAAAAATTCAATATCCCATTTTCCTCTTCCATAGCTATGATAGCCTTCATCCATTCCTGGTACAAGCTGATTAATCACAATATCTACACCAGCCATATCCTGTCCAGCTAAAGCACGAAAATAATGTCCAGCACCTACACCCAAACGAGCATGAGAATCTTTATCTTCAATAACATGGCCAATGTGCATCACACCATGTTCTCTGCACCATGTTCCTAAATTTTCATCAAAGCATTCTTTGTACAGGGTTGTGGCGATATCCATATAGGTATGACGTACACACGCTGCATCTTTATGTTCCATCCATAAAAGAGGAAGCAATGTTATATAATCTTCTTTAAAAGCATCTTTCAATCTTCTTTCTAATTCTTTAGACCATGGCAGTACCATATTTTCTTTTCCTATGATACTATCTGCATTAATTCCCTTTTCATTCATAAAGCCTGGTTCATCACTGAAAAAGCCTAATATCGTTTTACCGAATTCTTCTTTAAAATGCTCATAATGTGGTTCATATACAGCTTGAATTAACACATTACAAGAATTTTTATCTACCATATTGATATATTCATCACGAAAACCGCTTTGTCTGCTTGTGAAGATCACACAGATTTGTGAATGTCCTTTTGGAGCATCAAAGTAAATCGTATCTTCATCTTTTGTATAGGAGAGATGTTTTACTTCATTATCTTGTATCCATACAGCATCATAAAATATTTCTGTAGGATCAAACATATTTTTTAGATATATAGAGGCCTGCTTCTGGGGTCCGATTATATCAAATATACGATGTGTTAATACTGTCTTTCGATATTGGGGATACTTTTCTTTAATCCATCCATTGGCATAACCTGTTGGAAAGTGACTATCGTCCAATAACCAGATTTTCATATCCAATTCTTTGCATTTTTCAATGATGAAAGCTAAATCATTCCACCAACCTTCTTCACAGAATTCAGGATGTGGGCGTGATTCTAAACAGACTTCATGTATGTCACTTTCTTTCATTTTGATTAAATACTCTTCTATAATTTCTTTTGATTCTCCTTTTTGCCAAAGAAAAGGCAATACGTGATTTTGATAAGTACCATTCATAACTTTTTGATAATAATTTTCCATAAATCAGACCTCCTTATATATCGCATGGAAGCCATCTTATTCAGATGGCTGCTTGTTATTTTATTTATTTGGATCAGCTAAGATGTATGATAGAGCTGCCGCAACACCAAATGCTACAAGTGCACAAGCAATAAATCCATAGAAACTAATATCCATACCAGCTGGATTGATCATAGATGGTATACGGAATAAACCATCTCCACCCATGGAATACATTTTAGCGCCTAATGCCGCAAGTATACCACCAGAGATTCCTCCACCGATCCATGCTGCCGCAAAACATTTGATTTGAGGTAATGCAATGGTATAAATAGTTGGTTCAGTTACACCACACAGACATGATGCCATACCACTGAAACCAACAGCACGCTTTTCTGCATCCTTTACTTTTAAAGCATATCCTAAAGATACACCTGCAAGTGCCCAAACAGTAAGTCCTAATACTGCGTTGATTGGATCAGCGCCTAATGTAACAATATTATTGATTAATACAGGAACAAATGCTGCATGTAATCCTAGTAATACCATCAACTGCCAGAATGCCCCAAACAAAATACCACCTAGCAATGGACTGAAATTGAAGATACCTAATACAGTTGAACTTAATACTTCAGATACCATATTCATTACAGGACCAATAGCCAACCAACTCAATGGTACAGTGATTGCTAATACAATTAAAGGAACGATCATCAACTGAATCATTTGTGGTATAATCCTTTTTGCGCCTTTTTCAATCAGACTGGCAACATAAGAAGCCAACAGTATTGGGAATAATGTATTAGAATATGTTGCTGCTGTAATAGGTAGACCTAGAAACGTTAAAGCTGTTTCACCTGATACTGCTGTAACTAAGCTTGGATATACCAAAGCAGCTCCGATTGTTGCTGTTACATATGGATTACAGCCAAACACTTTACCAGCACTGAATCCTACAACGATCGGCATGAAATATAATAATGCATCTGCTGCCGCATAGAGTAATTGATATGTACCACTGTCTTTTGTTAACATCCCAACTGTCACAAAAATCGTCAAAATACCCTTTAAAATACCTCCTGCAATCATTGGCCCAATCATTGGCATAATGCATCCACTAATTGTCTTAAAGAATCTATTAAACAAGGTATCTTTTTTACCATCATCAGTTTTTACCGGTGCTTCATCACCTAAACCAGCAACCATTTTTACATCTTTAATTACTTCACAAACATGTGTTCCAATGATCACCTGATATTGACCACCTTTATTCATCACACCTTTGACACCTTTAATTGCTTTGACTTGTTCTTCTGAAGGAATGTTGTCATCCTTTAACACAAAACGTAAACGTGTCATACAATTAGTAACACTTATGATATTTTCTTTTCCACCAACTGCTTCCACCACTTCTTTTGCAAGCTGTGTATAATCCTGTTTCTTTGCCATAAAATTTCTCCTCTTTTCTTTCATATGTTTATGTCAGCGGTACCTTGTTGACATTTATAGTATAACAAGCTGTAAGGACTTTCATAATATCGCTATTTGACATAAGTTTTATCTTATTTTGCATATTCTTATTTTATTTTATCGTTTCTTGCAAAGTAGATTAACCTAGTTTGTTTGATAATGCTCTTGTTCAATCATTTTACGATACTCATGTGGTGTCATTGTATATTTCTCTTTGAAAATCTTATAGAAATACGTGATATTTTCATATCCAACCGCCTGCATAATATCCGTAACCGCCAAACTTGTTCGCATTAATAAATCAGCAGCTTTATTTAATCTTGTTTCCTGTACCAGTTGTTTAAACGTAACACCAGTATATTTTTTTACTATTCTACAGATCTTGTAATCTGGCTGGTTCAATTGTTCACTGATTGCCGCAAGACTACCCTCTTCATAATGTTCATCAATATACTTTAAGATATCCAGGCTTAATTTCTTTTCATAATTATCTGCAGAATATACTTCGATATCATCACTATGTTTAATGAGGTTAACCAACAACAATCCAACTAATAGTTTTATGGAAATACTGCTTGTAATATTTGGTTCATATAATTCCATGATGATTTTTTCCATATTTGCTTTGATAGAACCCTTATCTGATACTTTATAATACAAGTACTCGCCTTTAGTAGAATTGGAATAGATGGTACTCATAATAAAATTAAAAATAACATTGTCAATATCTGCCAAAGAAAAGATATACTGAAAGAATTCTGGTTTCACAATAAAATTGATAATGATATCATCTTCCCCTGCTGCTTTTATTTCATGAGAGATGACTTGATTTAGCATCATCAATTCCCCCTCTTTCATTGTGATTTCTTTTCCATCAATCACCTGTGTTAAATTACCTTTATAGACATATTGCAATTCAATATAATTATGTTTATGTAGAGGAAAATCAATAAAACGTGTATGTTTTCTAACACTGATCATTTGTTCTGGTAATAGAAATTTATCTCGATCGATTACAAAGTTTTTATCATCCGTATAAATATTTTGATCTACAGTATTCCTTCCATTCAAAATATCAGTTTCTTCTTCTGTGTGTGCGTATAATTTCTTTAGTATTTCTTTTTTCATCATTTACACCCCATATCTTTTGTGTAGATATTCATGATTTCATTTAAGACATTGTTTGTATTAAGTGATGCGTAATCAAAATTATTGATTTGAATCAAATGTGCCTCATCTTCTACATATACTTGTAATTGTCTTTTCGCATAGGCAACCTGTGGACTCAACAAGAGAATATCTGTATTGGTTACACTTGATAAACTGCATGCCTTCAATTGAAACTTTATCTTTTTTTCTTCAGCCATCTGTTTTAACTTTTTCATAAAAATTGATGCACTGACACCACCACTGCATACTAATAATACATTCATATGGTAACACCTCTTTTTCATCTTTTCTATCCTAATTATAAGTAAGATTATCCTTTTTTGCATTAACCTGTTTCATCAAAAGCATTATCCTATTTTGCACAAAAAAAAGCATTGTCTATTCGACAATGCTTAGTAATCTAATCAGCTTTCTTTTCTCCAATGTACCAGATACATCCTTCTATCATGGAATCTATGATCATCACACTTCCAATGAGTCGTAAATCATTTCCACGGCTCATCATGGTGTAAATAATCATAATGATTGCAAATGCAATGGTCACAATAGCTAAATTCAGAAAATATCGCCAGAAAGGGTTGTTCTGCCGATGGATATAAAAAACCATCAATATTTCTTTAAAGCCATGAATTAATGTCATACAGGATACAATCAAAGGAAGCCATAGTTCTGCTTCTTCGATTGTTTTGATTTCCAACACACCAAAAATACATGTAAAGAAACCAAAAACAAGCATCATGAAGCTATATAAATATCTTTTTCTTTCAAGTATAAAAAATATCAGCTGGGGAAATCCCTGCACAATCAATACAATCCCTAAAACCGTACAGTATACTCTGCCTGTCGCATGATTTGTGATAAACAATACCAGTCCCATAATCAGCCATAAGGTCATTTGAACGATCGTATTGATACGATTCTTACGAAAAACATCCATATCTTTTACCTCTTTTTCATTCCTATTCCCAATAGTCTGATACTATGATACGCCATTGTTTAATGAAAGTCTATCTAATTTTTCACTTTATGTTATCCTTAAGCACTGTTCTTCTGATATACTGTTATTTTATTTTTGCCCTCTTTCTTTGACTGATACATTGCCAAATCAGCCTTTTCCACAAGTGATACCGCATTATCTGCATTGGATGTCAATTCCACAAGACCTACGCTAAAAGTAATACGTGTGGATGGCATTTCCGCAAATTCAATATGTGAAAAATCTAAACGCATTTTTTCCATAAAACTATACGCATCATGTAATTGTGTATTTTCAAATAATATACAAAACTCTTCTCCGCCATATCTTGCTAGCATCATATTATCTTGTTTATATGCTTTCATCAGATTGCTTAACTCAAGTAAAACTTTATCGCCTTTCACATGTCCAAACGTATCATTTACACGTTTGAAATCGTCAATATCAATAATCGCAAGCACCAGTGGCTGATGATTTAATCGTGTTTTTTGAATCTGTTCATTTAATTCATTATAAAATGTTTGATGATTATACAGCTGTGTTAAGGAATCCTTTTTCAATTCTTCAATCATAATTTTTTGACGTTCATTGAAGGAAATCAACACATCATGATTTTTCTTTTGATAAATAATCGTATTTTTTGCGATTAAATAACCTGCACACACCAATATAGCGCCTGCGGTATAGTTTAAATAGACCATTGTGGTTAGCTGTTTAGTATAATAGATTCCCACAGAAGATGTAATGATATAAGATATAAAAGATAACCAGAAAGAACGATCTGTCATCCTTTTGTTTCCAAATATAGCACTTAAAAATATTGGTAAAATAAAGCTTAAACTGATTAATGGCAACGCATTATGTACAAGTGATGTACTTAAACAAAATGTATTAAACACAAGAATCAAAAAATAATTTTTTTTACTTTCTGAGAATGTTGTTTTAAATTCAATATAATGATAAACTGCTGCACATTCCATATTGATAAGTGTTGGTAAAACAACATAGGAAAGACTATATTCTAATGGCGTTTGATTTACATCCAGAAGTTGTTCATTTATCATCAAAACAGCCACAATTACTTCTATGATGAAGATTAACAATATTAGAATCCACGCAGATTTTTCCACTGTTCGACGAAATTGTTGATACAATCGCTGGCTCTCCATTTTCATAACTCCTTTCTTATACATTAAGTATATCACTTCCTTTGTAAGAGGTAAAAAGGATTTTTTTGTTAAGAAAGATTATCCGCAAATAAAACATGAAGAAATCTTACAATATTCTAAAATCAGGCTGTTTACAGGCTTTTTTATGCTATAATAAAAACAAATTCTGGAGGTAGCTCATGAAAATATTAGATACATTGGGAAAAACAAAAAAAGCCATTGGTGGAATTGTAGCCATTTTGATTGTCTGTGCCCTGATCTTTTTTGCCGGCATGCATTTTGGTGGAAAAAGTGGTGAGCCAACTATTACATCAACAGCATTAACACAACAGTTACAGGAAGTAAATGATCTTGTGACAATGGAATACAATTATACAAAAGTAGGTAAATTTGAAAATTCTTTACAGCTGAATGGCTGGGATATCCCTTTAACAACAAAAAGCTTTTTATTGACATATTCCGGTAAATTATCTGCTGGTGTAGATATGAGTAAAGCCGAAGTCAATGTAAAGGATCATACTATTTCTGTAAAGATTCCTGAAGTTGCCATCTTCTCTAATGTGATAGATGAAAAAAGTATTGAAGTATATGATGAAACCAAAAATATCTTTAATCCAATCAGTATCAAAGACTACACAACATTTGCCACACAACAAAAAGATAAGGTAGAAGAGGAAGCGATTGAAAATGGTTTCTTAAGTGAAGCTGCAACAAAAGCACAGTCTGCGATTAGGAAATTTCTGGAAATGATTCCGGAATTAAAGGATAATTATACGATAGAAGTATCTTTTCTAGACAAATAATCATTTGTTTTCAGGCAACTTCCTGTGCTTATTTCATAAACCATGCTATGATATTGACGATATAAGGAGTGAGTCATCGTGAAAAGAATATTTGTGTATGGGACGCTTAGAACAGATATGTACAATTATGAAAAATATTTAAAAGACAAGATTATACAAAGCGAGCTTGCCTATGTGAAAGGTAGTCTGCATGAAATCAAAGGTGTGATTTATCCTGCTTTGATTGAAGGTGATGATATGATTGCCGGGGAGATCATGGAAGTGGATGATGATCAGATATTTGATGAACTGGATGAATTGGAAGGATATCTTGGGGAGTTACATATGGACAATGAATATGATAAAATCATTTGTCCGATTTATGATGATCAGGGTAATGAAATTGATCGTTTACCTGTTTATATGTACAATATCCGTAATGAAAAACAGAAAAACCGTTTATCCAGCCGTATTATGGAGCGTGATTATGTCGCCTTTATGTGTAAAAAAGGTAATTGCCGTATACGATTATAAGCCAGTTGTTAGAGATATGACTGGCTTTTTTCTTTCTGCTGCGGTATCATGAAATTAAGAAACTGAGGTGACCTTATGAAAGAAACAATTCAATTAAAAGATTTTTTAGATTTTTCCTATCTGTCAAACCTTCAAGATAATGGAAAAGATATCGCTTATGTTGTGTCCAGATGTAATGAAAAAGATAATTCTTATGATCAAAAACTGCACATGTGGAAAAACGACCAAGACGTAACACTGACACAAAGTGGAAAGGAAAGCTTATATCTATGGGAAGATGAGCATACCCTGTTATTTGCGAATATGCGAGATCCACAAGATCAAAAAGCAGTAGAAAATGGTGAAGAAAAAACTGTATTCTATCGTTTAGATACACGTGGTGGTGAAGCAGTCAAAGCATTTGAAATTCCTTTAACAGTTTTGGATATCAAAATGGTAAGTACACATGTGTTTGCTCTTTGTGTAAATTTTGATCTGCGTTATTCTAGTATGCCATTTGAAACGGAAGAGATAAAGAAAAAACGCGTAAGAGAAAAAATGGAAATGCTGGATTATGAAGTACTGGATGAATTACCATTTTATTTTAATGGTGCTGGTTATACGAATAAAACACGTCGTTCCTTGTTTTTGTTTGAAGAAACAAGCGGTAAATTAAAACGAATCAGTCTTCCCCTTTTCCAAATGGATACCTTTATCATCAATGATGATAAAACAAAGATCTATTTTACTGGTGTATCCTATGCGCAGGTTCAGCCAATGAAAAATGGTCTGTTTATGTATGATATCAAAAAAGATAGTTTATCCACATGTATCAACACAGAAACTTATAGTATCATGCATTTGGAGAACTGGGGCAATGATATATTGTTTGCCGCTAGTAAACAGGAAAGATATGGAATCAATGAAAATCCTAAGTTTTACTTAATGCATCAGGAAACATGGGAAGTTTCTAAATTATATGATTTTGATGAAGCTATTGGCAATACTGTGGGAAGTGATTGTCGCTTTGGAAAGACACGCTCTGTGATGGTTTATGAGGATGCTTGTTACTTTATCGCAACGATCTTAAATTCTTCTATTCTGTATCGCTTAGATAAATCAGGCAACCTTTCTACAGTGATTGAAAAAGAAGGCAGCATTGATGATTTTACTATAGTCAATGGTACTATTTATTATATTGCAATGCATGATATGCGTTTACAGGAATTATATGCTTATTGTTTCAAAGATCATTCTTCCACAAGATTAACTGGCTTTCATGATGATTTCTATCAATCTAAAGATATTCGCATGCCAGAGCCTGTCACAATCACACAGGGAGAAGAAACCATTTATGGCTGGGTATTAACACCTCATGATTTTAATCCACATTCCTATTATCCGGCAATTCTGGATATACATGGTGGACCGAAAACGGTTTATGGGCAGGTCTATTATCATGAAATGCAGGTATGGGCAAATATGGGATATGTTGTTTTCTTCGCAAACCCAAGAGGTGGAGATGGTAGAGGCAATGCATTTGCGGATATCCGTGGAAAGTATGGCACCATCGATTATGATGATCTGATGAAGTTTACAGATACTGTTTTAGAAAAGTATCCTTGTATTGATATTGCCAGATTAGGAGTAACCGGAGGAAGTTATGGTGGATTTATGACCAATTGGATCATTACTCATACCAATCGATTTGCGGCTGCAGCTTCTCAACGTTCTATTGCCAACTGGATCAGTTTTATGACAACCTCCGATATTGGTGAGGAATTTACGAAGGATCAGCAATCTGGCGATATCTGGCAAAATCATGAAAAACTTTGGTGGCATTCTCCTTTGCGTTATGTGGACAGTTGTAAGACACCAACCCTGTTTATCCACAGCAATGAGGATTATCGTTGCCCATATAGTGAAGGATTACAGATGTATAGTGCTTTATGTATGCATGGCATTGATACCCGTTTATGTATGTTTAAAGGAGAAAATCACGAATTAAGTCGTGGAGGTAAACCAAAACATCGTATCAAACGCTTGGAAGAAATCACAAACTGGATGAATCAGCATTTATAGAAAATGATAAATTGATGAAAAAAAATGGAATATTTTGATTGATTAATACAATCATTATTCCATCTTTTTATTTACCCACATTTGAGTAAAAACCGTTACGTCTGTAAATTTTAGTACTCTTCTACGTTTCCGTTTTTCACAAAGATTGCGGTAATATTCATTTTTTTACGTAAAACAGGAGAAATATGTTCCCACTGTCTACGATTTTCTTTACTGTCATTCATACAGACAGAATACTTATCCGTTTTCTCATCTGCATATTTCAATAAAGAATAGACAACATCATCTAAATCAAATGGCCTTCTGCCTCTTGGCACTGCGACTTTGATTTTCCAGATTCCATAAGTTCCTTGTACATCAAAGGTTCCCTTATTTTCTGTGAAGCTCAATGGTATCTTAGCCAGCCATTCTTCCAATGTTATCTGAACACTGCTTTTTGCTTCTTCTTTCTTTTTCATTTGTACGCCCTTTTTACGACCACGTTGTTTTGGTCTTAATAAAGGTAGACGATGTTCCAGATCATGAAGCTGATATTTGATGGTTAAATTTGCACTTGCGCCACTCTTGTTTTCTGGATTTTTCAGAAATTCGTCATCTTCCAGCATCATTTTCTTCATTGCCATACAGCATGTAACCAGTGTAGGAGTTCCCTTATTGACCTGGCTGTGCAGGTCCCCGGCACGAATAATCAGTTCAGTTTTATTCTGATTGCCAGCTTCCAGTTTCATTTTCTGTATCGCCTTTACATAATCACTTACTCTTGCAGACATTAAAAAACACCCCTTTTATCTTATGATTATCATATCACAAATCTGTTTATAATGGGCATTTTTCCTGTTTTATTTTAAAATATTTACAAAAATTCAAAGGATTTTCTTTGATTTTTACATAAAACAGGGACTTTATCTTAAAAGCGATGATAAAATCCCTGTTTGCCTATACTAATAATCCTGATATTGATCACATTGTAATATCTTGCGTGCCTTCTCAATGGAAGCCTGATCTGGAGATTCCACACCTTCTAACTCATATGGAATTCCTAACTCTTTCCATTTATAAACTCCTAAAGTATGATATGGCAGGATTTCTACACGTTTTACATTATGCAGCTGTTGAATAAATTTAGATAAATTCATCAGGTAAATTTCCTGATCATTGATTCCTGGCACCAATACATGACGAATCCACACTGGCTTCTGTATTTCATCCAGATATTTCAACATATCCAGAATATTTGTATTATGCTGTTTCGTCAAAGCAAGATGGCATGCATCATCTATATGTTTGATATCCACCAGCAATAAATCTGTGACTTCCATCAACTGCTGGAATTTAGAAAAGAAAGGTTCTTCTCTGGTAAATGGATTTCCACTAGTATCAATGGCTGTATGAATACCTAGTTTTTTCGCTCTGGTAAATAAATCAATCACAAAATCTATCTGAAGCAAAGGTTCTCCACCACTCACTGTGATGCCACCTTTTTCACCCCAGTAACTACGATATCGCAATGCTTTTTTCAACAATTCTTCACTGCTTGTATCAGCCGTTGTCATCTCCCATGTATCTGGATTATGGCAATATTTACAACGCATTGCACAGCCTTTTAAAAATATCACAAAACGTACACCTGGTCCATCCACAGAACCAAAGGTTTCAACTGAATGAATACTTCCTTTTACTGGTGACATAGTATAACCTCCTTAAATGAAAAGGCCTGCGTAAACAGACCTTTCTTTATTTCTATAGACTTTCGTGGCAAGTTCTAGAAATAACATCTAACTGTTGTTCACGAGTTAAGTCAATGAATTTTACAGCATATCCAGAAACACGAATTGTGAAGTTCGCATATTCTTCTTTTTCAGGGTGTTCCATTGCATCTTTTAATTTTTCGATACCGAAAACATTAACGTTCAAGTGGTGAGCGCCCTGATCAAAGTAGCCATCTAATACATGTACTAAATTATTTACTCGTTCTGCTTCGTCATGTCCAAGTGCACCTGGATTGATCGTCTGTGTATTAGAAATACCATCTAATGCATATTCATAAGGTAATTTTGCCACAGAGTTCAATGAAGCTAATAAACCGTTTGTTTCTGCACCATATGCAGGATTTGCACCTGGTGACAATGGTTCTCCAGCTTTACGTCCATCAGGAAGTGCTCCAGTAGCTTTACCATAAACAACATTACTTGTGATTGTTAAGATAGATGTTGTTGGTTCAGAATTACGATATGTGTGACGTTTTTCAATCTTGCCCATGAATGTTTTCAACAACCATACTGCGATATCATCCGCACGATCATCATCGTTTCCATAACGAGGGAAATCTCCTTCGATTTCATAATCGACAACCAATCCATCTTCATCACGGATAGTTTTTACTTTAGCATATTTGATAGCACTCAATGAATCTACTACATGAGAGAAACCAGCAATACCAGTTGCGAATGTTCTACGTACATTTGTATCGATCAATGCCATCTGGCTTGCTTCATAGTAATATTTATCATGCATGTACTGAATCAGATTTAATATATTTACATAAAGATCTGCTAACCATTCCATCATGATATCATATTTATGCATAACTTCATCATAATCTAGGTACTCAGAAGTGATACCTCTCATTTCAGGACCAACCTGTGTTTTGGTTTTTTCATCGATACCACCATTGATAGCATATAATAAACATTTTGCTAAGTTTGCACGAGCACCAAAGAACTGCATTTCTTTACCCGTCTGTGTTGCACTTACACAACAGCAAACTGCATAATCATCACCCCATACAGGGCGCATAACATCATCGTTTTCGTACTGTACAGAACTTGTATCAATAGAGATACGTGCAGAATATTTCTTAAAGTTTTCTGGTAAGTGACTAGAATATAATACTGTTAAGTTTGGTTCTGGCGCAGGTCCCATATTTTCTAATGTGTGTAAGAAACGATAATCAGATTTTGTGACCATGTGACGTCCATCCATTCCTAATCCTGCCAAATCAAGTGTTGCCCATACAGGATCACCTGAGAATAACTGGTTATAAGAAGGGATACGTGCAAATTTTACCATACGGAATTTCATTGTCATGTGGTCAATTAATTCCTGTGCTTCTACTTCTGTCAATGTACCGTTTTCTAAATCTCTTTCAATATAGATATCAAGGAATGTGGAAACACGTCCAACAGACATTGCCGCACCATTCTGTGTTTTAATAGCCGCCAAATATCCGAAGTATAACCATTGTACAGCTTCTTTTGCATTTTTCGCAGGACCTGAAATATCATAGCCATAACTTTCCGCCATTTTTTTCATTCCTTTTAATGCTTTGATCTGTTCAGCTAATTCTTCACGCTGGCGAATGATATCATCTGTCATAGTACCACAGCCACAGTTTGCTTTATCAGCTTCTTTCATTTCAATTAAATAATCGATACCATATAAAGCAACACGGCGATAATCACCAACAATACGTCCACGGCCATATGTATCAGGCAAACCTGTTACGATTTTATTACGACGTGCTAAACGCATTTCTGGTGTATAACAGTCAAATACTGCATCATTGTGAGTTTTGTGGTAATCGTGGAAGATTTCATGTAGTTTTTCGCTTGGTTCATAACCATATGTAGTACAAGCTTCTTCACTCATTTTGATACCACCATAAGGCATGAAGGCACGTTTTAAAGGTTTATCTGTCTGAATACCAACAACCTTTTCTAAATCCTTCAATGCTTCATCAATATATCCAGGACCATATGAAGTTAATGAAGAAACAACTTCTGTTTCCATATCCAGAACGCCGCCTTTTGCACGTTCTTCTTTTTGAAGCTTCTGTAATGCATCCCATAATTTGTTTGTAGCTTCTGTAGGTTGCGCTAAAAAGCTTTCATCCCCATCATAAGGCTTGTAGTTGTTTTGAATAAAATCGCGGACATTTACTTCTTCTTTCCAGATTCTTCCGCTGAATCCTTCCCATTCTTTGCGTTCATTGCTCATAATCCTTACCTCCTGTTCACATGTTAAGTATAGCGAATGTTATCGTCCTGTGCAATTAAAACCATTTATAATCCATGTACGGATAAGCACAAGAAAAGAGCCTATACCAATCCAGACTCTATGCCCAGACGGTCGGCTCTTTTACATTATACTTCATGTGGTCAATTCCACTTCCGTCAGTCGTATAACTGCTTACACTTTATCATTTTTTATTTTACTCGTCAATAAGTGTTTTAAATTTTTTTATAAAACTGAATCTTATGTTTCTGACTTCGCTTTGCACGATACATCGCTTCATCACTATGACGGTATAATTCATCTACATTATGGCTGTCATTTGGATAACATGCCACACCAAAACTTGCGACGATTTCACGATCATCCATACAATTTAAAATGGCTAAACGGATTGCTTCAATTCTTGGCAGTATATCATAGTCACAAGATAAATTACGTAAGAATATCACAAATTCATCTCCACCGATTCTGCCACAATAATCTTCACTTCGACAAGCGCTACGCATACTTTTTGCGACATTGATTAAAACATCATCTCCGTATTGATGTCCATAGGTATCATTTAATAATTTAAAATTATCTAAATCTATCAATACCAGAACATGCAGCACGTGTTTTCCACTATGTTGTAATGTGGATTCTATGCGATGAAATAAGGTTGAGCGATTATATAACCCAGTTAATGCATCTGTTTCTGATAAACGTTTCATACGTATCTTATCTTTTTTCTCATTATCGATATCATGCAATAAGACACTTGCACGAACAAGGGAAGCATAAGGATCCCATACAAGCTGTATTTCTCCATAAGCCCAAAATTCATTGCCCTGACTGTCTATACGACGATGCTGTAAAGTGAAGTGATGTCTGCCTTTTTGATATTGATCAAGCAGATATTCCCGGGAGAATACCTTCAAATATTTTTTACGATCTTTTGGTGATACAAAATGTTCTGCTGCATAATGCGCAATGTAAGTGAACGAATTTCTTGCATTTTTTGGCAGTTCATCATTTAATGCACCTTCCAGCTTTTCAAAAACATCGTGTGTCAGATCATATTCATAATATGCAATACTATCCTTTTTTCTTCGCTCAAAATCTTGTTTCCATCGTTCATAAGCAAGTTCTCGCTCATAGGCCTCCGAATAATCCTGATAAGAGATGATTGCGGTGGTTGGCTCTGATTTTTCATTGTAAATCATGGTAAATTTGCCTTTGATCCAGATATATTTCTGAGAGGTGGAATTTCTTCTTAAAAATACAGCCTCACCTTTTGGTTTCCCTTCCAGCATACTTGAGAAAAAACCTAAATATTCTTTTTGTGTTTCTTCTTTTATCAAATGTTGTTCAATTGCGGATTGTGGGATATTTTCCATCATCTTCTTTGGTTCTGTGGTTTTCTTTCCATCATTTGTATAATATAAAACTTTATTTTTCACATCATATCGAAGTATGACTATATTTCCTTGTTCTAATGCAATTTTCTTTTCTTCTTCACTAATACGAAGATCATGCATCATCTGTTTCATTTTTGTACTGTCAAATGCAACAGCAACATATTGGTGTTCTATTGTATCTGGCACAATACGTGCTGACATCCAGCGTACTTTTCCATCTTTTCGTTTCACACGATATTCTACTTCAAACAAGATGCTTTCCTGCTGGATATAATTTGTGATTTCTTTTTTTATTCTAATGAGATCCTCACGATCGACTATTTTTTCTTCAATAATATCCTGTAGTTGTAACTCTTCTTTTTTATACCCTAAAAACTGGTATATATAACTGTTCGTATATAATAATTCAAATGCACCATTTTGCATTCTGATACAAAACAGTCCACAAGGGATTCCTTCTGTGCGGAGTTTATTCACCTGAGAAGCAAGTTTTGTTTCCATCAGATCATTGATATTGCGTAAGTATATCAGCATAACTTCTTTGTTTTCAAGTTGAATCTTTTTATGGGATATATGAAACCATGTATCGAATAGATACACTTCTTTCATCTGTGTTTCACAAGCTTTTCTCAATGTTGCCATCGCAAAAATATCAATTTCTTTGACATTTCCATGTTGCATAATATCCTGCAATATGGTACTAATCCAAGCAATATCCCATTGTTTTCCGATATAAATACATAGAAATCCATCTGGAGAAAAGTCTTCTAACGTTTTAAGATCCATTAGATGATATTGTTTCATGCTCATAACTTCGCCTCTTTCACATATTGCTTTCATTATATCTTATAATTTTTATATTTAGAAAAAATATGCGAATTTATTTATTCTTTTGATATCGATCATTATCTAAGAAAAACATGGTAAATGTTGCTCTTGATAAAAGTACTTCTGCATCGTTGAAAATAAACACTTCATAAACTCCTGTAGTTCTTCCTGCACTAATCTCCTGAGCAATTCCAATAAGTTTTCCACCTTTTCCAGGCTTGATATAATTTATCGTTCCTGACAAGGTAACGCTATCTCTTCCAGTCGCAAAACTTGCGGCGCCAGCTGCTGTATCAGCTAAAGAATATAATGCACCGCCATGTACAAAGCCATGTACATTTAAAATTTGTTCATCAATAATCATTTCTACCTTTGCATATCTTTCTTTTACTTCTACAACGTGCATATCGTTGCTTTGTAGATACATAGATGAGGAATTTAATCTTGCTTTCAATTGTTCCATCGTTTCATTTTTCATATACACCCTCCGTTTTCTCTTATTATACCTTAATTCAGGAAAATGTTGAAATTATACCGTTATATGATTAATTTTCTTTATCCTGGCAATACTATGAAAGTACTTTAATTTCTTGGATTTTTTTGAATGAAAGCCTTTAAAATTGAAATCATTATGGTATAATGTTTAATGCGTGTGCGAAGTCGCAATTAACTTGCCCTCTTGGTGAAATGGATATCACGGAATCCTCCTAAGGGGAAGCTCAGCTAAGCCCAATTGATTAGCAAATCTCTTTTAAAATTGAATATATGTCCTCGTAGCACAAAGGATAATGCAACTGCCTCCTAAGCAGTAGAGTGATGGTTCGAGTCCATTCGAGGACGCCAATTTTGTCGATAAATAGGGCGTTTTCTTGAGTTTTCAAAAAATAGATTTTGAAGTGATAAACTCATACCTTTTAAGGCTTTGCTCTATCTATTTTATAGTCAATCAGTTTTATCGCTGATTGCTTTTTTAATGTGAGTCGAACTTTTTCGCCCTTATTTTTGCTAATGAAAATAGGTGTTTTGCTAATTTGATTTTAAGTGCTCATTTTTCATAAAAGAAAACACTCATTTTATTTGAGAAAACGATCTCTTTAAAATAAGTGTTTTTTTTATTTACTGGCGTACCCGACAGGACTTGAACCTGCAACCTTTTGAATCGGAATCAAATACTCTATCCAATTGAGCTACGGGCACTTACATATTCAGTAAATAGTATATAACATAATTGAAAATATTAAATGACGAAACTGTTATAATTGTAAACTATTTCAATGCATCAATCAGTTGCGACATAAGGTCTGGATTTGACTTCAATGCATTGACAAGCGAATCAACATCAACTTCTTGAGGTTTTACTGTTTGTTGATCAACTCCAACTCCTGAATTTTTATAAAATGTTTCATCGAATTTTTGAGCATTTACCTTACGATCTTCATCTAGGATATGACTATATACTTCTGTTATCATATCTGCTTGAGAATGACCTGTATCACCTTGTGTGGCTTTTATATCACCATGATTGAGTTTTAACTTATAAGTGGTACTAGAATGTCGAAAAGAGTGAAATACAACGCTAGGAAGTCCTGCTGCTTTTGTAACTTCTTTTAGTTGACTTCGTATTACACTATGTGAACATTGTCTACCGTCCTCAAAACAAACTACAAGATCATAATCGGTATATTCACAACCAAAGTATTCTTTGTATTTTTCTTGTTCTTCTTTCCAATCACGAAGCATAAGTGCTAATGTTTTTGGTAGCCATATTTTACGAATGCTGCTTTCTGTCTTTGGTTTCTTTAAAACAGTGGCTGTTTGATATGATCTATGAGGTGAATGTGGTGGAAATGTAAAGATAACATCTTTATCATTTAAAACTTTTAATGCGTTTGTAGATACTTGTTCTAATTCACAAGTAACAAAGATATGTGCATCGTCATTGGCAATATCATTATCACTGATGGCTACATCTTTCCATCTTAATCCTAATACTTCTCCTAAACGCAAAGAACAGGCAAACGATAAATGAATTGCAATCGCTAGCTTAGGATCTGTACAATGCTCTAATGCTTGAATAATCATATCTGAAGTCCATATTTCTCGTTTCTTATAAACATGCTTAGGCGGTTCTACGGATAAGAATGGATTTTTTGCGATTAGATCCCATTTTACTGCCATTCCAAAAGCACATTTT
Source organism: Absiella sp. AM09-50 (assembly GCF_003433845.1). Taxonomy (NCBI): domain Bacteria; kingdom Bacillati; phylum Bacillota; class Erysipelotrichia; order Erysipelotrichales; family Erysipelotrichaceae; genus Amedibacterium; species Absiella sp. AM09-50. The sequence continues at coordinate 37,834 of NZ_QVFI01000022.1, forward strand.
AAATGCTTATTGATAGTTTTGATTGTGCCTGTTGTAACTTTTCGTTTTGTCTTATGAATTTTATTTACTGCACTATCCATGTTTTGTAAATCACGATAATACTTTTCAATCACTAAAGGTGTGATGTCTTGTAGTGCCATGTTTCCTAAAATTGGACGAACATAATTGTCAAAATCTCTCACTGTTTTTTCATAGGTACTCATTGACCATTTCTTTACACCATATAAATCAATAAATAAATCTAAAAATTCATTCATTGTCTGAGAACTAGGTGGTATAAAGATGTTTTTATCTTTTTGGCTTTCTACTTCTGATTTTCTCATTCTTGCTTCATTATAAGAATCAAATGCTTCCCATTTCTGTTTTCTATTACCTTGACTATCTTCATAAGTGTAAACAACTGCATATTTTTTATTTCTCTTTTGTATTGATGCCATAATTTTCTCTCCTTTCCTTGTTTACAGGACAATTCTAAGCAAAATTAAAAATAAAAGCGAATGTGCGATTTTCTAAAAACGCAAAAAGCGAAACACTAAAGTTCCGCTTTGAGTTTAGCAATCAATTTCATTTTTAATTCAGGATTATCCTTGATTTGTTGTATTAGCAAATTCATATCTTCATTTTTTTGTTGTGGCAAGACTGCTTGAATCTTACTATTGATACTTTTTTGATTTAATTGAATGACATGAGTTGTTGATATTTTTGGTTTTGGAAGTGATAATTCATGTTTTAATGTTGCATAGAAATAATCTGCATTACTCATGCCTTGATTTTGACTTTCCTTTTTAGAAAAAGACTTAAACTTTGTGAGTGTAAGTTCTTTAAGGTTTGCCTCTGCACAAGTCTTGTGATACAGCTTTGTCATATTACGATCATCACAAGGTTTTCCGTTAATCAGTGTAATTAACAATGCATAAGGATTTTCTTCAACCATGAATTCTTTTTGTCTTTCTTTCCATATTCTTAACAATAACGCAACTTGTTTATGAATATGTACGGTCTTTTGAGGAACATCTTTATAAAACAAGATTAAACTTGTATTGGTTTGTGTAAATCCAGCACATTCAAATTGTTTGATAATTCTTTGAGGATTCATCATTTGAACTGTGTTTTTATTTAAACGGTCTAATATTTTATTGGAACAAAGGTAACATTGATCTTGAGCAATCAACTCATCGCTAATATGAATATCATGCCACGATAATCCACCGATTTCTCTTATATCTAAACCGGTAGAAAACATAATATGCAAGAAAATAAATAATCGCATATCATCAACCGATTCAAATAAATGTTGAACAAATTCTAAATTCCATTCTTTATATGGTTTATTTTTATGATATTTAGGTGCAACTTGCTCATGAAATGGATTGTTTTCAATCAACTGTTCTGATACTAGATAATCAAATGATGTTTTTAATAGCATATAGCAGGAACGTAACATACTGTTAGGGATATATTCCGTTTTTATTTGATTCCTTTTTCCGATTGCAGGAGTTTTCTCTAATTGATTCATTGTTTTGATAGCAAAATTAGGTTTTATATCTTTGATTTTCTTACTTCCAACAACTTGAGATATATAATTGTTGATCACTCCCATATTGCTTTCATACCTTGAACTGCTCCATTGATTGCGTCCAATCTTAGTCGCATATTGAACTAAAAAGTTAAGTATTGTCGTGTTAGGTTTGATATTCATCTTTATATGAATACCTTCGTTTTCAATTTCTCTTTTTCTAACAAGTGCTGATGAATAGTCATAATAAGTTTCCCATATTTGCTTTGTTACGCCATTCTCATCAACTTTTTGATAAACCACAGAATATGCTTTTCTTCGTTTTGTAATAATCGCCATTGAATTATCCTCCTAATATTAAAGATTTTCATTGAGCCACTTATCAAATGACTCTTTTGAGATTCTAATAGATGAGCCAATTCTTACGGATTTGAATTTGTTTTCTGCTACTAATTGATAAGCGGCATTTTTTCCAACACCTAAGATTTTCATAATTTCTTGAACGGTGTAGGTTTTCTTTTCATATAAAATAGGTTTCATCTTTATTATCTCCTCTCCATCTTATCTTTAATAAATGAGTAAAACAAATGTGCGATTTTCAATTCAATAGCGATTTTACATACTTGACATTAGTTGTTTTTATGATAGTTATGCTTCATACCTAAACTAATTAAAATTCGGTTATCTAATAATTTCATAAATCTGGGCGTTACACTTCCTATATATTTGATAATTCTGCTTTTATCAATGACTTTGATCTGTTCCATCATTACAATAGACGGATACTTTAATCCAACCGTCGTAGGAATACTATAATGAGTAGGTAAGTGATGCTTTTCATACACTTTGCTTGTCAAACAAGCAACAATAATCGTAGGACTATATTTATTTCCTTTATTGTTTTGTACAACAAGAACCGGTCTTACACCACCTTGTTCAGAGCCAAAGCCATTACTTAAATCAACTAGATAGATTTGTCCTCTTTTGATCTTCATTCAAATTACCTCCTATGTAAAACCAGACTCAAAATAGAATCTGGTTATTTATCATATGAATCGTTGTTTTCCATTTTTCCCTGAATACCTGAAAACATTAAGGATACTATTAGACAAGCAGTAGCATTGCTTTCACTGGAATTTCACCATCGTGTGGTATCTCACACAACTGCAGTACAGGAGTATCATTATACCTAATAAATTTCATTGCCGAACATTTGCTAGATGTTTTTACAGTTCAATTTTATTCGCTCGCATATCACTGGTCATGGCGTATTGACTGAAAGGCTCATTTACTAGGAACGTATCTAATAGCTGTTATTTTGTTTTCAAGGATCAGTGAATCCTACTTTTTAAGTGGGTTCACTATATATGCCACGAAAACGTCTTTTTTTCTCACATTTTTAAAAGTTCTTTTATTTTTTTTATTTTTCGATAGATAGAACTCATAGAAAGACCTAAAATTTGAGAAATTTCCCGAACATTATATCCATGCTGCTTTAAGATAATAATATCTAATACAATTGAATCTGTGTATTTTAAATACTCAAATAATGTTTCATTTTCAATTTGATCCAATAAATCTTCTATCGAATAAGATTCTTTTTTGTCATGCACTGGTTGCATATAAAAGAAAATATCTTTTGTAACATTTTGATTTCGTCTAAATCTTCGCTCGGCATTAAACTGTTCTAAGTCAAATTCATGTAATTCTTCTATTTTTTGTTCATTGAAATGATGTTGTCTTAAAATTTTTTCTTCTCTATCTTTCCATTCTTTCCATCGTATATATTCTTTTTTATAATCATAACCCATATGATAATCCTCCATTTACTAAAAAGGTAAAACAATTTGGAGTAGGGAGGGCTACGACACCTAATTTCCGGTTTCATATCATAAATAATGAAACAAGTACATCATGAACATGACAATACATTTCAAATTCATCATAAGTAGCTGGAAACATTGAAATTCTACTAGAATAATTTACAAAAATAACAGTGATTTCTTTTTTTACTAGAGAAATTATCAATCTTCTCATTTCAAATGAATTTAACCATTTTTCAGTAGAGATTTTTTTTATTACACCAATAATATCCATATGATTTTGAATTACAGAAACTTTTAGTTGATCTACTAAATAATCTAATAAGTTTCTCGATAATTGTTCTCCTATTCTACAATAAATCAAGATTTTAATTTTCTTTTGCATAATCATTGCCTCCCGAAAAGTTCTTTTCACCCATATATGTGAAAGTTACTTATCAAGTGGTAGAAACTTTTTTATCTTTTTTTGAATTATTTGTTGAATTTGCTTTTTATGATAAATAATAGTTGAGTTTTTTACTCCTAGTACCTTTGCAACATTTCTTATTGACATATTTTCAATAAAAATAAGATTTGCTATTGTTTTATTTGGTTCATTTAACATTGATATTTCATGTAATATTTTCACATACAAGTCGTGTATAATAATTTTGTCTAGGAGTTCGATTTCCTTCTTATATACAAAAAAAGTAGCTAAATCAATATCTTCAAAATACAAGACTGATTTAGCTACTTCCATATGATGCATATGTCGAATTTGATCATAACTACTTCTAATAGTTTTAAACACCTCCTCACTTACTTCAACATACTCTTTATTCACTTTTATGTAATACTGTCTATGTTCCTTATTGCCATAAGTTTTAAAACTATTTTTATTGTAATCATATTTATAATTTTTCATCGCTATTTCCTCCTCATATTTAAAAAATAAAAATAAGAAATAGGAGGATCACGATTATGTTTCATAACTTTTCTCTCCCTTATAGTTATGAATTCGTTATTTAAGGCTAAAATATTTTAGCTCTTAAATAATTAGAAATAGATTTATGGGATATACTATGTCTAATCATGGTATATCTTTAAACATTTTTCTATACTTCATCTATTATCAAAAAATTTCTTTATAAAATATCTCCATATATTTCAGTTTTTCATATATAAAAAGGGTAATGCTATTATTTAAAGCAACTACCCTTAATTAAAACTATTGAGTTATTTTCTTTGTTTTCTTGTAACACTTAATAAAGCTAATCCTGAAACTAATAACAATACTATCCATAGTATTACATTTGTGTTATCCCCTGTTTCTACTGAACTATCAGGAATAGTAGGGGAGGTAGGGATTTCATTTTCATCTTTTTCAATAAATTTTGGCTTAGAATAGACATTAAATATTTCATTACTATCTTCAATCATAGGTATAGAGATTAAAAAAGGTTCCGAGTAATATTTAATATCATCTCTTTCTTTTTGAGATACTAAATATAAACCTAAATCTAGATCAAAAAATTGAACAATTCCATTTTTGTTAGTATTTTTTTCATCAGTAAATGAAATATTTTTACCTTTCATATACGCTTGTAATGCATAACTCATTTCTTTCATTTGTGATGCATTCATATTTGTAGAAATATTCTTGAAGTCTTTAAAATCTCCCACATTTACAAATTGTCCATTAACAATATCTGCGACTTTAACAATTTGAAATGGCATATCAACAAATTCGACGATTTTACCATCGTCAAGATAATGAGCATACAGAGAAATTGATCCTGTATTTTCTTTCGCTAAAACTGTTTTGGTAGGCAAAAAGATAAATAGCATACAAATGATTATGATTTTTAAATGATTCTTATTTGCTAACCACTTCATGATTTTTCCTCCTTACCTTCAATAACAAAAATATTAACATTAAAACTGTAAATCCAATTAAAAGAATTTGAATTTCAAAAGGTACATGAATTCCATTATCAACTTCATTGGCTTGTTCTTCAATTGCTTTTTGATAATCAATCCTTATTCCTCTTACAAGCAATCGATGCGTGTTTACTGAATAAGGTGTACAAGTAATCAATGTGACATAATCTTTACCATCTACAATTTCAAGATCTTTTGTTTCAGTTGGTAAGACTATCTTGATTTGATCAATTTTATAAGCACTCGTATTTCCTAACACTTCCATATAGAAAATATCTCCAATTTCTAACAAATCTAAATCAGTAAATAGATTGGAACTAGGCAAACCCCTATGCCCTGACAAAGCAGCATGCGTGCTCTTTCCACCTATTGGTAATGATGTTCCTTGAAGATGCCCTACACCCTTTTGTAAAACTTTCTCTGAAGTAGTGTGGTAGATTGGTAATTTAACGTCAATTCTAGGAATTTGAATATATCCCATAACTCCATCACCATTAGAATTTAATAAACTCATGTAATATTTATCTACTTTTTCAATACTCATAAATGGATCATACAATTCCTCTTTTCCTATCAAAGAGGAATTGTATGTTTGTGCATCTTTAAGCATTGTATCTTTTGTTTCTTGGTCTAAACCAATCACTGATTTTTCATATGACTGAATCACTTGAGAACTATGAATTCTTGATAAATAATCACTAATTGTTGGATAAAGTAAAACCCCAATGAAAAACAATAATACTACAATTCTTATTCCATCAAAAATTCTTTTTTTTATGTTCATAGAGATTAACTATTTATTTTCATTTAATTTATTCTTTTTATTTGATTTCATAAATGAATATAACACTGCTAAGATTCCAGCAGTACCTACTACTGTAAATAACACTGTACCCATACCACCAGTTTCAGGTAATAAAGAACCTTTGTTGTTTTTTACTGTTACATCGTTACCAGTTACTGTAACATCAGTTCCATCATTATTAGAAGATGCTCCAATTGTGATAGTTGTAGGATCTTTTAAGATGTTATATCCATCTGGTGCTTTTGTTTCCACTAATGTATATTTTCCATCATCTAATCCCTTAACAATAATTTTACCGTTAGTTGGTGATACTAATGTAGATGTTTTAGTTAATTGATTATCTGCTTTATCTGTATCAGTAGCAACTCTATATTCACCATTTCCTAAATCAACAAATTCAATTGGATCACCATTTGTATCAGTTCCTCTATATAATTTGAATTCTGCTCCTGCTAATGTTTCAGTTCCATCTCCATTTTTCTTTGTAATAGTCAAATTATGTGTTCTTACAATTACTTTATCTGGAGTTCCCTGAGTTAAATGATCAGGATCATTCCCATATTCAACATTTGCTGTATTGGTTTCTTTACCGGCAGTAACTGCGTTTTCATTTAACACTGCATCATATTCAAATACGATAGCTTCATTTGCTTGATCTTTATATTTAATAAAGTCATTAATTTCGATAGTAATTTCTTGTCCTTTAACTGTTACTGTATACTCAGTGTCTGTAAGTTGTTTATTACCGATTGTAACTTTTTCATTTAATGTTTCTTTTGTTACTGTTAATCCTGAACTCATAGTATCTGTTAATTTAAAAGTATATTTATCAAATCCTGTCATGTTTGGAACCATAGACTCAACTTTGAATCGAATAGTATCTCCGACTTGTGCAGAAGTCCAATTATTTCCATCAATAGTTTTATCTACACCAGGTTCTTTTCCTTTTAAATATACATCTTGGCTTGCTTTTGAAACTGTAGTGAACATTGGCGTAAATGCTTCATTACTTGGGATAATAACATAATATCCTGCATCTAAATCTTTTGTAGTATATTCTTTCTTACTAGCTTCACCAGTTAAAGTTTCAGCTGGTGTTAAACTTTTAGTTTTAACATATTCTTTTACTTTGTTTTGAAATTCTTCACTTTTTACATTATTTTTAATGTAGTTATATGCTTCATCATCAGTAGCAGGTGTACTTTGAGTAGCATTTGCATTAAAGAAATCTTTAAAATCATCTGCAATTGTATAAGCTGCTGATTTTTCATCTGCTGTTACAGTCGCATTCATCATCTTATAAATATCAAATGTTACGCTAGTAACATCGTGTTTCCCTGTGTGAATCGTAATTTTTCCTGTGCTTGCTGCAAATACACTTGTTACCATAGAAAACATTACCATAAGTGTAAGTGCAAATGTTCCTAATTTTTTAAACATGTTTCTCATTTCTCTTTTTTCCTTTCTTCATACTGTAAATCGTTGCTAATATACCTATCATTCCAATAAAGGTAAATACATAGGTTCCTATTCCTCCTACATCAGGTAAGAATGGAATATGTGAATTGGTTATCGTAATAGTAAATCCATCTTCTGAACTTTCTATTGTTGTCGAATAACCATCAACCTCTTTTTCGGCTACATGATATGTATAATAAGCATGTGTACCATCATCTAATACTATATATGCATCCAATCCCTTGACAATTGTTTGCCATACATTTTTCATATCATCTGATGGTTTCACTTTAATCGTCTGTGCAAATTGATCATCTTTAACAATATCACCATTACTATTTGTATATGTTCTTGTTAAATAAAGTTCAATTTCATCTGGACGAATACCTTCAAAATTGCCAAAATCTTTCCATACCTTGTTGATCGTTAAATTTATTAACTCATCACAAGGGTCTTGCATATCAGATGGAGGTGGGGTTAAATTTTCCTCATTATCTGATGTTTTGGTATTTTTCATCAATACTGCTTTTGCTGATGAAATATACACATCTGCATCTTTATTTATATCAACGCTAGAAAGTTTAGCTTTTTTGAACTTATCAAATGTCTCAACATCTTTGATATGTGAGATCACAAACTCATTCCAATCACTATTAGATAATTCTGCTTGAATTGTTTTATCTTGAACAATAAGAGAAGTTAACTCATCATGATCACGATAAACACGATATATATTTTTGTTTCCTTCAATATTTTCAACTGTATTAAAATCATATACCGAATCTAAAGAGGTAACTCCTGCAAAAGGACCAACTTTATCTTTCGTACCTCGAATGGTATCCGCATAATACATTTGATTATTCTCAAACAATCCTTCATCGTTAAATCCTACAAATCCACCGGCATAACCATTTTTATCAGTGCCATCTTTGTCATCATTAGCACCGCCACCAAATACATCATAACCAATAGAAATTCCGGTAATTGAAGAATTTTTAATACTTGTACGATTGGATTTAATCAATCCGATATTGATGTTTTTAACATCATCTTTATTAATATGATCTCCTGTTGTATCTGTACAAGGCACTTCAATATAACTATCTCCAATATGGATTTGAGCTACATCGCTTGTTCCATTTCCATTGTTTTTTTCTAATGCAACAGAAATCGGTAATCCTAGAAGTGTTACAGAAAGTGTTTTTCCATCACTTAACAATTTAACCTCTAAAAGTTTTCCTAGACCAATGTCAATGGCACCCAGATCTTGTAAATCACCGATATATAAAATATCTAGTAATGCATTTACAATTCCCAAAATAGGATCTAATAATGTAGTTGATCCTGCATCAATATCTGCTAAGTAGGAGAATGTTGTTCTTCCAACAAATCCACCAGCAATTTGATCACTGTTTACTTTTTTAATATTAGTAACATGACTATTATCTATTTTCGCAAGGTCAGCAAATCCTGCAAATCCACCTGAAATCGGTTCTTTTCCATTTTGTGAATTTACAATAAAGCCTTCTTTGATACCATCAACGTTACAGTTATCACAATGTGAACCAAAGTTATCTAAAACACCTGCAGTGGCATTTAATAAACCATCAAGTGCTCCTCCAGTTTCTGCTTTATCTAAATCAACAACACCACTTTTTCCAAGATGACCAATAAATCCACCTGCATAATTTAAGGCATTGACTTGATTTAATTTCGTTACTTTTGAATTCTTTACAGAACCATTTAATAAGCTTCCACCAAATCCACCTGCATTTCCTGTCTGAACTTTGTTTTCAAATGCACCTGATTCATTTTGTGTATTAGCACTAACGATTAGTCCTTGATCATTTGAACCATTCACTAATCCATGATAAATATATGATCTAAATGCATCTAGTACATCTAATTCTCCTATTTTTATAAGACCTAATATTCCATTGGACTCATTATCACCAACTTCAGCAACCGCAGCCACATCAGCTAGTCCAAAGAATCCACCAACGTGTTCTCCACCAATGACTTTTCTTATGTTGTTGACAATTAACGAATCGCTATTGCTATCTTTATCTCCTAGAACTGCACCACTCATACTTCCTACAAATCCACCCGTTGCATAAGCATATTGAATATTGGGACTGTTATCAATTTGATATCTTCCATCAATTGTAATACCCCAATTATTCCATGCATCTACTTTGGCGTATTTAACAGTAGATACAGTAGCATTTAATAAAGAAGCTAACTTATCTGGATTACCTAAAATAGGTTTTAACAATATTGGAAGTAATCCACTATTGGAACCAACATTCACTTCAGCGGCACTTCCTGAAATAATACTTCCTGCAAAGCCACCAACGGTATTCGTTCCTTTAATCGTTTTTAACTTCTCAATCGAACAGAATTCATTTTCATTTCCTTCGATTTGTCCACCAATAATAATACCAGCAAATCCTCCGGCATTTCCTTGTTGATTTTTCAAATCAGTACCACTTGCGATAACACTCGCTCCTGATTGATAACCACGAGCAGATGATGTTTTAATGACTGGTACAAATGTTTGTAATACTGGTAAAGATCCTACAACATCAAGATCTCCTATTGTAATACCTCCAACATTGGCAACACCAGCACTTGTCATTTCTCCGACAAATCCGCCGCTACTTCGATATGCTGTTACTAACTTTATGTCATAAGCATGAGCAGAAGTAACAACTCCTCCATCCATTCTACCAACATAACCACCAGCTGCACTACCTTGTGTTGCTAATGTACCAACTTCTTCTCTAGCAGCTTTAACATCATATCCATAAGCATATTTCTCAATAATTTCATTCAGTTGTTCTTGTGTTTCTACTTTTCCTAATTCTTGTAGTTGTTGACCATAAGCACCATTGATACCAACTGCGCCAACCCAAGAATTCCATACATCAACTGTTAATTTTCTTAATGGTCCATATACTGCTGTATTCGTTTCTGTTGAATAAACAGCTCCAAGAGCAGATAATGGATTACTTATCGTAATGACATCAAATAAGATATTTAAGTTTCCTGTATCTGCAACATTTGCATTTTCTGTTCTACCACTAAATCCACCTGCAAATTCATATCCATAAACATTTCGAATACGCACTGCTGCATTTTCTTTTAAAACTGTAGGGGGCTCGTTATTCCATTCTCTTTCTGATTTTCCTTCTATTCTTCCACCAATGTTATGACCTACATAACCACCAGCTAATCCTCTTTCTCTTGTTGCATCACTTGCTGCATCAGCACGAACTGCACCACCACAAGGAACAGATGTCGTTTCTGAATTATATATCATTGGGATAAATGATTGAAGAACAGATAACAAGTTTCCTTCAACATTCAATAATCCGCCTAATACATCAGCATTTCCTACAACACTTGCAACATTACCAGGTTGCATTCTACCAACATATCCACCAGCACTTTCTTGTCCAATAATGTACTCAAAATTGTAAGCATTACAGTTTTGAAGTGCTGAACCATCAATCGTTCCTGCATATCCACCTGCATGACCTTGTAAATCACTACCATCTTTGTAATTAGCAAGTACAGAATATCCACCTACTGCACCAGTAACATCTGAATTTTCAATTTCTGAAGCAACGACATCTAATGCTTGTGTTACATCATTTAATCCAATAATATCTCCTAAAACACCTAAACCTGAACCTAATGAAGCAGAACTTCCAATATCCAACTTACCAACATATCCCCCAGCATATCGTAATCCTTTTACAGCATAATTAGATTCATTTCCAAAATAAGAAGAACCATCATTACTGCTTAAATCACTTGGTGCTTTGACTGTTGTATGCCTTAATTTATCAACATGTGAATTGCTGATTTTTAATCCACTACCATATCCGACATATCCTCCAGCACTACCAGAATTACTATCATCCTTATTTGTTGAAGTAACTTCAACAATAAGTCCTTTTGAAGAAACCCCTGCTGAATTAATAACTGGGATATAGACATTTAAAACACTTAATAAATCACTTGCACTAATATTTAATAGTCCATTTAAAATGGATAAATCACCAGCAGTTGCTAAACCACCAGAATAAATCTTACCTGCAAAACCACCGGCATAATACGATCCTTTTACATTTAATATATTAGATACTGCATATGGATTATCTAATTCCTTATTATTAATATATCCACTTTGCATTTCTCCAATGAAACCACCTGCATATGCTGCACTAACTTGAGAAACATCGGCAGATTCTGGTTGATAATCAACTGTCGTATTTTTAAAGTCAGAAACTAAATACGGAACAGCATTCAACAATCCATTAATTCCTAAAAGTTCTAATGCATCTGTATCTCCATTCGCTGCATCGGCTAAACCACCAGTTTCAGTTGCACCTGCAAATCCACCTGCATAGCCACTTGTTTCATCGGCTGTAACATCTTTTATTCTTTTTACTTGAGAATTACGAATGTGTACGCTTGTTGATTTTCCAATAAACCCACCAGCATAATATTTTGTTACATCAACATCAGTCGATTGTGTTCCGAATGCTTTTACTGTAAATCCACTTGTTGTTCCTTGTACATCACATTCACTCATATCCAAGACAAGTCCTTGTGCTAGGTTAAGCAAGTTTGATATTTTAACTAAATTTAATCCAAGTATATCTAGTGCTTCGGTTTCAGCTAAACTTCCAGTTCCACCATAACCTACGAAACCACCTGCATAATTGTTTGCGTCTACTTTTTGAAGTTCACTAATATGTACATTTGAAACAGTACCACCCATTGCCTTACCAGCAAAACCTCCGGCATAATCTTGGGTTGCGTGAATAATTCCCGGTGTATCAATACTTGATACTGATGTATTTGCAATTTCAAACCCTAAGAAATTTCCAATTCCTAAAGTTTTATTCAATATTCCAGCAGCACTTGCTGTTTTAACTTCTCCAATCACACCTCCAATGTGAGATTGACCGGAAATTTCTTTTAAATTAGAGATTGTATTTTTTCTTCCTAATATTGCATAATTTAGTTTTCCAATTACATTTTTCCAAACATAAGATTTTGATTCTAAATCAGATGAAGAAATTATTTTGACTCCATCTCCTTGACCTATCATACCTCCGGCATACTTATCCTTAACTGTAACAGTTAAGGAACCTGTTATTTCATTTCCGGCAAGGACACTTGGACTAATACCAGTTAAAGATAGTAAGACATTTTCTTGGTCTTGCGATAAAACTCCACTTAATAAACTTCCTAATAATCCTGTTAAGTCTTTTCTACCATCATAAAAATCTTTTAAAGAGATAGATTGCCCTAAGGCTGCAATTCCACTCATTCCACCAGCATAAGAATCAGCTGTAATATTTGTTGTACCAGATATACTAGAATCAACGATAAAACTGTTTGCAAGTGCACCGCTCATTCCACCACTATATTTTTCTATTGCTTGAACGTTTAAACTTGTTGTTTCTACTTCACAATTCAATAAAAATGTATTAAGTTGAAATGCATTAAACAATTCAATACCTAAACCACTTAACACACCAACTAACTCAGCATTCGCACTATATCCTGTAAATCCACCTGCCATATTTTTAGCAGTTACATTCAAGTTATTTGCTTTTACTGTACTGTTTTTTATCAGTGTTCCCACTGCTTTTCCAGCAAATCCACCTTGAAAATTATGTGTTTCATTTTCAATAGATAAATCAGATCCTGTATTGTCTACAAGACTATTAGAAATTGTTGGACTTTTATAGCCGGTTGGAATAAGTTTATTTAAATCGATAATATTCCCGTCTAAAAGCACTTCTATTAATGTTCCTAAATCTACAAAAGGAATAATATTTAAAACATTTTCCAAGATGGTTGTAAGATTACCTAACGCATCTTGTAGACCACCATATTCAGTTACACCTTCTACATGACCAACAAAACCACCAGTTAAATCATTTACATTACTAATTTTTGTTACATTTTCAACAACACAATCCTCAACAGTAACATCTCCACTAATTCTTCCAGCAAATGCTCCTGTCGCGAAGACACTTGGATCTCCTTCACCATTAGGATTCAATAAATCTCCCAATACCTCTCCAAGATTTCCTAATAAGCCCCCTAAAATTGGTTTTAAAAGATCTAATAGACCTTGAATCAATCCAGTATTATCTTTAATTTCACTAGTTGAATTCGTTACTGAAACATTTTGAAGTTTTATGTTCTTTACAGCAACTTGTTGGTCTACAGTTCCTAAATTCTTAGTAGATTTTGACATAATACTTCCAAAGAATCCTACTCCGGATTGTTCTTTGGTATCGATTGGAGCGGTTTGATTAACTGTAACATTAGAAATAACAGGTCGAGTAGTGTTATTATCAATTCCATTATCATTCCATAAACTATTTCCTTCATTAGAAACAGCTCCCAACATTGTTCCACTAAACATCAGTGGTTTCCAATCAACATTACTTAAATCAATATCTCTAAAAATAATATAATTCGCATCACTTGAATATTTTAAATTTGAATATTCGGTTTTTAAATCAGATTCTGAAATATAAGTTCCACTTTGACTATCATATCCTAAAATCTCATAATTTCCTGTTAATAAGCTACCTAATATATTTCCTAAAATATCATTAACACTTCCTAGTAAACCTTTTGAAAAATTTACATTCATCAATTCAGTTGTACTTTGTTCGAAATATTTAAAATTTTTACTGTCAGATTTATCTAAAGTTAATGCTATATCCGTTTTGAAATCTGCATCTCCTGGATAAAGAGGTGTATATTTGTTCGTAGGATTTAAAAGCCCTGGTTTTTTGTGGAGAACTAATGTTGGTGTCACCTGCATTAGATTACCATCTTTATCTTTACGACCAATAGCAGCCAACTGTTGTTTGTTCCCTATTAAAATATATTTAACACCATCTAATTCTTTATAAACTTGTCCTATGTAGTCTCTACCAGATAACTCTGCATTTTCCCATTTAGAATCTGCTAAAGCTTCTATTTCTTGTTTCTTTGCTTCTTGTACTTTTTGTACTTTTATTGCTTCTGTCACTGGACGCTCTGCTGTAAAACTTTTAGATAGTACATAATGATGTTCATTACTATAAGTTAAATAGTCTTGTGATTCATTTGGGTAGATAAGTTGTCCTTGTCCAAATTGAGTGACATCATAATCTAGTGTTAATACAGGCTCTAGTGAAGATTTATCACTTTGCATTAAATCTAACTGATATGAATTATAAACATAAATCGTATCTGTATCTTTATCATACAATGGAGAAGACTCACTTTCTTGCTTGTTAATAAACGAACCTGTAAATCTTTCTGGTAAATTCCATTTTTCTCCATTTAATGCAATATCGTTTTCTAAAACATAATTAGCATCTAAAGAATAAGTAATAGTTTCATCATCTACTACAACATCTTTTCCTAAACCAAAACTTTCTTTTGTTTCGTCTAAATCTTTAACTTTTTGATTAGTACCAATTGCTTTTAATTGTTCAAGATTATAAATGTGAATTGTTTCTTCCTTATATATATGGGAATAGTTCTCTGATATTTCAACCGGAATTACATAGTTTTCATTTTCATTTACTTCAGCATATATTTTTTTATCTGAAATTCCATATACAGTAAATGAAGAGAAAGTTACTACTAAACTTAGCACCACCAATAATAATCTCGTCGCTCTTGTCTTTTTCATTTTTTAATACTCCTTATAATGCACTATTGATCCAATATTTCTTTAACAGTAATTGAAGATAATCTTTCTTCCATCATTCTTTGTAGAAAACAATAAGTCTTTCTAACAGGACAATAATCTGTTGCGCGTTGACTACAATATTTATCCGGCTCTAAACACCGATTAATTTTAGTAGTAGGTTCCATCGTACCTATAATATCCAATAAACTAATTTCAGATTTATCCTTAGCAATAGAAAAACCTCCATTTTTTCCATTATATGTATGAATTAATTGAGCATTTTCTAATTTCTTTGTTATTTTTAATATATAGTGTTGAGGGATACATAGATTTTCTGATAATTCTTTTGATGTAATCTTTTTTTGTTTTGTAGATAGATATAAAATAATTCTAATTGCATAGTCTGTTGTAATGTTTAATTGCATTGACTTCCCCCTTTATATAACCTGATAAGGTAAGGTGTGTTTAAATTTAAAAATAAAAAGATTTCTCAACCTTTTATTTAATGGTTCATAATGTACACATTTTTTACCAGTATCTTCTAAGCTTAAATATATGGCTTATTAAGTCATTTAATATGATAATACATAATTTTCCAAAAAACAATAATTTGGTAAAAATTGTGTACTTTTATTTACAAAAAATGTTATAATTTATAATTTTTTTCATGTTTTTTTATCCACTTAGTTAAAGTATTATGATTTGTATGTAACAGTCTTGCACCTTCACGTTTACTGATTTTATTATTTTTCCATAACTGATAAATTTCATCAAATTCTTTTGGAATAGGAAGCGGTGGTCGACCAAGCTGAACGCCTTTTTCTTTTGCTATTCGTATTCCTTCTGCTTGTCGTTGTTTTATATTTTCACGCTCTACTTGTGCTACATAAGAGAGAATTTGCAACACTAAATCCGCAATAAATTTACCCGTTATTCCATTCACTTGATTTCTCGTATCTAACAATGGTAAATCTAAAACAATGATATCGATATTTTTTACTTTTGTAAGGTATCGCCATTGTTCCTGTATCTCATCATAATCTCTTCCTAATCGGTCTATCGATTTAATATACAGTTCATCATTTGAATTTAATTTTTTTAATAACGATTGATATTTCTTGCGATTAAAATTTTTACCTGATTGTCTATCAATATACATGTTTTTCTCTAAAATCCCTATATTACGCATTGCTTCTACTTGTCTATCAATATTTTGATCCTTACTTGAAACTCGAATATATGCATATTTATTTGTCATAACAATTCCTCCTAAATGTTAATTTTATAGGAGAAATTATAAATTCACTTGTACTATATAAGACTACAAATATCATAAAACGAAAATATTTCTACACAATAGAGTAGACACTTTACAATTTGATGTTAAATCCTCTTTTTATACATACTATTTTAAAGAAAACTTTCGACAGGCTTTACTATTTACTGTTTTGTTCTTTCAAACTTTATAATACCAAACCTGATACTATGTAATAATTCTAGGCACATTCCTAGAACTATTTTTTTATGGTTCCATAGCCCATAATGACATTGCTATTAACTGAATAAGTGTTTCTTCTTACTTCATCATTAGAGTTGCCTTCCACAGTATAAACAATACCATTTTCTGCTTTTTCGACCATACCTACATGATCACAATGATTATCATTGTTCCAATCAAAGAAAATAATCATTCCTTCATTTGGTACAGTTCCTCGTGGTAACCATTGATTTCTTTCTTTAAACCAGTTCATACCAACAGTAACATTTTCAAACTTAGGCATCGAACCATCTTGAAGCATTCCACATTGTTCAGAACACCAACTCACAAAGATCGCACACCATTCTACTCGTGATGAATAACCCCACCAAGACCAATAAGGAATACCACCTTTATTACCTAACTGTGTTAAAGCAATATTGACTAACTGACTATTTCCCGTTCCAAGTTGTGCGAACTGATAATAACGCATGACATGAGGAACATATTCAGGATCACCATAACTGCTCCAACCATGTTTTGCGGCTTGTTCTTCAGAGAATACTTGTGCGTTGGCTTGCGAATACCCACCAAAGTTTTTAACTGCCCATTCGATATAGCCATTGCCATAATTATATCCCTGCCATGCTAAAGAAAGATTTTCTATATCAAATGGATCTTTACACTTTGCTCGTTTTATACAGTCCGCAAAATTTTCGATTCCAACCTTGATTGAATATTCCGGATCAGTAATTCCGTTTGGTGTATTTGGATATTTTTTATTAAATGCACATTCCGATGACTGCATAGGATCATTTCCTTTACCACCAGATTCTTGCATCATGATAGCTTGAATGGCATTGACATATAAAGGAATTTCAAATTCATCTGCATACTTTTGAATAAGAGGTGTATAGGCAATGACTTCTTGTGATAATTGAGCATTACCAGAAGATGAATTTCCTCTACTCATAAAAATCCCACCGATAAGTGCAATCACTAAGATAAACAAACAGGCAACGCTGCCAATAGCCGATAAAAATAGATATACTTCTTTAGCACTTTCTATCATCTTCTTTAATGCTGAAGTTGTTGCTTTGCTTATCTTCTTTGCATAATTTGATGATTTCATGGCAACCTGTTTCATAGCAGAAGCAGATTCTTTTGATTTCTTCATAGACTGTATTGCATATTGTTTGGCTACATTTTTATTTTGAGAGGGTATCTTTACCGATACTTTTCTATCTTTTTTTGGTGCTTTGATAAATTGCTTAATTCCTTTGCTATCTGTTGTCTTAATATCTTTTTTATTTATTCGTCTAGTTTTGATAATACGATTCTTTGTAAAAACAGATTGTGTTTTATGTGCTTTGTTTTTGATTTGCTTATCTTGTTGCATAACAGGTGAAACACTGTTTTGATATTCTTTTTGTAGTGCTTTTATCGTATTCTTTTCTTTTTTGTGATTTCGATAGCATTTTTCATTAACCCTCGCATTGATAACGATATTTTTTGTATATCGTGGCACTTTTTCACTCGTTTTATTCACTGCATAATCGTGCGGTGTATGTTCTTTTTGCGAAGTATGTTCTTCATACTGTTCTTTTGATTTTATTGTTGCATGATGAATATGTTCAGATGCTATTTTTGCTTTATCGATCGTTTTGACATCTTTAAAAACTGTTCTTGTCTTGATATCTTTTGACATAATTATCGTTCTTCTCTTAATTGATTTTGATGTTCACGACAATACTCAGGATACCTTACTTTGACTGCCTCAAAATAAAAAGTACAATCCTCTGATTGAAACAAATCATAAGGTGTACTTTCTACCGTATTTTCTAATGTAAAACCATTCCAAAGATTAAAAGCAAGCAGTGTGGTACGCATAGAACCTGATGTTTGCCAATCTTGATGAAGTCCATCAAGTACAATCTTATCATTATGAACATCATATAAATCTTGTATATGTTTTCGACAATCTTGACTAATACCCAGTGTATAGAATAAAGAACGATGATAAGAATCGTTTTTTGAACATTGCTTCATCATGTTTTCATAAAACATTTTATGTTCTTTTGATTTAAACTGTATTTTCATGTTGTATTCCTCCTAAAAAATAGGGGAGAGCATAAGCTCTACCCTCGTTCATGATTGATTTCTTTGTATGATGATTTGGCAGATGTCATATTTTTCTTGATTTCATGCAAGGATTGTTTCACTGAATATTTTTCTTTGAACTCTGTTTCTCGTTTTTCTATCTTTTCAATTCCATGTTGTGTTTTTTGAGATAGGGTTGTCATTTTATCCATGACATGAAACAAAGCATTTTGAACATGACTGATCATACCTTTGTTGCTATCTCTAGGATTTACACTAGGAACTTGTTTTCCCATAATCACATGACCAATATTTTTAAAATGATGATTGACCGCATGAATTTCATCACCCAACTTTGTAAGATGATCGATTTCTTTATCTGCCTGTTGATTGATATGATCAAAACTGTTTTTCATCGTTTGCAGCATACCTTTGATATTTAACTTTTTCATTGTTGAAGTGAGAGCGTCTTTGCCTTTTTCTTTAAATTCTTTTAGTCCTTTATCAATGGTATTTTTAATTTGGTGTTTCATATCAAGCAATGTATTTTTAGCCGACTTAACTTTATCGGTTATATTGTCCACTGCTCGTATTGCAGTTGCCTTGATCGTTTTACTTTGAATCGTATTGAGTTCATTTCTAACATCTTTTAATTCTTGTAAAACTTCATTGAATTGTCTTTCAGCACTGTCCACATATTCAATAATAAATTCTAACTGCTTCTTTTCATTGTTCATGCCATGATAATCAAGAAGTTCTAAGAACTCCTTGATATTTTCATATTCGGCTAATGATTTATTTTCCATAGATTATTTCACTCCTTTGTTTTGATGATGGGTATCTGTTGGCTTGGTTGTCATTAACTGATAGAGTAGCGTATCTTTAGGGAAACGATTGATAAATGGGACTAATGAGCTTCCGTACTTAATCAGTCCACAACCTGCATCGGCATTGGTAATATACGACATCTGCTCATCAGATATATTTAACAGTTTCGCAAGTTTTTGACGGTCTTGTGGTGCTTGATTTAACATCACAACAAATTCACTGTTCGATAACATCGTACTTGCTAATACGGAATCTAATAAATACTCAACATTTTGTGTAATGGCTGTTGGATATGCATTTCGTTTTCTAAATCTTCGCCATGCACTATTGAAGAATGCACCTGAATATTCATTTTCAAAAACAACATGAAATTCATCAATAAACAAGTGAGTACGAATCCCTTTACGCCAGTTATCTGTTACACGATTGATCATCGCATCAGTAATGACCAATAATCCCATTGTCTTTAACTGTTTACCTAAGTCCATGATGTCATATACGATGATACGATTGTTCGTATCAACATTCGTTTTATGAGCAAACGCATTTAATGATCCGTTCGTAAATAATTCTAAAGATAAAGCTAGACTTTCTGCTTCCTTTTCCGGTTGTTCTAACAATTTTTCTCTTAAAACACATAAAGTTGGAAGTTTTCCACCATTTTGATAATCTTCGTAGACATAAGCTACACAACGGTCGATGATTGATTTTTCTTTTGATCCAAGTCCTTTTTTATCTAACTGCTCAAATAAAGATAAAACAAATTCAGACTTATCGACGATTGGATTTCCTCCATCACCATAGCCTTCTACCATATCCAAAGCATTGATATGATCATCACTTCCAGCGGCAATATGAATTACTTCTCCACCTAATGCTTTTATTAAAGAACTATACTCATTTTCGGGATCGCAGACTAAGATGTCATCATTGGTCGCAAGGGCTAAAAAGACGATCAGTTCTTTTGCACTGAATGATTTTCCGGCACCGGGAACACCAAGTAAAAAGGCCGATTGATTTAATAAATTTTCTTTATTAACCATAATCAAATTATGAGAAATGGCATTTTCACCGTAATAAATTCCATTCTTATCCATAATTTCCTGTACCCTAAAAGGGCATAGCACCGCTAAACTTTCTGTTGTTAAAGTACGAAGGGCATGAATTTTTCTCACTCCGATTGGTAATACCGTATTCAAACCGTCCATTTGTTGAAAATGCAACGGTACGATTTGGCAAAGATGTTTTCGTGCAATCGTTTGTAGAGTTTCGGTATCAGTATCAAGTTGTTTCTTTGTATCCGCAGTTAATACAAAGGTTAAAACTGCAAACATCATTCTTTGATCTCTTGTGGTTAAATCGTCTAAAAATTCTTTCGTTTCTTTTCTTTGTTGTTCTAAATCATAAGGAAGCACAGCACTGAAGTTATTATTTGCATTTTGTCGTCTTTGCCAATTTGTCGCATTTGTTTCTACACCTAATATACGATTTTCAACTTCTCGTACTGCTTCATCGGTAGGAATTGGAATCACATCAATGGACATCATCATATTGTGATTCATATCCGTTAGTTCCGCAATCATATTATCTTTGATATAACTAGCATAATCTTTTAAAAATAAAACTCGTCCATAACGATTTCCCATTTTAAAATGATCTTTTTTAAATTCAAAACTATCAGGACAGATATAATCTTTAAAATCATGTCCTCGTTTCATGAGCCTTGCTAAATCCATTGTATAATTGACTTCTTCACCTAAACGGTAAAAATCATGTAAGATACGAAGTCGTTCAGTGGTATCTAGTGGGGTACATCTGGCACCCAATCGTGCAAAATGAGAAGTTAAATCTGTTGTTACTCGACGAAAGTAAGTTCTTGCATCTTCATAACTCTTTTTAAATACAGATATAGTTACATACATTTCACGCACCATACCATTTGTTCCCATCGCTTTATCTAGTAACATTTGATTATACTCTTTGCGATAAATATCAAAACGATCCTCTTTTAAAGGCAGTAAGATTTCTTTTTCAAAATCTATCTGATTTAATCGTCTAAGGGCAATCGTAATCTTAGTTGTAGCGCCACTATCAAACGAATTTAACAATTCTGAATATTCCAAAAACATGGCTTCCTTGTCCTCACGAGAAGCGGTCGCATAGTTAATATCCGTAAATTTATAAGTCATAGAAAACTTGTTTTTGCCTACTTTGAATATGCCATCTTTCCATATGGTTTCAATAGGGATAATATGTTGTACCTTTTTCGGTATTTTAAATTTTTCTTTTTCTTGTTTGTTAATTGAAGAAAGCGTCTTAATCATGTTTCAACTCCTCCTTGCGTTTTTCTTCTAAAAATGGTTGGATACATTCCCAATAATAATTATTGCTTTCAAATTTGATTTGTTTAGGGATCAGGACTTCTGACTTTAACCATACCCATATAAATTTTTCGGCAGTCATACCGTTATAGCTAATAAATCCAAGTGCCGCAAAAGGAGCAGCACTTAGAATACATAACCATGACAATGTTTCCAAACCAAAATAAGGTTTAAAGATAAAATAAAAACCTACGGCACATACGCAGGCTAATATTGAAAAAATAAATTGTCTTAAGGAAAGTCCAAAATACATGGACTCTGTATAATTTCGTATTTCTTTATTTACTTTTACTTCCATAAACTCCTCCATAATAAGAAAAAGAACTACCCTAGAGTAATTCCTTGATAAGTTTGTTGTTGATTTTTAATGAATCATTCCTAACTAGAAAATTAAATCTTACGCACATTGCATACTGTTATATAAAGAATCTTATCTTTTGGAATAGAGGCAAAACCATCTATTCCTACAACAATATTAAGAAAGCAATTTTTTGTATTTCTAAATTCATGAAATATCGTTTTGTTTTCTGGTAGATCTTCATTTTCCAAAGTTGTTAATATTTCGCCATTTACAAGATGAATATGAACATCATGGTAAAATTCACCATATTTTATAAAACCAAAATCTTCTATATTGATTTCATTTTTATTATTCTTCATGATATAAACTCCTTTTCTAAATTATATTCCCATCATTTCTCTAACAACTCGATCGCTCATCTTCACTGCACCAACAAGCACAAGCATATTAAACGCAATTTCACCTATATAACTCCATACTTGCGTAATAGCTGCTGCACTTGTATCTACTACTGGTGGTGAGGTTGCAAATAAAGAAAAGATGATACACGCTAATACAACGATCGCACCTTCTAAACATACAGCAGTGTATGATTTTAAAAATGATTTTCCAACATTTTGCGTTGGCTCTCCAGCAAAGCTGGAAAGAGGAATCGGTGCGATTGCTGTATAAAGATACAAACGAAAAAAGCGTCCGTAAACGCTCATGATCATGACAAAACTTAATACTGTAATAAATAATCCACCAATGAGCGTTACTGCCCATAACGGAATACTATCAAAAAATCCTACATCTTCAATCGCACTTACCATTTCCTGTGGTAGCACTGTTTGTGTAGCACCACCAAAACCGGCAGCATTCATAATCGTTGATACAACGCCTTGCACAATATTGAATACTGCCATCATCAGTTCTAGTCCATAGGTTACGACTGCTTTAGCCAACACAAAACGAATGAATATTTTAAGGGCGTGTTCAGGCTTCTTTACTTCCGCAAAAGAGCCACAGGTTTTCATAACACCAATCACAAAAAATAAAACAAGCAGTGCAAGTCCGATTGCCATCAATGCACCATTGATCTGTACGATAACGTCCCATATGCCACCACCTTTAAAATTTTCAGGGGATTGCGTAATGATCTGCCATATTTCTGCTAGTTTTTCGTTCCATGTATCTAGTGCATTTTGCAGGTTTTGTACAATCCAATTATCCGATTCCAATTTCATCATCTCCATTCTCTTTGTCAAATGCAATATCACTTTGTACTTCATTTCCCCATGCGTCCCAACCTTCATATGTCTGACGAGCAAACAATTCAATGCGTGGCACATCACCGGTCAATTCAACAATTCGGTTTCTCACTTCATTTGGTTTTTTGCTGTGTTCTTCGATATGAGATATGACAACTTGATGTACTCTTTTGGATACTCGCTTAGGGTGTCCTTTGGTTGCAAGCAAGCATATTTCTGCATTTGCTCTTGTCCAATAGCCCATACCCCAAAATAAACCATCACTTTTTTTGTTTTGTTTGATCCAAACAAAAGCAACTGTTTTATATTGAAATCCCCAAGCACGAATGACTTCAAAAGATTCTAAAAGAGTAGGGAAAGTTACCCATAAAAAAAGCATACAGTCTTTCTCTGCAATCTCTTGAATGGGCAACTTTTTAATTTCATCAATCGACATCGTAGGGTAATGATGTTCTGCACTTCTTCCTAGTCCTTTTTTGGAATAGACATAATATTTCCAAGGTGGATCAGCATAAATGACTTGATATTTCTTTTGTTTTTCCACTTTCTTATCCGCCTGTGATGATATTTAAGATTTCTTTTGCAAAGGTAATAATTACACCTCCTGCAAGTGTTAAAAACCCATTCGCCCTTTGACTGGCATCGTGGCTCTTTAAAGAAAGACCAATTTGTACGATTCCAAAACCTAATAAAATCATGCCCACTGCACGAATCAATCCAAAGATAAAATCACTTAGATTATTGACTACGGTAAGTGGATCATCTGCTGCATAGACAGGTAATGCACCAAATGTCATGCAACAAACCAAAACTGCATAAACAGTAAAAAGACATTTCATCTTTTTTGACATTTTTAAATGTTTCATTTTCATTAGTTCCTCCATATTTCTATTGTTTTCATAAATAAAAAGTGGAGTTATCTTGTATATCTATACTTGCCAACTCCACCTGATAAAGCAATTTTTTATAAAGAAGTTAATTGCTGTTTGATTGTCTATTTTGTATTTCTTCAATTTCTTCATCACTCAAAAGAATGTACGTTTCTTCTGTTTCTATTTCTTTTGCAGATGAGAGATCTTTTGTAAAAGTTATTGCTGCGACTGCTTCACTTACAACACCATGATGATATTCCTTTCCATGTCCATCTGGAGTCATATCAATATGAGGGTGTTTCATAATGTCATATTTTTTATCTATGATCGGTCGTTCGCCACGAATAAATAAAATTGCCAGTTCATTATCCAACATACGCACTTCATCAGGCGTTAATAGTTCACGTCCTGTATTTTGATAATTGGTTGAATAATTGCCACTATGTCCTGTACTTTTCCCATAGGTATTCGTATCAATCGTAGATTTTCCTAACAACTCAGATACATATTTATGGGTGCTTTGCTCATTTCCCCCTAAATATAAAAACTCATCACAATTGCCTGCTATGCTTTCCCATTGTTTTTCAAATAAAGCCTTTAACTGTGCCATATTTTGAAGAATGATGGATACGGATACTTCTCTTGAACGCATGACAGAAAGTATCTTATCAAAGTCATCAGGTAAACTCACATTGGCAAATTCGTCCATAAGCAGATGAACATGAACAGGCAATGTCCCTTGATAAACGGTATCTGCTAACCAAAACAACTGTTGAAACAGTTGGGTATATAGCATACTGATAAGAAAATTAAAGGAAGTATCGTTATCTGGGATAATCGCAAACAATGCAACTTTTCGTTCTCCTAAGGAAGTAAAGTCAAGTTCATCGGTTGCGGTCAGTTTAGCGACTGCTTCAAGATTGAATTTTTCTAATCGAGCCGCAAGTGTGATTTGAATACTTTTTAAAGTTTTCGCTGAACCGGAATGATAGTCTTTATAATACTTCACTGCGATATGATCAGGCTCTCGCATTTCCAAACGATAAAACAACTGATCTAGTGGAGATTGATAATAGTCATCATCTTCGTGGACTTCGCCAGCACGAAGCATTTCCATAACCATCGGAAAATTTTGTTCATCTTCAGGTGCTTCATATTTAAGATAAAAGATCAACGATAACAGTAACATACTAGCAGCTGTATCCCAAAACGGATCTTGGCTTTGCGAACCTTTGGGAGTTGTTGCCTTAAAGAGATTTGTTACTAATTTCTGTACATCATTATCTGTTCTAAGATAAGCAAAGGGATTGTAACAGTATGACTTATCCATGTTGATTAAATCAAGAACACGAATTTCATATCCTAGATTTTCCAACATATAAGCAGTATCACGAGTGAGTTCTCCTTTTGGATCTAGTACGACAAAAGAAGTGTTAGCTTGCAGTAAATTAGGCTTGGCATAAAATCTTGTCTTACCAGCACCAGAACCACCCACTACCATAGAAAGCAAATTTCTTCGATGTTTTCTGCTGTTGTAACTGACACGAACATTTTGGGTAAAAATTTTATCATCACTTGTTTTTGAACTGGCATATTTTTGATTGACCTTTTTCACCGATCCCCATTTTGCAGATCCATGTTCTTCTCCACGTCGGTAATTTTTCTTAGTGGAGTAGTATATGGCAATCCCCATTGCATAAATTCCCAAAAAGAAAAGGATAGTGCGGGGACTATCCTTAACCCATTGAATTTGAAAAGGGTGATTAAGTGCAAATGTGAGTTGTGAAAAGTTATTAGATAAACCACCATAAAGATAAGGTGCAAATAACAATGCTAACCAAACAACAGGAATCACTCCGGCAAGAAAAAGAACAAGATATGTTTCATTCTTATCTTCCTTCACTGCGATCACGACCTTTGCATCGTTCTTTGGCTTCAATAACTTTCAATAATGCGTTATCAACAAGTTCTGTATCTTGTTCATTAGCAATAAGTTCATTTCGTTTATCATTCAGTGAATTGAATATAGCACCATATTCAAACCGATTTAATCGAAGTGTATAGATAGGCTCTTTCATAACAAATACCTATCTTGCTTCATGTGATTTTTCAATCGGTGCTTTTTGACGCTTTAAATCTTTATCTAATTTTTGAACAAGATCATTGGCAGTTCTTTTAATCGTATAAAGTTCTTGCTTGATTTCATTGGGTTCCATATCCGGAAAAATAGAATTCATTTCACTAAGATGATAGGCTTTGGTATCAACACCATATTTTTTACAAAGCATATAAGATGATGCAAAAGCAGTAAGTGCATTGACATTTCTGTCATAGTCAGGATTTCCTTGTGCAAGTAATGCATGGGATAGTTCCATCGTAACAACTTGAAAAATTGCAGTCCCATTTTCCATTCCTTGTCTTAAGTTGATCACGCCAATTTGTGGATCGTAGAGAGCGCCTTTGCCTTCTGGTAATTCAGCTGCACCAACTTGGTTAAATGGAATAGGGGAGTTTTTCGCAATCGCTGTAATCAGTTCATTGATGTCATAAGAACGATCTTGACGATTGATATATTTAGCGGTTGTTTGCGTAATATCATAATTCTTTTTCGCATTATAATACGTTCCTACACTGTTATCTTCTCTTGTATATTTTTCCCCCGGTTCCATAATGAGAATAGGATTTCCTAGTTCTTCTTTTTTTACAAAAAGATGTTTTTCTTTCCAATATTTCGAATCACCGATTTGGATTGCATCTGGTCGTTGTTGCATGATCAGTAAGACATTGTTAGGTGTGTGCATAGGAAATTTTACCTGAGTATCTAAATAGGCTTGTAACTGTGTACCGCTTGTCGCAATTTCTTTGGCTTTATCATCTGCCATTTGATAGCATTTCTCACGATTTTCCTTGCTTTCTTTAATAAAATTCTCTTTTTCTTCTTCACGCTGTTTTGCAGCAGCCATAAAAATATCATCAAAATTACTCATATGTTATCTCTCCTTTGTTCTTTTCTTTTTGATTTTGGGTTGTTGATGTTTCGGGAGCATTTGTTTCTTGTTCACTTTCACATTGTCTTTGTCTTTGAGTGTCGTTTCTTTTTCTAATTCCTTTTTGATTTGTTTTAACTCAGCACGTACACTGGGCTTTTCTTGTTTGTCATTAGTACCCTCCACGACAGGATTGAAGATAGGCTCGGACGGACGGGATTTTGTCGTCTTTGCCACTTTGGGGTTTACACTGTTTTCCTCTTTTTGCAGTGATGACAGTTCTTGTTCTTCCTTTTGAATCGTTTGTGGTGATTTGGTTGGACGGACAATTTCCTGTTCTGCTTTTTGTTTTTTCGTAGCTCTTGTTTTTTCAATATCTGTCTTAACT
Organism: Absiella sp. AM09-50; assembly: GCF_003433845.1. Classification (NCBI taxonomy): domain Bacteria; kingdom Bacillati; phylum Bacillota; class Erysipelotrichia; order Erysipelotrichales; family Erysipelotrichaceae; genus Amedibacterium; species Absiella sp. AM09-50. The sequence continues at coordinate 65,666 of NZ_QVFI01000022.1, forward strand.
TGAGCCGTTTGACTGACATCAGATAATTTAAAGCGTTCAACAATACGATTGATACGTGATGAATCTTCGGTTTTTACCATAATATCCACCATGCCATCAAAGTTGGAACGTTGATTACGCACTGCATAATACAAGATTCCATACTTCTTGGCTTCTTTTTGAAAACTAGCAAGATCACTAGATTTTAAAGTAAACACTGATAAAGGTTTTCCTGTACTAATCAGGTTTTCTAATCTTGTCTTGCCTTTGGTTTTCTTTTGATCTTTCATTACTGCATAGAGCATATTGGCAATTTCAAGTGCTGCTTTTCCACTTATTTTAGCCGCAACTTCCATTCCATTTAAAGAAATACGAATGACTTGATCAGCTGCTTCTCCGCCTGTGTTCATTGACTTTTTCCTCCTTTCTTTTTGGTTGTTCATTTTGTTGGATAATTTCTATTTTTTCTTTGATCACTTGCGAACGATCGGCAATATCGTCGCACAGTATCACCTCCTTTCGTAATGCTTCAATCTGTTTAGAAAGATCTGCAATCTCATGTTTTAACTCTTGCTTTTCTTCTTCAGTTAGTGTTTTTCTTCTTAAACGATAACGAAGATGTTTGCGAGTTGTCATAAGGTCTTGCATTTCTTCTTTCTTTTGTGATTGATATGAAAAAAGCTGCTCAGAAGTATCAATTTTATTGACACAAAGCAGCTTTGTTTCCTGACTGATATTTTCCATTTTCCGTATATCTTCTTTTAATAAAAAGTGCATTCTTGCAGGGGAAATGGAATTGTTTTTAGGTAAAATTCCTAACTTAAAACAGTAATAAAGATAACGACCTCTCAGACCACCGATTTTCCTTTGTTTTGACAAAGTGCCATGCAGTCTTAGTACATGGACAGATTTTTTCATACTTGGTGTTTTTCTTTGAGTAGGCAGTGGATTGGCTAATATTCTTTGACAAATAGCTTGATAAGTGTATGCTTCACCAAAATGACGAGCAATCTTGATTCCTCTTTCTTTTCCAATAGGACGAACGGTAATGTCTTTTCCTTGTTTAATGTAATAACCTTTTTCTCTTAGCTTATAGAAAAATTGTTTATCACTAATGGAAGTCGCAATTGCTTCATCTATATCATTTTTAATCATACCTCGTGCAGTAAGAACACCATCATTTTCAGCTTTCCATTCAGCATAATGTTTTGACTGTTTTCTTTTTGGATCTTCAATGACAGATAAATTGTATTCTTTGCATAATCGATCTGAAGTATCACGCATTTTTTGATAGGTAGCTTTACAATCGTTGTATCGGTATCCGTCAATGAAAGAAACTGAATTTAAGACAAAATGATTATGCAAATGCTTTTCTTTATCTAAGTGTGTTGCGACAATTACTTGGAAACGATCTCCCCATAATTCATTGGCTAACCTTACACCAATTTCATGTGCCATTTCTGGAGTGATTTCATTTTCTGCGAAAGATTGATACCCATGAAATGCAACGATACCTTCGTTTTTCCCATAACGATTTTTTACTGCGAGCATTTCTTCTCTTGCGGTGTTTGGTGAACAATTCACACCACTGACAAATCGTTCTTGTAGAGTAGTGGAAGTGGTTGCTTCCTCTCTCATTGCATAATGGATAACATCATGCAGTCCTTGTTTTTCCTCTTGGGTTAAATTATCATTTTGGTAAAAAGCAGGATTATCTGTCTTTTCAGGATTTTCTGCATAGATCAAAACTTTTCCTAACCAGCCTTTCACTTTCCAAATTGCAGTAGTAGCCATATCAATATTTTCTAGGTGTGATAACAGCGTTCGTAATATCTTTTACTGTTTTTTCAAACAGACGAACTGCTTTGTCATATTCCTGAACATCAATCACATTTAAGCGATGTGCTTTCGATGCAATCTGATTTAAGTTATTACCAATCGCATGAAGTTCTTTCATCATACTAAAATAATCAGGTGATGGAGCATCGTTAGGAATGACACCATTTATCAGATGACGAATATAGGCTTCTTGAGATAAACCAGATCTTTTGACCATCGCTTTTAAATGTTGTTGTTCTTTTTTATTCAGTCTAGTGATAACTGAAATGTTTCTTTTTCTCATTTTGTTTCCTCCATTGTTTCTTGATTTAAAAATTTTTTAATATCTTCATAACTATGAATTTCTATTTGAAATACATATTGAAAAAAGTCTTTTAAGTTAAGCAGTGTATAGTTTTCATAATTGCTTGTTTTTAGTTTTTGAAATACTTGTATGTCTTTAAAATGTAAATCTGATAGATATTCACATTTCAAAAGATCAAACATATCTTCAAAAATATCATTGTTCATCAAGGATCAACCTCGCTTTCTTTTGCATAGCGTATTTAATTACCACAACACACATAAACATCACTCATAATGTCAATGCGTGAATAACGTAAAAAAGAGCCGAATATAGTTCCGGCTCATATAAATCAATTATTTTGTTATTTTTGAGTCAATAAATTTTTCGGCTCACTTTTCGGCTCATTTTTGGGCTCAATTTTTGGCTCATTTTTTCGATTGTTTTTTTAGAAGTTCTTTTCTTTAACATTACATTTCTTTTTTTTAAGAAAAAGCCACTCAATTTGATACGATTCTCAAAAGTAGACAGTACAAATAATTAAAACGTACTGAATAC
>NZ_QVFI01000023.1:0-67596 GCF_003433845.1 Absiella sp. AM09-50
TAAAGACAAAATCAATTTGGTTTCATTAAGACATTATCATATTCGAATCATAGTAAGGTTTTCATTTCTGTTTTCTTCATTGAATTTCCTATTTAACACTGTTATAATGAAACCACGAGGTGAAAACATGAAACGTAATGAAACAAGAGAAATACATGTAGGTAATTTAACGATTGGTCATCAAAATAAGGTAGTGATTCAATCAATGTGTAATACTAGAACATCTGATGTGGATGCCACAGTCAATCAGATTTTAGCACTGGAAAAGGCTGGATGTGAACTGGTAAGAATGGCAATCATAGATGAAGAAGATGCAAAAGCAATTACTGAAATCAAGAAAAGAACACATATTCCACTCGTTGCGGATATTCATTATGATTATCGTTTGGCAATCTCTGCTATTGAACATGGCATTGATAAGATTCGATTGAATCCTGGTAATATCGGTGCGAAGGAAAATGTAGAAGCGGTCGTTAAAGTTTGTAAGGAGCATCATATCCCTATCCGTATTGGAATCAACAGTGGTTCTTTAGAAAAGGATATTCATGAAAAATATGGCAAACCAACAGCAGAAGGCATGATGGAAAGTGCAAAACGCCACGTAAAGATCTTGGAGGATTTAGATTTCCATGACATCTGCTTATCTTTTAAAAGCAGTGATCCATTGCTTTGCATTGATGCATATCGACTAGCAAGTAAAACGTTCCCTTATCCACTTCATCTAGGTGTTACAGAAGCTGGTACATTTATTGGTTCTGCGATAAAAAGCAGTATGGCGCTGGGTACCTTGTTAAATGAAGGTATTGGGGATACCATTCGTATCAGTGTCAATGGCGATCCGGTGAATGAAATCACGATTGTAAAACAATTATTGAAATGCTGTGGTTTATTAAAAGGAGTACCAAATCTGATTGCCTGTCCAACATGTGGTAGAACTGCCTGGGATATGCAGCCTGTTGTAGATGAAATTGAAAAGTTCCTACAAACGGTCAATTGTAATGTAAATGTAGCGATTATGGGTTGTGCAGTCAATGGTCCTGGTGAAGCAAAACATGCGGATATTGCTATTGCCGGTGGTAAAAAAGAAGGTTTGTTGATTAAAAAAGGTGTAATTATTGAAAAACTTCCACAAGAAGAAATCGTAGAACGTTTAAAACAAGAAATTCTGGCTTTTGAAGAAGAACATAAAAATGATTAAAAGAAAACAGTTGAAACTACATATTGTAGCTCAACTGTTTTCCATTTGATAACACATTTCTAAGCGTATTTCCTGATGCTTGACATCTTCATTGGAAAAGGCAGATAAGTCACATCCTAAAAATAGAAAGCCATGTTTTTGATAAAAACGAATGGCGGGTACATTATAGGACTGTGTTTCTAAAACAATGCCTCGCATATTTTGTGATGCGGCATATGCTTTTGCATGTTTCATCAATATCGTGCCTATGCCATCATGTCGCTTTTCTTCCTTCACAAAAATGTTGGTTATACGTAAACGCTGATTCCATTCTTTATTCAATTCCACAAAGCCAACAAATTCATTTTGTTCAAATGCACCATAGACAATAGGCTCATCCAGCCATTCACTCATCAAAACATCATCAAAGTGATATATTTTCTGTTCAGAAAACGGTGTATAGTGAAAGATTACACCAAATTGATCATTTGTCTGTTTAATATCCGCATGGAAATAGCCATCTGTTTTTACCACAAAGTGAATGGGCATTCCCTGATAACTTTGATCCAGCTGTCTGATTTCCATTATGCTTCCTCAATGATTTTATCCAATAAATGCTCATCAAACACTTTGTTTTTTAACATCGCAATTTCATATTTATAAGGTGGATGTCCATCTACATAAGGAGTTTCCAAGATTTTTACGACATGTGCTACACGTGGGTGATGTACGATGGTACATAATTTATCAAATCCGATCTCGCCAAAGCCAATATTTGCATGGCGGTCTTTCTTTGCACCTTTGATATTTTTTGAATCATTGATATGCATACATAATAAGCGGTCAAGGCCGATTTTTTCATCAAATTCATCTAAGATTGCGTCAAAATCAGATAAGTCAAAACCAGCATCATGGATATGACAGGTATCCATACAAACACCTATATGATCACCATATTTTGCATGCTTGATCAAATAGGCGATATGATCAAATGTATATCCGATTTCACTGCCCTTGCCTGCCATCGTTTCTATAGCAATATGCACATCCTGCATGTCATGCATTGCTTCATCTAATCCCTGAATAATCTTTTCAAGACCAGCTTCCTCTCCTGCTTTTACATGAGAACCTGGATGTAGAACAAGGGTTGTTGCATGTAATGCCTGTACACGTTTGATTTCTTTTTCTAAGAATTCTACACCTAATTGAAAGGTTTCTTCTTTTAGACAGTTCGCCAGATTGATGATATAAGGTGCATGTACGATGACACTGCTTTCCTCAATGCCGGATTGTTTCATCAACTCTAAAGCTTCTGCAATGCGTAATTCCTGCATTGGTTTTCTTCTGGTATTTTGTGGCGCACCAGTATACAGCATAAGTGCATTCGCCCCATATTGAAGGGCTTCTTTGACAGAACCTAATACATATTCAGGCGCAGACATGGATACATGAGAACCTATTTTCATTCTTCATTTCTCCTTCTTTCCAGCTGTTTGCTCTTCGCACGTTCTTTCTTTTGACGCTGGATATCTTCCTGAATAATGGAACGTTTTGCTTTACGTTTTAACTTTTCTACTTCCTGTTTACGTTTCACTTTATATCCTGGTTTTACTTTCTTTTTTTTCTTAGCAACGATCTTTGAAATTTCTTTTTCTAAAGGATCATCTTTTTTTACTTTTTTCTTATGTAATGGTTCTAATGTATTCCAATTGCCATTCTTCAAAGAACGATGTTCAAAATGAATGCCGCGTTTTTCCAGTGCACGGATCATTTGATCATCTTGTTTTTGATATAAGGCATAACAGATTCCCTTTTTACCAGCACGTCCGGTTCTTCCTGAACGATGAATATAATAATCTAATTCTTTTGGGAAGCCTAAAGAAATAACATGACTGATTCCATCAATATCAATTCCTCTGGCAGCTATATCGGTTGCTACGACATAAGGCTTTTGAATATTTTCCAGTTCTTTCATTGCCTTTGTACGTTCACGGCTTGTTAAATCACCATGTAATTCAATTAATGGATATCCTGCATCACGCATCAAAGAAGCTACGTTTGCGGCCTGTTCTCTTGTATTTGCGAAAATCAAACATACGTATGGTGTAAAAGTTGGTAAGATTTCCATTAGTTTCTGTTCATAATTCAAAGGAGTACATGGCACAAGCACATGTTCGATTTGTGGATGAAACTGTTTTGCATCTTCGATATGCACCATTGCTGGTTGCGTCATATATTTCTTTAAAAAGATTTTTAAAGCATTTGGCATCGTCGCAGAAAAACTCATCATCTGAAGATTTTTCTTCATTCTTCCAGCCATTGCGTCGATATCTTCTAAGAAGCCAAATTCCAATGTCATATCCGCTTCATCAACAATCAGCATATCTGCACTCTCTACACGCAGGGTTTTCTCATTTAAAAATAAATCTTTGATTCTTCCAGGTGTACCGATGACAACATGTGGCTGAACCTTTAAGGATTCATTCATTCGACTTTTTTCCATACCGCCAGTAATCAATTTGATACGTAAGGTTGGATCTGCTTCCTGCATATTCTTTGTACGGGTATACAGCTGTAAAGCCAGTTCTCTTGTAGGTGCTGTAATGACTGCCTGAATACGATCGATGGATGTATCCACACGTTCCATCACAGGGATTAAAAAAGCATGGGTTTTTCCACTTCCAGTCGCACTGATACCAATGACATCTTTACCTTTACAGGCAAGGGGCAGTATCTCTTTTTGTATAGGTGTAGGTTCTAAAAAGCCTTCTAGCTCTAAGAACTTCTTTGTTGTTTCTTTAAACATATAATCACGATAACTCATTGTATCGCCTCCATTTCTACAATTCTAAAATCAGCTCTTTCATTATACAGGATTTCATAAACTTGTAAAGTAAATCCTTTTTTTGTTGATGTCTCTATTTTATCATAAAAATAAATTTTTCATTCATAGAATGCTAGGCATATGTGCAGAATATAGGATATAATAAACACGAGGTGAAAAACATGGAAGTTATAAAAGTTACACCAAGAGGATATTGTAAAGGCGTAACCCGTGCTATTGCTTTAGCAAAAAAAACAGCACAGGAATATCCCGATACGCCAATTTATGTACTAGGAATGTTAGTTCATAACGCTTATGTTATGGAAGCATTAAAGCAGCTGCATATTCAGCCGATTGATGATAAAACCAAAACAAGAATGGAATTATTAGATCAAATAGATGAAGGTGTTGTGATCTTCACAGCCCATGGTATCGCTCCACAGGTAATTGAAAAAGCAAGGGCAAAAGGCTTGATCTGCGTGGATGCCAGCTGTCCAGATGTTGTGAAAACGCAGGATATCGTAAAAGATGCATTAACGAAAGGCAGCGAGATTTTCTATATAGGAAAAAAGTATCATCCAGAAGCGGAAGCAGTATTGAGCATGGATGATCATGTACATCTGATTACCTGCGAGCGTGATATTCCTGATATGCCAGAAAATACAAAGATTTTTGTGACCAATCAGACCACAATGTCCATTTTTGATATTGATGCATTGTTTCAAAGTATCGCTAAGCAATATCCAAATGCTGAATTCTGTGAAGAAATATGCAATGCGACAAGAATTCGCCAACAGGCAGTTGCGGATTTAAAACAGCAGCAAATTGATGTGTTATATGTTGTAGGCGATGCACATTCTAACAACTCTAATCGATTGGCTGCCATCGCAAAGGATGCGGGTATTCCTGATGTATACCTGATTGATGATGTTCATGGCATTTTTGATGAGCAATTAGTAAATAAAACTAAAGTTGCGATTACATCTGGTGCCAGTACACCGACGTATTTAACTGCTCAGGTCATTGCGTATTTAGAAAATTATGAACCAGGTTTAACAAAACCAGAAATTGATATTCAAAAAATCATTTAAAAGCGCTGAAACTATTCATTCAGCGCTTTTTCTATCCTATCCATTAATGCCTTTGTTTTCATATAATTTTCATGAGATGGTGACAACTGATCTAAGATCACCTTTTTTTTCTCATAGATATAATGCCAATATTCTTTGAATAATGGATCTTTTTTGGTATAGATACCAAATAAGCATTGTTCCTTCGTAAGTGGTGTTGTTTCTTCTTTATGCATAGAAATCAATTGATAATAATGAGAATCTTTTACAATACGCTCATCATCGATCTTAAATCCATGATCACTTAACCATTGACGAAATTCATCCACGTGACCATTGCACTGGATCACCATTTGTTTGAATTTAGAACATTTTTTTAAATCCTGAGATAAGATATGTTTGATGGTATCAAAACCCATACCGGCTATTACGACACCATTCACATCTTCTCCTATTTGTGACATGCCATCACATAGAATGGGAATTACCTGATGCTGCAGACCTGCTTCTTCAATTGCTTCTTTTGCTCTTGAAAGTGGTCCAATACGAACATCACAGGCATATGCTTTTTCACATTTGCCCTGTTTTACCAAAGCAATTGGCAAAAGTCCATGATCACACCCAATATCTGCAATCACTAATCCAGGCTGAATCATATCAAAAATCGCCTGTAAACGTACTTTACCTGCCATACTAAGGTTTATCAACAAAGTCCTTTAAACGTTTACTTCTTGTAGGATGTTTCAATTTACGCAGAGCTTTTGCTTCAATCTGACGAATACGTTCACGTGTAACGTTAAACTCTTTACCAACTTCTTCAAGGGTACGAGTTCTTCCATCATATAAGCCAAAACGTAAACGCAGCACTTTTTCTTCACGTTCTGTAAGTCCCTGTAATACATTGTTGATTTCATCCTTCAACAACTGGTTGTTTGCATATTCATCTGGAGATAATGCTTCTTTATCTTCAATGAAATCACCTAAGTGAGAGTCATCTTCTTCACCAATTGGTGTTTCCAAAGATACTGGTTCCAATGCAATTTTCTGGATTTCACGTACTTTTTCTGGAGAGATGTTTTCCATTTTGGCTGCAATTTCTTCCGCAGAAGGATCACGGCCTAAATCCTGAACCAACTGACGCTGGATACGTGTTAATTTATTAATCGTTTCTACCATATGTACAGGAATACGGATCGTTCTTGCCTGATCAGCGATTGCTCTTGTGATCGCCTGACGAATCCACCATGTCGCATATGTAGAAAATTTAAATCCTTTGGTATAATCAAATTTTTCTACTGCTTTTACTAAACCCATATTGCCTTCCTGAATCAAATCCAAGAACAACATGCCACGGCCAACATATTTCTTCGCGATGGATACAACCAAACGAAGGTTTGCTGCAATCAGTTTTTTCTTGGCTTCTTCATCACCAGCCTGAATACGTCTAGCAATTTCAGGTTCTTCTCTAGGGTCTAACAGTTCTACACGACCAATTTCCTTTAAATACATTTTAACCGGATCATTGATCTTTGTATGAGAGGAATTTGCAAATGATTGCTCTAAAGATTCAATATCACTTGCCAAAGCATCATCTTCATCCTCATCTGCATCATCTAAAAAGTCTAAATCTTCATCATCAACAGCTACAATGTCATCATCTAAAATATCTACGTCATCTTCATCACTAATTACGATATCATTGTCTTTAAACCATTCTAATAAATCATCATATTCTTTATCTGTCATATCTAGATGTTCCACTGCATCCAACACATCTTTCTGTTCCAGAACATGTGTCAAATCATAGGATTCTTTTAATTCTTCTTTGATTGCATCCAGGGTTTTATATTCTGGTAATACGGTTGCTTTTTTCTTTTTCGCCATAGTATCTACTTCCTTCCACTTGCTTGTATCCATTTTTCTTTTTCAATAATCAGTTTATTTCGTTCATCGGCCAGTTTTGCCTTTTCTAAAGGATCATGAAGCTCTTTAATCTTCAAATTGATCATATGAATCTGATCCTCTAACAAGCTGGCTTTCTCATTGGCAATCGCTTCATGAAGTACATCAATATTCACTTCTTTTCTGGCCAGCTCCCAGCTAGCTATCTCCAGCAGAAGATTTTTTACATTCTGCTCCTTTATAACATCCAGTAAGTCTGCGACCAAGATTTCATCATGTGTACGATAATAATCAATGATATAGATGGCCAGTTTATTACTGACATCATCCTTTAAAAAGCCAAGATCTTCTTTAAAGACATTACAGGCAGCAATGCCATTCATCATTTGTGAAAGTATTTCATATTCCGCATGTCCCCGTTTCGTTTTTGGAAATGTCAAAAACGTACGTTTCACATAATCGGTTTTCTTCTTTTCTACAGGTGCTTCCACCTGGTTCACCTGCATATCAAAATCGGTTAATTCACGCAAGCGGACATAATAATTCGTTCTTTCAAAATCATTTTCCAACTTAGCGATTTCTGATGCTATCTCCATGGCATAATCTTTTTTCTGAGAATAATTATCCAGGTTATAGCGTGTTAATAAAAATTCAAAAAGGAAGTCGATCCATGAGATGGTCTTATTGACCAGTGCTTTTAATTCTTCCTTGCCATAAGCATCGATAATTTCATCAGGATCAAGACCTGTTTTATTATCTACGATGACAAAAGGAAGCTTATGCTCAATTGCCATCTTACCAAATTTATAAGTGGCATTTTTCCCTGCATTATCTCCATCGTAACAAACGGTGATTTCCGCATGCATCATTTTTAACAGCTGAATCTGTTCCTTTGTACAGGCAGTACCAAGAGTTGCTACAGCATTTGATATTTCTACTTTCTCAAAAGCTAAAACATCCATGGCACCTTCCACCAGATAGACAGTTCCTGCTTTTCTAGCCAAAGGTTTTGCACGATGGTAATTAAATATCAGATCACCTTTTTTATAGATATCTGTTTCTCCGGTATTGATATATTTTGCTTCATCACTATCTAACAGTCGTCTTGCCGTAAAACCAACCGGATTTCCCATTGCATCATGAATGGGAATCATAATACGATTTTGGAATACATCATGATACCCGCCACTGGTCAAACGGACAACGCCTGCTTTGATCAGATTCTCATCAGAATGCTTTTTCTTATGCAGAAAATGATATAAGGCATCATCTGGCGGATTAAAACCAATTGAGAATTTCTTTATAATATCTTCTGTAATATTTCGTTTTTGAAGATATTCCTTCACTCTTTTCGCATCCAGTGTATCCAATTGATAATGCGTAAACTCAATAGTATCACTACATACTTTATATAATGCTTCTTTGTAGGGATCAACTTTTTTTTGTGGCAGATCTAAATCAACGGATAAGCTTACCCCTGCATAGTCTGCCACTTTTTTTACAGCTTCAATATAGGAAATCTTTTCATAGTTTTTAACAAAGGTAAAAACATTTCCTCCGGCACCACATGAAAAACATTTATAGATCTGTTTTTCTGTGGATATGCTCATGGATGGTGAATGGTCGTCATGAAAAGGACAGACGCATTGATAATCTTTTCCTTTACGATTTAGCGTAACATAATGTCCAATGACATCAACGATATCTGCCTTGTTACGGATTTGATTGATTTCCTGTTCACTTAAACGAGCCAATCAAGCCACCCTGCTTTCTTAAAGTTTAATACGTTCTTCAATGTATGCAACTAAATCATTGATATTGACGCGTTCTTGTTTCATTGTGTCACGTTCTCTAACAGTCACACAATTATCATTTGCTGTTTCAAAATCAACAGTGATACAGAAAGGTGTACCAATCGCATCCTGACGACGATAACGTTTACCAATGCTTCCTGCTTCATCATAATCACAATAGCCAACAGGTGCCAAAAGCTTAAATACTTCCATTGCCTGTTCACTTAGTTTCTTGCTTAATGGCAGAATACATGCCTTGATCGGTGCTAAGAATGGATGTAAATGAAGAACAGTACGTACATCATCATTTTCCAGTTTTTCTTCATCATATGCATCACACATAAATGCTAAGAACAAACGTTCTACACCAACACTTGGTTCAATACAATATGCAAGATATTTTTCATTTGTTTCAGGATCAAGATATTCTAATGACTTCTTACTTGCTTCCTGATGTTGTCTTAAATCATAATCCGTACGATCAGCAATACCCCATACTTCTCCCCATCCAATCTGTGAATGGAAATTATATTCGATATCGCAGGTACCTTTTGAATAGAATGCCAATTCTTCTGGTGTATGATCACGGAAACGTAAATGATCAGCTTCAATGCCAAGATCTGTCAAAAATTTCATACAGTTTTCTTTATAATAAGCATACCAGTCTAAATCAGTTCCCGGTTTACAGAAAAATTCCAGTTCCATCTGTTCAAATTCACGTGTACGGAAAATAAAGTTTCCCGGTGTAATTTCATTACGGAAACTTTTACCGATTTGTCCGATACCAAAAGGCAGTTTTTTACGCATGCTTCTTTGAACATTTTTAAAATTCACAAACATACCCTGTGCTGTTTCTGGACGTAGATAAATCGTATTTTTCGCATCTTCTACAACACCCTGGAATGTTTTAAACATCAGGTTAAACTGACGAATATCCGTAAAGTTGTGTGCACCACACTTTGGACAAGCGATATTGTGTTCTTTGATAAAATCAGCCATAGCTTCATTGCTCCAGCCTTCTACACTGACTTCACCATTTGTTGCTTCTTCAATCAGCTGGTCAGCACGAAATCTTGACTTACATTCTTTACAATCCATCAATGGATCAGAGAAACCGCCAACATGTCCACTGGCTACCCAGACATTTGGATTCATTAAAATCGCAGACTGAATACCCACATTATATGGAGATTCCTGAATGAATTTACGCCACCAGGCTTTTTTAATGTTTTCTTTTAATTCTACACCCAAAGGGCCGAAGTCCCAGGTATTGCTCAATCCACCATAGATTTCTGAACCCTGGTATACAAAGCCACTGTTTTTCGCATGGGCTACGACTGTATCAAATAGTTTTTCGTTCATTGTGTTATGCCCCTTTCAGAAAAAAACGCATCCTTCATATCGAATGCTATCAAACTATAAAATAGTTACAAGAATACACTATAATATAACACTTAATTTTGTCAAATGTCAATGATTTATACGATTTGTAACGAAAAAAAAGGATTTTCAGCTAAAAATCCTTTCCCTTCGATTCCTCTGCATAGATTTTCTTCAATTTTCAACTGTCATAGGTACGTCAAATGGTGTGGCATAGATGACTTTGATCTGCGTACATACACGATGTTGTGCTTTTTCTACATAAAAAAGACAAGAAAACGATAAAATCCATTTTCCTGTCTTAAGACATATCTTTTAATATCCTCAAAAACTGAATGCTTTTGATTGGGATACCTGCATATTCTTCAAAGAATGCATACAGCTGTTCAAAGTGTTCAAAGCGAAAGCCGCCAATTTCCTTTAATATATCATAATGCTCTAGCTGGGCTTTATTTAATAAGCGAAAACATTTTAAATCCTTGCTGGAATACACTTTATCATAGCCTTTTGCACACATTTTACAAATGAAACCACCATCTTTTAAAGAAATTGCGTAGATGCCTTTGGTTGTGCCACATCGTACACAGCCATCACATTGCATTTCGATACCATGCATTCGATTTACGATTACCTGAAACAAGCATAAGATCACCATGGGATCATCCTGACTTTTTAATATATCAAGCGCATGTTTTAATAAATCAAAAGCAAATGGAGTTTCAAAGTGACTGTATAAGATCATTTCACAGAAATATGCCGCAATCGATTGTTTGATCAGATCTTCACGGATATGGCGATAACTTTCTAAGATCTCTGCGCTTTTTAAGCTTTGCATTGTGCTAGTTTCTCTATAATTCAAATACCAGCGGGAATAAGTAAACAGTTGACATGCCGGAGCATTTTTACTTTTTACTTTCTGAATACCTTTGGCAGATATCTTTATAATAACACCATCATCACGTAATACAGATAAAAGAGCATCATGTTCCCGATATTCCCGATATTCAATCACAATGCCACAAAAAGCATCATTCATCCTCTTCTAGTTCCAGATATCCTAATTGCTGTAATTTGCTGGAACGATTTCTCCAGTTTTTTTCGACACGAACATATAATTCCAACTCTACCCTTTTCTGGAACTTTTCTTTCAATTCCTTTTGTGCCGCAAGACGAATTTTGCGAATCATTTCGGCTTGTTTACCAATCAGAATTGATTTTTGAGAAGTACGCTCTACAACAATCAGGGCTTGAATGAAGATTTTTGTATCAGTTTCTTCTTTCTTTTCAATGACCACCGCCACAGAATGTGGTACTTCTTCTTCAGTTTTATACAACACTTTTTCACGAATGATTTCCGCAATCTGGAATTGTTCCCCATGATCAGAAATCATATCATCAGGAAAGTATTGTGGACCTTCGTTTAAGTATCCCTTGGTTACTTCCAATAACTGATCGATGTTATCTTTTTTTAATGCACTGATTGGGAATATTTCCGCAAACGCATAACGTTCTTTCCATTCCTGCAAAACTTTGATTAGTTTTTCTTTTCCCAATAAATCAATTTTATTTAAGATCAGAAAACATGGAATATGACTGGTCTTGATTTTTTCAAGTATAAATTCATCTCCAGGTCCAAAGTTTTGGGTCGCATCTACCATCCAGAAATTTACATCTGCTTCTGCGATAGCAGTATATGCATTTTTATTCAATGTTTTTCCCAGCTCATGTTTAGGCTTATGAATGCCTGGTGTATCAATGAAAATAAACTGAGCATCTTCTCTTGTTAAGATACCAGAAATATTATTTCTGGTTGTTTGCGGCTTATTACTTGTAATCGCAACCTTTTGGTTAACGATTACATTCAACAGCGTACTTTTTCCAGCATTCGGTCTGCCGATAATTGATATAAATCCTGAACGATACATTATAACACATCCTCACTTGTAAATGACATTGGCAACAGTTCTTTTATATTGGTTACCTTTTCTTCTTTATGATTGCTTAAGATAATCGGGGTATCTTCATCAAGCAGTTCAACCAGTACCTGACGACAGGCACCACATGGAGCTGCAAGTTTCTCTCCATCACTAACAATCGCAATCATTTCTATATCTTCTTTGCGATAGCCTAAGGAATATGCCGCAAATACTGCACTGCGCTCAGCACAGTTGGTTAATCCATAGGATGCATTTTCTATATTGACACCTGGAATAAAATTTCCATCTTTTGTTTTGATACAGGCGCCTACATGATACTTGCTGTAGGGTGCATAGGCATGTGCCATTGCGGAAAATGCACGTTCTATCAAATCTTTATATTCTTCCTTCATCATAGTTTTCCTTTCAGAATCATCAATCCAACTACAGCTGCCACAATGGACATCACAAGCACCGCTGCTGCGGCATAATCTTTCATGATTTTAGCTTTTTCGTTATATTCCGGAGAGATGAAATCCACAATCGTTTCAATCGCGCTATTGATAAATTCCAATGCGATAATGGAACCGATCAGTATCAGTACGATTACCCATTCTATCATTGTTAAATGGAAAAAAGCAAATACAATGATAACACAAACGGCTATCAGACACTGTAAAAAGATACTTCGATCATGTGTAATGCCATGAAACAGGCCACCAAAGGCATAACGGAATTTATTTACGTATTTTTTTAGGAACGATATCATCTAAGATCACATCCTGTAACGCAAACATTTGCTTTTCATCTTCTTCACACATATGATCATAGCCTAACAGATGCAATAATCCATGTGTAAATAAGAAGCATACCTCACGGCGCATGCTGTGTCCATATTCACTTGCCTGATCAACGATTGCCTGTATATTGATAAAAATATCTCCCAGTTCATTGTCTTCTTCCATCATTTCATAATCATCTGCTTCATCACGCAGTGCAAAACTGATGACATCGGTTGGTCGATCAATGTTTCGATATGTTTTATTGATTTCATGAATTTCTTCAGGATCCACAAAAATAACCGACATGCTGTATTCATCTTCCAGTTTTAATACTTCCTGGGCACGTTGTGCAATCAATAAGAAGTCTTTTTTGTATCTTGACCATTTTTTCTGCGAGCTTTGATTTGTTATATTGATTTCCATAATCCACCTCATCTACACCATTCTTTTATGGTAAAAACCATCTTTTTTCGCTGTATAAAGTATAACATAAGATACCGCAAAAAGTCATTCCTGATAAAAAAATCTTCAAAATTAAAATTAATTTGTTTTTCAAAGGTATACAGATTGTTAAGAAAATGTTAAAATTATACCGATGTAAGTTTTTACAGGAGGTTTTATATGTTACATATAGCAGCCAATTCGATGTCTGCGGACATCAGCTGGGACTTCATCATCGGTGGGCTTGCCCTCTTCTTATTTGGTATTGAATTCATGGGAGATGGATTGAAAAGCATCGCAGGTGAAAAATTAAGAGATTATATCGACAAATACACGAACAAACCGTGGAAAGGGATTCTTGTAGGTGCTCTGATCACCGTATTTATTCAGTCTAGTAGTGCAACAAGTGCCATAGCGATTGGATTTGTACGTGCAGGGCTAATGACGTTGGAACAATCCATCGGGATCATTATCGGTGCCAATATTGGTACAACGGTAACTGCATTCCTGATTGGTATGAAGGTAGAAACACTTGCCCTCTACTTTGTGTTCCTTGGGGTTTTGATTACCATGTTCTCCAGTCGAAAGAAACAGACCTATCTTGGACAAATTATTTTAGGATTTGGTTTACTGTTCTTTGGACTTCGATTAATGGGCGATGAGTTAAGTAAGCTAGGACAGCTGGATTTCTTTGAAAATCTTGCGACAACGATGGCAGATCAGCCATGGCTTGGCTTATTGTGTGGTACGATCATGACAGGTATCGTACAATCGAGTAGTGCCGTCATTGGAATCATACAGAAGATTTATGATTCAGGGGCAATGACTTTGGCAGCAGCACTTCCATTTGTATTTGGAAGTAACATTGGTACGACTGTTACAGCTGTATTCGCTTCTATTGGAGGTAGCCTTGCGGCAAAACGAAGTGCTTTCTTCAACGTATTGTTTAATGTGATTGGTGCATTATTGTTTATGCTGTTGTTGAATCCATATGTAGATTTCATACAGTATCTTGCTGATACATACAATGTATCTCCAATGATGCAGATTGCGATTGCACATATCATACGTACGCTGGTGATTTCTATTCTGACATATCCATTTATCAATCAGATGGTCAATTTGATCAAACGTATCATGCCTGGTGAAAGCGAAGAACGTATTGAAGTAGATTTCAATGCACTTGACCCACAGCTTGCGGCTTCTTTGCCAAGTGGAGCTTTGGTTGTCAGTAAACAGGTAACGATTAAAATGGGTGAACTTGCCAGTGACTGTTTAAAAGAAAGTCAAAAATATTTCAATAAACAAAACAGCAAGTATAAAGATGTATCTCGCCAATATGAGGATGCCATCAATTCACTAGACAGTAAGATTACAAGTTATTTGATGAGTATAGCACATAACAGTTTAAGTGAACATGATACAGATGAATTTATTGGAAACTTGCAGGTTATCAAAAACATTGAACGTGTTGGTGATTTAACCATGAATCTGAATGAATTCTATGAACTGGCATATGATGATAAAGGTATCTTCTCAAGTGATGCTATCACAGATGTAAATGAAATGTATGACACTGTTTTAGAAATGAATGAATTGGCATTACAGTACTTCTCTTCAAGAGAAGAACACATTATAAAAGTTATTACAGATAAAGAAAATTATCTTGACCTGGTGGAAGAAAAAGCCAGACAACGCCATTTCAAACGTATGGCAGATAATTCCTGTAATTCCAGTGTTGCCGCAGGTATTTATGTAGATATCCTGGGTACATTAGAACGTATTGGTGATCATATCTGGAATATCGTAAAAGAAACCAACGATGATTTACCTTTACATGAAGAATTAGAAGAAAAAATTTAGGAAAGCATATGCGCTTTCCTTTTTCTTTACCCAAAATCGTAGTGTTGTCCTTTTACCATATAAATCACATGTTCACAAATATTCTTGACATGGTCCCCTGCTCGTTCGATATTTCTTAACATACTGCTGATTTCAAATACATGCTCCAGTAATGCTTCTTCCTGCTGTTTGGTAACATTATGCTTGGTTTCCTTTAATAATGTATTGATCTGTTTATCCTGCTCCGGTATTTCAAATGCAGCCTCTACATCAGCATTCATATAACAGGTGATTGCATTTTCCAGCATGGCAATGAATTCCTTTTCCATGCTTCTCGCATATTCTCTGATATTTTCATCGAGTTCTTCATGTTTGATCATAAAAATCGCGATATTTTTCGCATAATCACCAATTCGTTCTAATTCGCTGGCAATCTTAATTGCCGCAATCACTTTACGAAGATCACTTGCGACAGGTGATAATAATGCCAAGGATGTAATGGCCTGATCATTGATTTCCTCTTCTAAATGATTGATTCGATCATCGCTTTGGATGATCTCTAATTCTTTTTCTTTATCTGGATACTCTAACACATCCATCACAGCGGTATGCATCAAAATGACTTTGTTTCCCATCTTGATGATATTTTCTTCCATCTCGTTTAACTCTTTATCAATTTTTACCATATGTTTTATCTCCTATCCAAATCTTCCTGTAATATAATCTTCTGTTCGTTTATCTTTTGGCTGCTGGAAAATCGTACTGGTTTTGTCATACTCCACCACTTCTCCCATCAAGAAGAAGGCAGTACGATCACTTACACGTGATGCCTGTTGCATGGAATGTGTTACGATAACGATTGTATAGTCTTTTTTTAATTCTTCAATCAAATCTTCAATCTTGCTTGTGGCAATGGGATCAAGTGCACTGGTTGGCTCATCCATCAAGATGACTTCAGGCTCCATGGCAATCGCTCTTGCGATACATAAACGCTGTTGCTGTCCACCGCTTAATCCAAAGGCACTATCATGCAAACGATCTTTTACTTCATCCCATAAAGCTGCCTTTCTTAAAGACTGCTCCACGATTTCAGATAACACCTTCTTATTCTTGATTCCCTGACATCTTGGTCCATATGTGATATTATCAAAGATCGACATTGGAAATGGATTAGGCTTTTGAAATACCATGCCCACCCTTGTACGTAAATCTACCACATTTAATTTATCACCATACACATCGGTTGTATCAATTTCTATTTTTCCTTCAATCTTACAGCCGTCAATCAAATCATTCATACGATTCAAACAGCGAAGAAACGTTGATTTCCCACATCCACTGGGGCCAATCAATGCCGTTACCTTGTTTTTTTCTATATCCATACAAATATCTTTTAATGCATGTTTTTCTCCATAATATAAATTCAAATCTTTTACATGAAAGATGGTATCATTCATTTTCATTTCCTCCTAATACCAGGCTTTATTTAATTTCCTGCTTAATAACTTCACAATAATATTCAATATAAGTACAAATACTAAGATCACAATTGAAATTGCACTTGCTAATTCAAAATTCGGCATTTCACTACTCATGATATTATAAATATGAACGGCCAGACTAGTTCCCTGTGATGTAAGGGTTGGGGTATCATTCACATAAGTTCCCATGGTATAGATCAACGCTGCACTTTCGCCTATTACACGCCCAATGCTTAATAATACACCTGTCAATATTCCAGGTATCGCACAAGGCAACACAACTTTAAAAATCGTCTGAGATTGGTTTGCGCCAATAGATAAGGAGGCATCACGTAAAGATTGTGGTACAACGATTAATGCTTCTTCCGTAGAGCGGATAATCGTTGGCAATAAGATAATCGACATTGTAAAGGAACCTAACAATATATTGGAAGTCGTTGCGCCAAACAGCTGTGTGATTGGAAACAACACCACAACGCCCATCAAACCAAAGATGATGCTTGGAACACCTGTCAACATTTCAATCGCACTGCGAATCAAAGCAGTTAGACGGTTTTTAGGTGCATATTCATGCAGATAGATGGCGGATGCTACACCAAGTGGTAAAGCAATTAACATGGATATAATGATCAGCCATATGGTGGAAATGATACTTCCTTTGATTCCACCTCCTGGTGTTTTAAAGAACACCTGAGAAATCTGCTGGGCTTTTTGATCAAGAATGGTAGTTAATTGGGAAGCATTTTGTCCAAACAGTTTACCCGCACTCATCTTTGTGCCATGCTCATTCACATACACAAGCTTTTCCACCTGATAACCAGTTTCAGCTTTCATCGTAACGGTTTTATCTTTGATACTATCATCAATCATATATTGAAATGGTGATTGGGGAGCTATATATTCCACCAGAATCACATTGTCTTTGTTTTGATCCTTGGCATCCACAAAGCCAACACCCCACTTTGTGCTAAAGCTGACATCCTTGTTTAAATCATCTGGTCTTTCATAAACAGCAGGCATATTTTTGGTTTCTTCCACACTGCTTAAATAACTTTTAGACCAATAATTCCCTGTCAACAGATGCATTCCCAAAGAACTGAAGCCTTTAGAAAAGATAAACACAAAGATAGCAATCAGGATAAAGATACTTAGACCGCTGGAGAAATATGTAATGCCATTCAGGACACCATCTTTGATTTTTCGTTTCTTTTTCTGCAACTGAGTGTTCATCATTGCACCTTCCCTACTTTCTTTTTGACATAATTCAATAATAAATTGCTTAATAATATGACTGCCATTAATACAAGACCAGTTGAAAAACGAATATCATAATCCAATCCAGTTGTTTCATTTAATCCAGCTAACATCGTGGTTGTCAGGGTACGTGTGGTATCAAACAGATTCAGCGTTGGTCCAAACATTTTATTGCCCGCAACCATTGCTACAGCAGTAGCTTCTCCAAATGCCCGCCCAATACCTAATATCGCACCAGCAAAGATCCCTGATTTTGCACTGGTTAGAATTACTTTAAAATTGGTTTGTGTTTTTGTTGCACCTAATGCCAGACTGCCTTCTTCAATCTCTTTTCCAACAGAGCGTATTGCTGTAATAGATAAAGATGTAATCGTTGGGAAAATCATAATGGCAAGCAACAGGATAACAGCCAGTAAAGAACTACCTCCAGCTGTAATATAATGAAACTTTTGTGCCAGACCTGATACCAATACAGTAATCGTACCAGAAGCAAATACCCCATATACTACCGATGGAATGGAAGCTAATAATTCAATGACCGTTGTCATGATTTCCGCTATTTTTTTAGGTGCGATCTTTGCGATAAACAAAGCTGTCAAAACGGATAAAGGAAATGACAACAATAATGCACCAAATGCAGACACCAGTGTATTGATGATGATAAATCCTACCCCATAAATACCCTGATCCTTTCGCCATAATGTACCTGTTAAAAACCCAACAAGATCTACCTGTCCATATGTGTAATCAGGAAGGAATGGAAGAATACCTTTTATACTAATAAAAATAATAATGATGGCTATTGCACTTGAGGAAATAAGTGCTGCCAGCATAAACATCAAACGCATATGCTGATCTTTCTTCAGCTTTTTTGCGTTTTTCTCTGTACTGATAAAACTTCTAACATACGATTTCATACAATCACCGTTCCTTATCAAATTCATAAAGGACAGCCTGTATTTTCAGACTGTCAATTGCTTGTTTTTATTGAATATCTTCCCAGTTTGTCGTTTTACCTGTGAAAATGTCCTTTAACTGTGCCTGCGTCATATTGGTAATATTCTGGTTATCTTTATTTACCACTGCCACAACTGCATCGATGCAATATTGTCCATTTAGCATTGCTTTTGAAATATCTTCACTGCCATCTTCCTTAAATGCTCGACTGGCAAATCCAATATCCCCAGCATTTGCGCCATCTTTTTCACTACCCAGTGTATACTTTACAGCATCCCCACTACCACTTTGATTCATGGTATACGATACATTTCCAGCAAGTGGAGAGAATGCTTCTAACGCTGCTTTAATGGTTTTTTCTACAGAAGTAGAACCTACTGTACGAATTGTAATTTTCGCATTATCCTTATTCAATACCGGATAATTCTTTGCTATTTCTTCCCATGGTTTTGCTTTTGTGATATCCACTTCACCACCAGCTGCTTTTACCACTTCCATGCCTTCTTGTGAATTAGAAATAAAATCCAAGAAAGCTTTGATCAGCTGCTGCTTATCATCATTTCCAAAGTCCCCTTCTGCTCTTGTGACATATACAAATGGACGTTGTAGTTTATAAGATCCATCTAATACCGTTTCACTTGACGCATTTACACCTTCATACTGTAAGGCTTTGACATTGTTTTTTTCAAAATCAGTAGATAAAGAAGTATAGCCGATTCCATTCACACTCTGCCCTACTTTGGCTGCCATATCATCATTGCTTTTTACTTCCGTAGCATCTTTTGTAAGTTCCTTTTCAAAGCCGATTCCTTTTTCAAATGCCTCTCTTGTTCCACTAGATGAATCACGTGTATATACCACGATTTTTCCACTTACCTTGCCAGTTTCCCCATTGCTTGCACATCCCGCCAGCAAAGCGACTGCTAATAAACTAACAAATAATTTCTTCATGCTTCATTCCTCCTGTATTTCATATTCTTCCTTGAATACACCTATATGATAAGGGATGATTGTAAATAGAATATGAAGGCTATGTAAAGGAAATGTTAAAAATGATATTTTTATTTGACTTATGTTTTGTATGTTCTTTCCTATTTCTGTCATTTTTTTCTTGCAAACAATTGTGTGATAGTGCTATAATAGGTAAGCAGAAAAAATGTCGCGTTCGGCAAGCGGTTAAGCCACAGCCCTCTCAAGGCTGTATCACGGGTTCAAGTCCCGTACGCGATACCATATGAAAAGCAAGCCTTTGGATAAAAGGCTTTTTTTATACTAATTTATAATCATAAAAGATAAAAATTTATGATTAGGAAATCTATCCTCTCAGATAATTATAAGCATTACGGATATAATACATCCCAATATTATAAAGGTTTTTCACAAGATGCATCACAAGCACGAATGGTTCATAGAACTTATGAGTAGGCTTTATAATACAGCAAAAAAAGAAGAGAAATGCTTACAAAATTATGTGGAATATCGTGATAGAAAAAATGACATGACTTTTTATATTGCTGCATTCACGCCCAAAGAGTGCACAGCGTGTATTCCAACTTACTTGTTGCTGTTGAAGTCGTAGTTTTCTAACTTCTTTGATAAATATAAAATCAAGTTATACCACCAAAAGCATCAAATTCTAAATAGTAAAAAACTTATCCTTAACTAATGAGCATTCATCAAGGATAAGTTTTTTTAATTCTTTAATTTTATAGAGAAAGTTGTTCCCTTGCCTGGGGTGCTATGTACCTCTAACTTGCCTCCATGTGCATCAATGATACCTTTAACAATTGGAAGTCCTAAGCCACTTCCCCCACTTTTTCTGCTTCGATCATCATCAACACGGTAAAAGCGTTCAAAAATATGAGAAAGCTGATATTCATTTAAACCAGCGCCTTGATCTTCTACCTCAATAATATAATAAGGCGATTCATTCTTTGTCCTTAAGGTAATGGTTCCTGAATCACTGTATTTAATGGCATTGCTTAACAGGTTGACAATGACCTGCTGCATTTTGCCTGGATCAGCGAATACTTCATCCTGACTATGAAAATCACAAATGATGGACAAGCCTTTTTTTTCAGCTTGTTTTTCTAAGGAATGGATGCATTTTTGAATTATCTCACATATATTGATTTTTCTGCGTTCCAATATTGGATTTGACATGGATAATCGTGAAAGCTGAAGCAGATCTTTAACAAGGACATCTAATCGATTGATTTCTACTTCGATTTGTTTCATGAATTCAATTCGTGTGGGTTCATCGTCAAAATCATCACGGTTTAGGATTTCTACCATCCCCTTGATGACTGCAATTGGTGTTTTTAATTCATGGGATGCATCCGCAATAAAACGCTTCTGGATTTTTTCACCTTCCAGAGTTTTGGAGATATCTTGAAACAGTATCAAACAGCCGCTGTATTTCTTTTTTGCGGTAACAGGAACACTAAGTCCCTGATATTCTACACCATTTACCTTCATAATCTTATCTAAGGGCTTTTCCAGGATGAAAGCGTCTTTAATAAATTCAGATATGGGTCTAACGAAATTATTGTTTAAATAGCTCATATCGTCCTGAAAAGGCATATCTAAGGATATCTCAGATAAGTTGTTATGCATAACGATATTTCCAAACTGATCCATTAACAACATAGGAAATGGGATACTGCCAACGATTGCCAGCAGCTGTTTATTTTTTAAATGAGCATCTTTGGCAGTTGATTTGATTTCTTCCTGCAGCTCTAGATTTTCTTTGATCTGCATGGCTTTCTGCGTGTTTTCCAGATACAGCCATAAAAAACCAAAGCCAATACTCATCAAAATGATCATGACATATACATCAAAATCAAGGAAATATTCTACTAATGCGGATATAAGCAGAAAGTAGAACATCACAATGAATTTATTCTGCTTCATGTTTTTCCTCTAGCAGATAGCCTACACCTCTAGATGATTTGATATGTACGCTAGAGCCGTTTAATTTGTTTCTCAGCTTGAAAACATGTACA
Source organism: Absiella sp. AM09-50 (assembly GCF_003433845.1). Taxonomy (NCBI): domain Bacteria; kingdom Bacillati; phylum Bacillota; class Erysipelotrichia; order Erysipelotrichales; family Erysipelotrichaceae; genus Amedibacterium; species Absiella sp. AM09-50. Next base: position 21,825 of record NZ_QVFI01000023.1, read on the forward strand.
TCCACAATTCTGGTGTCACCATCATAATCAAAGCCCCAGATGTCATTTAAGATGCTGTCACGGGACAATACGATATTTTTGTTTTGTACAAAATACTCCAGCAGATCAAATTCTTTCTTAGTCAATGTCATTTGTTCATCTTTGATGAAAGCTTCCCTGCGCTTCATATCCATGATCAGATCACCAATACAATGTTTTTCATCCTGTTTCTTCTGCTGGCGTTTTAAATGTGCATTGACACGTGCAAGCAGTTCCCTTGGTGAAAATGGCTTTGTTACATAATCATCTACACCTTGTTCAAAGGCATACAGAATATCTGACTCATCATCTCTTGCTGTCAGCATGATCATGATACTGTCTTTTCCTTCACTGCGTAATTTCTTAACAATATCAATGCCACTGTAATGTGGCAACATCCAGTCAATGATCAATACATCAAAATCTTCCTTCATGACTTGCTCGATGGCTTCTTTTCCATCCCCACATTCGGTGATATCATATCCGCTTTTTATTAAATCATAAGCTATGATCTTACGGATGTTTTCTTCATCTTCGATTAATAAAATCTTCGCCATACCCTTCTTCCTCCTTCTCATAACGTTCAATGATCTTTTGAACAAGTGGATGACGTACAACATCAAGACTTGTAAGTTCCACAAAGGAGATACCCTCAATACCATATAACAGCTGTTTTGCGTTTAACAGTCCACTGTCACGTTTTTTGATCAAATCGATCTGTGTTACATCTCCGGTAATCACAATACGGGAATGAAATCCCATACGGGTCAAAAACATTTTCATCTGCGCTCTGGTGGTATTCTGTGCTTCATCCAGAATAATGAATGCATTATCTAATGTTCTTCCACGCATATACGCTAATGGTGCAATTTCAATCACTTCTTTTTCTAGAAGCTTTTCTACCTGTTCATTGCCTAAGGTATCATATAATGCATCATATAATGGACGTAAGTATGGATCTACTTTTTCTTTTAAATCACCCGGTAAAAAGCCTAGATTTTCCCCGGCTTCTACGGCTGGTCTGGTTAGTATGATTTTTTTGATTTCTCCTTTTTTCAAAAGATTGGCTGCATAGACAACAGCCAGATAGGTTTTCCCCGTACCAGCAACTCCTGTGGCAAATACGATTTCCGCATGACGCATTGCCTGAAGCAGCTGGCGCTGACCAATCGTTTTAGGATAAATCATTTTTCCATTGATGGTTTTTCCTACCGGCTGTTGATACGTATTGCCGATTTCTTTGATTTTGCCAAGCTTTGCCAAACGGCAACAGTAATCCACATCTCGTTCACTAAGATCGATATGTTGATCCATCATGTCAAACAATGCCTGTAGAACTTCTTTGATTTTGTTTATGGTATCCTCTTGTTCACAAAGGATCACAAATTGGTTATCGCGTAAAGTCAATTGGCATGTGAATGCTTCACGAATTACATCTAAATGTTTATCATTTGGTCCACATAACTTTACGATCTGGTTCATATCTTTATCGCTTACTTCTATTGTATATTTTCTGTCCATAAATTCTCCTTCACATTCAAGGCGTGGTAATATCCTGAATCAGTGTGTAATGTACTACCATGTTTATTTTACCCGCTTCTTTGGAGAATTGCAAAATATTTTCCTTATAGAGTGAATCATCTTTCTTCATTTGTTCGCTGATTTTATCTCTTGCCTGAAATAACAGCATATAATACTGAAATGCCTTGGGCATTTTATCATCCTTCATTTGGACATGTACATCTTTCCATGTATAAGCAAATACTCTACCCTTTACAAACAGTTCTTCTTTACTGTTGCTAGATGTATCAATCACATTAGAAACAAGGACATCGCCTTTATGCACGAATTCATTGACCTTATGGAGCTTGTTGCCATGCAAGACATCAAAACGCTGTATCACACCATCACATCGGGCGATAAGTTCTTCATGCTTCAGCTGTTCAATGATGGCGAATTCTTTTGGTGTATACGAGATTTGATAGCGACTGCCTTTTTTCTCAATTTCCAGCCATGCAATTTTATTTTCCAGTTTTTTCTTTAGATCCGTTTTTAACTGTGCTGTATCTTTTTCATAAAAAGGGACCACAATCTGCATATCTTTCAATGTTTTTTGAATCAGCGCCCGGCTTTCATCATCTTCGCCTTTGATATCGATTGCATATACCATATGAGATAATCCATACCATAAAATAACAGCACATATGATTCCTGCCACCCTGGCTGGCTTTTTCAAAGAACGAAACAGATAGCCTAACATTCCTGTGGTACATAGATGTTCACAGTTTTCAAAATGTGCAAAGATGATATGGCGCTCATATACCGGCACATAGACAATGACATAGCCTTTATATTCTTGTGCATCGTACATCGCAATATGAAAACGGGAGGCAATTTGTAAGACATGTAAAAGTGAACCATATAGTTTCCATTGATCCAGTCCGATTGATTTCTTATTTTTCATAAACAAACTCGATGCTTTCCAGCTTTCCTGCCATATAAATTTCAGTTGCCTCTAATGCCAATATTTTTAAGTCTTTACCGGATACATGCAGTTTGTAATCTTTAAAACGTACACTTACAAAGCTAGATGTAACGGAAACAAGTTCCGTATAATGTTCCATCATAATCTTATTATTTTCTATGGAAAGCATACACTCACCTCTATACAAGGTATGTTTTTTTATGTGATGTTATGCCAGTTCTTTCTCACCTTCCTTTACCATTTTATTATAATGTAAAGAAAAGGATGGTTTTGTAATATTTTTGTTAAATTTAAACCCTTATGATGATATGATCTATAGAAAAAAGAGTATGCATCATACACATACTCTAAAGCTTTTCTTTTTGTATTTTTATGCGATTAATTCAAATTGTTCTGCAATAGGCGCTAATACTTCCACAACTGCAATATCAATATTTAATGCACTTTGCTTTGTGTTTATTTTCTTTAACATCTTCAGCAGATGCTTCTCATCAACAAATACAATATTTTTATCCTGTATCAGCTGGTAAATATCATAGATCATAATCAAAGCATTATTTCTGAATTTGTATGTTGTGTGATTCAAAAGTTCAATATCTACAATGATAGGAAAACGAAACAAATCTGTATACGGTTTATGTAAAGGTCCTCCATACCATTTCTGGGCATGACAGCGTATGGTCTTTACCTGATCAAATGGTATGCAGATTTCTTCTTTCTTAGGATAAGCGATAAAAGCATCTGTATGAAGTGGCGCTGAAATCAAAATACGTTCATCATTCATATCAACACTCAATAATGGAAAAGGATAAGCTGCATCGTATATCATATCATTTATCTTAAAACCTGCTGGAATATATGTTCCGGTTTTCATAATCTCAGAAATTTTCATATTATCGCTCCTTGCCTGTTATTCTATCTATATCTGTTAATTTCATGATAACACTTTTTATAATATTGTAAAGTCTAAAAAAAGAACCCTCATCATGAGGATTCCATTTGTTTTATAATACTTTACTTAAGAATTCAATCGTTCTTTGATTCTGTGGATGATTGAAGATCTGATCAGGTGTTCCCTGTTCCTGGATATAACCACCATCCATAAACAACACACGATCACTGATCTGTTTCGCAAATGCCATTTCATGAGTAACGATTACAATCGTCATTCCCTGATCTGCCAAACCTTTGATAACATCCAGTACATCTTTTACCATTTCTGGGTCTAATGCGCTGGTAGGCTCATCAAATAAAATGACATCCGGATGCATGGCAAGGGCACGTACGATTGCCAAACGCTGTTTTTGTCCACCAGATAGTTTTCTTGGATATTCATCCTTTTTATCAAGCAGGCCGACTTTCGCAAGTAATTCACAGCCTAGCTTTTCAGCTTCTTCTTTTGGCATTTTTAATTCTAGAGTCGGGGTAATGGTAATATTTTCTAATACAGTCAAATGTGGGAATACATTGAAGTGCTGGAATACCATACCGATTTTTTGACGGTGTGTATCAATATTCACACTTTTATCTGCGATATTGACACCTTCAAAAATCACTTTACCATCAGTTGGCACTTCTAATAGATTTAAACAACGAAGGAATGTACTTTTTCCTGAACCACTAGGTCCGATGATACTTACAACTTCCCCTTCATGTATTTCTTCATTGATGCCTTTTAATACTTCCAGGTCACCAAAACTTTTTGTTAGATTTTCAACTTTGATCAATGCTTGACTAGTCACTGACACTCAGCCTCCTTTCCATATAATTTACCAGTTTGCTTAAAGTAAATGTAGCCACGAAATAAATTATGGCAGTAATCGTTAATGTTTCAAGTGAGAAATATGTTGCGGTTTTTACAACATTGTTGGCAGTCATCAATTCTCCGATATAGAAAGTAGATGCAAGAGATGTTTCCTTTACCATCATGATAAATTCGTTACCAAGAGATGGAAGAATTGTCTTAAATGCTTGTGGGAAAATGATTTTCACCATCATATGCTGATTGCTCATACCAAGACTCTTCGCAGCTTCCCATTGTCCTTTATCCACAGACATGATACCACCACGAATGATTTCTGCGACATATGCACTGGAATTGATTACAAGTGCGGTAATGACACTGACGATCATCTGATCGTTTCCAAACATCGCAAATATCGTTACAAACAGCCATAACTGTAGTAATAATGGAGTACCACGAATGATTTCTACATATGCACTGGATAGAAACTTCACAAATTTATTCTTAGATAATTTTACAAGTGCAAGGATCGTTCCAAGCAGTGTACCTCCAATGACAGTGATAAGGGCAAGACCTAATGTAGCAGCAAGGCCTGTCAAGAATTTTGGCCAGTAAATGCTGAAGATCTGTGCCACACGTTGTAAATAGTTTCCTTCGATTTTCTGTTTGTCATAATTTAAAGCTGTCTGATACCATTCTTCATAAAGGTGTTTGTCTTTGACATCTTTGATGATATCATTCACACGATACAACAATGCTGTTTCACCTTTTGGAATACCGATACGATTACCTGTATAATCTTTGTTTAATGTGAATAACAGTTCTTCTCCAATATACAAGCCGCTTTTTTGTTTTACAAAGTCCTGGCCAGTTCCATAAGCTGTTGCGACTGCATCAACGGTACCGTTGTTTAATAATTCAATCGCATCATTTAACTGTGTGATATACTGTTTCTTTGCATCAGGCAATTGTTCACTGACATATAAGTCCTGCAGGCTGCCTGCCTGTACTGCGATTTTTTTGCCTTTTAATGTATCCAAAGAAGTGTATACATCTTTTTTATCTTCTTTGATCAGGATACCCTGCCAGCCGGATTCGCCTTCTTCATCAAAGTAAGAATCACTCATTTCCATAGAATCTTCACGGGCAGGTGTTTTTGTAATACCAGTGATTGCAAGGTCAATCTGTTTGGTTGTTACACTGGCAAGTACTGCATCAAAGTCCATTGCTTTGATTGTCAGCTTAACGCCTAAAGAATCAGCGATATATTTTGCAAGTTCAATGTCACAGCCAACATACTGATCCTGTCCTGTTTTGGTTGTATCAATAAATTCCATTGGTGGAAAGTCTGGTGATGTACCGACAATTAATTCGCCACGGTCTAAAATCTGTTGTAAAAGGTCGCCCTCGCCTTTTTGTGTGTTATCGTCTTCTGCATGAATGATTGGCATGTTTACACAAATGATTGCCAGCACACTTAGAATCGTTAACAATTTTTTTATTTGTTTCATATTGATCTTCCTTTCTCCTTATAAAAATAAAACGCCGCCTCGATTAGAGGCGACGTATCGCGGTACCACTCTGTTTCATCTTCTGTATCCCACAAAAGATCTTTAGCCTTGTAACGTAAGACAGACGACCCCTTCTACTGTTTTCAAAGGGACACTCCCAGATGCGCTTCTAAAGATTTCTTACCGCTGACCTTCCACTCTGTATCAGCTCGCTGATGGCGAAATTCTTTATACTCCTTCTGATCCACATTTTTTTATAAGTGTTTTTATCTTACTGTATCTTTTTTTATTTGTCAATATATGTTTTTATAAATTTTACACATATTTATCCATCCACAAAAGATACGCCTCTACACTATCCTATGCATTGTTGACCATCTGGCATAAAAAAAGAAGAAGTTTCCTTCTTCTTATTTACCGCGACGTGCTTTACGTGCAGCTTCTGATTTCAATTTACGGCGTACGCCTGGTTTTACATAAAACTCTCTTTTGCGAGCTTCAGCAAGGGTTCCATTTCTTGACACTTGGCGTTTGAATCTACGTAAAGCATCATCAAGAACTTCGTTTTCTTTTAATACTACTTTCGGCATGATTTACCCTCCCTTCTGATGCAAGCAACACTATTATACTGAAAACATTTGAAAAATGCAACTAATTTTGTACATTTGATGAGATTTTTCAAAGTTTTTTTCTTTAAAAGCGTTACTTCCTATATCCCTTACAGCTTTTCTTCGTCATCTTCAAGTCCCAAACAGTATTTTCTAATACAGTGGCGAGCGACATGGTTATCACCCATCCATGGCTCTCTGCCAAATTCACGATACATAAATACCTCATCCCCTTTTCCAAGAATCAGTACCGTATCGCCAACATTGGCACTTTCAATAGCCTGACGAATTGCTGCATAGCGATCTTCAATAAAAATGTTATTGGTGTGTTCAATACCGCTTTTGATTTCATTGGCGATATCTCTTGGATCTTCATCACGTGGATCATCCTCAGTTAAAATAATACTTTCACAATAACGATCCGCAATCTCTCCAAACACCTTACGTTTCTTGGTATCACGTTTTCCTGCAGAACCAAATACAGAAATAATCGCATGGCCCTCTTCCGTGATACTCTTCGCATATTCAAATACCTTTTCCAAACCATCCGGGGTATGTGCGAAATCTACGATGACATTAAACAACTGTCCTTCATCGATTCGTTCCATTCTTCCATCTACCTGTGTCAAAGAATTGACGTATGGTAAAATTTCTTCTAATGGGATACCACTTTCTGCCATAGCCGCAATCGCTGCCAACAAATTGGAAATGTTATACATTGCCACCAGATTGGTTCTTACTGGGTATTCTTTTCCATCATGATACAGGATAAAACTGGAACCATCCGTTCCAATCTGAATCTCACTGCCACGATAGTCTGCGTCTTTTTCAATACCATATGTCACAACACGTGCACTGCACGCTTCTTTTAAACGTTCAAAGTATGCATCATCCATATTCAATACAGCAACGCCATCCGGTTTTAAATTGGTAAACAATTTCTTTTTCGCTTCAAAATAATTTTCAATCGTTCCATGAAAATCCAAATGATCATATGTCAGATTGGAAAATATCGCAACATCAAAATCAACACTTTGTACACGTCCAAGTTCTAATCCATGAGAGCTGACTTCCAAAGCCACTGCCTTCATCTTCGCATCCAGCATATCTTTTAATGTCTTATGTATCAAAATCGCATCTGGTGTCGTTAAACTAGGTGGCAAAACCACATCTCCATAACTGATGGAAATCGTACCGATATAGCCACATGGTTCAAAATGACTGTATACATCCTTTATGATGCTTGTAATCGTACTTTTTCCGTTTGTGCCAGTTACACCAAATACTTTCAGTTTCCGACTTGGATAGCCATAAAACTTACTGGCAAGGATATTCAGCGTGTTGTTTACATTTTCTACCTTGATGTACGCAACGCCTTTTCGTGTATTTTCAACAGGTTTGGTATGAACAATACATACAGCACCTTTATCAATGACTTCATCAATAAATTCATGCCCATCATGTACCATGCCTTCCATACAAAAATACATATCATTTTTTTTGACTTTTCTTGAATCAATACATAATCCGCCAATTTCTATATCCGGCGCATTATCAAACATCTGTGACAGTTTCATGTAAGATGCCTCCTTAAACTGCATAAAGCTTATCGTTTTCAAATGTCTGAATGACAACTTTCTTCATTTTGTGGAGATCTTCAGGATTTCCTTTGACATAAACCGGCAGATATTCACTGGTATGCCCAAATAAATAGCCATCTTCCATTTTTTCTAACAATACATCTACTTCTTTGCCAATAAAGCGTTCTTTATAGTTATCGTAGAGTTCTTTACTTATTTCAATCAGTTTTCCCGCACGTTCTTTTTTTACTTTGTTTTCAATATGCCCACTCATCTTTGCCGCAACGGTATTGTCACGTTTACTGAATGGAAACACATGCAGAAAAGAGAAATTGATTTCTTTGATATTCTTCATGGTATCCGCAAATTCTTCTTCACTTTCCTGAGGGAAACCGGTAATTACATCCGTGGATATGGAAATATCCGGCATTAAAGAACGAATATATGCCACACGCTGTTTAAACCATTCCACATCATAAGGACGATTCATATTCTTCAATACAGTGTTATTTGCGGTTTGAATCGGTATATGTAAATGACGTGCTATTTTTGGTTCTTCTTTCATATACATTAACAATTCATCACTCAGCTCATTCATTTCAATGGATGAAATACGAATACGTTTTAATCCATCGATTTCATTTACCATACGTTTCATCAAATGTAAAAGATTTGTATGGATATCACGACCATAACGACCCGTATGAATACCACTTAATACAATTTCCAAATGTCCATTTTTTACCAGATCCGTAGCAACACGTAATGCTTCTTCTTCCTTTAAAGAACGCTCAGCACCACGTGCATAGGGAATGATACAATAGCTGCAAAACTGATTACAGCCATCCTGTATCTTCAAGAATGCTCTTGTCTGATGTTCAAATTTATGAATAGGAAGGGCTTCAAAAGCCTTTACCTGGCGCACATCATGCAGCATGATCTGTTTATCTCTATGTATTAGAGCATGTTCAATCATATCTGCCAATTGACTCTTCCCATCACTTCCAACAATAATATCGACATGTTCCATCGCTTCCATTGCATCTTTTGATGTCTGTACATAACAACCAACCACCGCAATGATAGCGTTTGGATTGGCCGCATGTGCCTGATGGATTTTCTGTCTGCTTTTTGCACCTGCCGTATTGGTTACTGCACAGGTATTAATAATATAAATATCGGCTTTATCTTTGAAGGATACTTCTTCATATCCTTTATCTAACAATGCACTTTCATAACCCTGGGATTCATATGTATTTACTTTACATCCCAATGTCGCAATCGCAAATGTAGTCATGCACTCACTCCTTAGTGTTGATTATACTCTAAATCATATCGCTTGAAAAGGTTTCTAGGTATTATTTTTATTCCTTTTTGCCTGCTTTTCCAGTAATTTACTGATTTTTTTCTTCATTTTATCAGGAATCAAAGTACTTTCTATCAGCATTTGGGCAAGATCCTCCTCACGTCCCAGCAAAAACAGCATTGCTGCCATACGCAGTTCTTTTTCATCTATATTCTGCATTTTAGGATCAAGGGACAAGCAGCTGGCATAATGGCCATGTAAAAAACAATAGAAACGATGAACCATTGGCTGATACACCACAAAGCTATCTCCCATCTGGGCATATACCTGTGTACTTGTAAAACCATTTTCATATGGCAATACGCCATAAAGATCATCTTTGATTTCCTTTTCAAAATCACGGATAAATGTATGATACTGTTTTAAATCCAGTAAAACGATTTCCGTATTATATAAATGATTCATACGTGAATCGAAACATGGCATAAAGATTTCTTCCTCTTCATACATGAAATGCTTCATATCCTGCTTACAGGCATCAATATCCACGTTCATCTGTTGTTTACGTTCTTTATATGTCAAATCATACCAATAATCATACATTTTCACATACGTATCAAAAAATACTTCTTCAAAATGCTGTTTATTTTTGATGGATGACACATAAATTTCATAATGTATACAATCAATATCATCACTTTTTGAACAGGTTACTTTATTTTCTGTCAAAAAGTTTTTCATTTCTTTTAACGTTTTTTTATATTCTTTATGATTCTCTAATTTTTGATCATATGTTTTATTCAAAAATTCCACAAGCGTCTTCATGATTGATCCCCCACCATCTCATAAAAGAAAGCAATGTTGTTGATGAGTGAAATAGCAGCAGTTTCTGCACGTAATATCCTTGCGCCTAAAGACACGCGGATAAAACCACTTGCTTCCAATTGTTCCACTTCTTCTATAGAAAAACCGCCTTCACTGCCCACAACCACCAATACAGAAGAAATATTTTTATGCTGTTGCAATACCTGATACAAATGTTCACTTTGATGATCAGCATCTTCATAAGCAATCAGTTTCAAATCTGCTTCTACATCTTTTATTTTTTTTAAATCAACTGTATCCTGAAATTCTACCAATGTACTACGTTTACATTGTTCACAGGCTTCTTGAAGGATCTTTTCATATCGCTGACGCTTTTTATCTGCTTTTTCATCTTTCATCTTCACAACCGTACGGCTGGAGATAAAAGGCAGGATACAATCAACACCTAATTCTGCACTTTTCTGTAATAGAAAATCCCACTTTTCCTTCTTAATCAAGCCTTGTGCCAGTGTGATATGTACTTTATTCTTTGTATGATCTTCAATCATCTCATCAATATGTGCGAACACATGCTTCCCATCGATATGAATATGAGCAAAATACATCTGTGAAGATGTATCCACGATACGTATCACATCATCTTCCCGCATACGTAAAACATGTGTAATATGATGGGATTGTTCTGTGTTTAAAGCTATCTGATCATTCATATGCGCGATCGTATCAATAAAATACTGCTGCATATATCTACACCTCAATTCCTAATACATGAAAAATCAGGGAATGTCCCTGTTATTTATTTTTCATTTCGCCTTTTTCCGCAAGAGAACGCAATTGTTTAACCTCAAAAGGTTTTAAGATACGGTATTCTCCCTGTCTTAAATCACTACAATGTAAAAAAGCAATCTGTTTTCTATGCAGACGACGTACTTCATATCCAAGAGCTTCCATCATTCGTTTGATCTGACGGTTTCTGCCTTCACAAATCGTCAAATCAAAACTGCACTGATTCTTTTCTTTATCTTTTTCCGTAAACTTGAATTTTGCCGGTAAGGTCTTTGTACCATCATCTAAAATGATTCCATTTTTGATTTTTTTCATATCTTCAATCGTTAAAATTCCATTGATTGTCAGATTATAAACCTTGGGAATGTGATAACGGGGATGAATGATTGCATTTGCGAAATCTCCATCGTTGGTTAAAATCAAAACACCACTGGTATCATAATCTAATCGACCTACAGTAAAAATACGTTCTTTACAATGAATCAGGTCCACTACACATGTACGGTCAAATTCATCATTTGATGTACACATGGTTTTCTTAGGCTTATTCATTAAAAAATACACTTTATTTTCTTTTTCAATTGGATTTCCATCAACTTCAATGTAATCTCCTTTTTTTACTTTATATCCCATTTCAGACACGATTTCTCCATTGACGCTGACACGTCCTTGTGCGATCATTTCTTCCGCTTTTCTTCTGGATGCAACTCCTGCCTGTGCTATTACTTTCTGTAAACGTTCCATATCTGACACCTCACTGCTTAATTGTACACGAAATGATGTAAATTGTAAAAGATTTTATAAAAAAAACAATGCAAGCCACTATACTCTCATTGTTTTACATCATGAAGCGATGCCATATGCAGAAAATTGCGAACGTATGTTTGCTCTTGTTTCTTTTAGCTTTTCTAAACGTTCGTAGGACTTTAATTCCGTTAATGCAGCTTCTTTATCTAAACCACCAATTGCTAGTTCTTCATCAATTTGTGCTTTTTTTTCTTCACTCATATAGAAATCTAACATATCGTTTTCAAGAATTTTTTCAACAGAAGGCTCACTTCCATCGGTTTTTAAATAAGCATCACCATCAACATGATATTTCCCATATAATCCTGACACGAAATTATATTTTCCATCCATTTCCTTTCTTAAGAATAAAATGTATTCTTCATTTTCACGCATTGGTAAGCATGCGCCAAATATTTTTAGCATTTCCTGTTTATCACCAGTATAAAGAATACCAAATGGTTCATATACCTGAATAGAACTATCATCAATATTCTGCTTTCCTTTATAAATATCCAATACTTCTACTTGACTACACATTGTATTAATTGCCTGTGAACGCCCTTTTAAAGTTACTTTTGCGATGACATCACTTTTCTCATATAATTGCTTCATGGTATTTACATCTTTATCATATATTCTGTTTTCCACAGAAGTTAAAGGGTCATCTCCTTCACTTCCTGCATTATCATTTAATACCATCATTTCTTTTATATCAGATAGACCAGTGAATGTTTTTGATTCTAAATCTTTACCTGCCATATAGGCATACGTAAATATAGCAATTATAACTGCCAGAAAAAGAAGAAATAATTTATTCACCTGTTTCATATAACTGAACCGTCCCATTGTTAAATTTATATGTTACATCACATAGATTTTCTATATCTATACGATTATGTGAAGTGATCATGATCAATTTTCCTTTTTCTTTTTCTTCGTTCAAAATATTATAAATCATTGCCACACCATCTTCATCTAATCCACTTGTAATTTCATCTAAAATCAATATATCGTTATTTTCCATAATCGCCTGTGCAATTCCTAATCGTTGGCGCATTCCTAATGAGTATTTCCCAACTTTTTTATTTTCTTGTGTAAAGAGTCCTACTTTCTTAATTGCATTCATAATTTCATCGTTTCCAATTTCATTCCGTATTTTTGCTAACATTTCCAAATTTTCTAATCCACTTAATTCATTAAAAAAATCAGGTTTCTCTAATACGATTCCAATTTTAGGCATCTGATGAATATTACGATATGGAGTATCATCTAAAAACAATTCTCCTTCACTCGGTTTTACTAAATTACTGATAATACGTAGTAACATTGTTTTTCCACACCCATTATACCCCACAAAGCCATAAATCTTTCCAGAATCCATTTCTACATTAACATTTTGAAAAATACATTGACCTTTTATTACTTTACTAACATTTTCAACATTTATCTTCATTTTCTTATCCTCCTAGTAATAATCTAGATGATTCACCGCATAACAATTGCCTGCTAACAAAGCAAACATCAAGATACCTAATATGCATATTGTTCCAATATCATGTGTCCTCATCAAAATGATATCTGCTCCACTTCCTGTTGTAATAGCAAAGAATGTAACGATGATCATCATGATCAATCCATAACTAAACAGTTTTGTGTTTTTATACACCTGATATATCAAAAACATGAACAATGCTAAAATTTGTATCCTAAAAAAGCCTTCTAAAAGGAACCATACAAATGATATATTATTTGTATGAAACAGTTCATTTACGCCATATTTCACAATCAATAATACAATCAATATCAAGCAGCCTTTCATAAATGTCTTTACTAGCCATTTGCTTCTGTTTTGCATACGAATCGCATAAAACAATAAATGCGAGCGATAATTTTTTAACATAACTTGTAATGTTGCAGTCACAAGAACAACAATTGACATAGCCCATACAAGTAATGGCAGCATGATTTCTGTCACGCTAATAAAAAACACATCAGGAAATCCTAGCGATTCTATCATATAAAAATTTGCGTAAAACTGATTTTGAAGCATGAATAATGCTATTGCAATCACAATTATGAAAACATCTTTGCTTAAGCCACGAATGTATTCCCATTTCCATTTCAAAACCATAACAAATATATTCAAAAGTAAAATAACTGCCGTAATAAGAAGAAACATTGTAAGATATCCTTCATTATCTACTTCATAAAAATTATAATATTGAGGCATAATAGAAAATAGTCGTGTATATCCTACCCCAAGAACAATGCATAAGCAGTATGATAAACTTGTTTTATTCATTACACCACATTGATGATTGATCTGTGAGAATAAAATAAACAGTAATAGGGTCTGTACATACAAGATCAAAACATATCTTATATAACTTATTGTCATCGTAAAACAACAAACAAATAGAATCAAGTAATAGATACTTATCAAAAACACACTAGCAAGTATACAATCCAATAAATACCTTTTTCTCCACTCGTTTATATCTTTATATCGTATCTGACAAAATATATTCTGATAATATCGATTCACACGATAAAACAAGTAACAAATAATGATTGGAAGAATCATAAACTGCATCCCTTCAAAAAAGAACTCTACAGTTTTTTCTCCGCCTAAACCGATTCGCCATCGATAAACAACTATCAATCCTAAAAGAAAGAAAAAAATAACATCTATTGCTTTCGATTTATATATGTAATCACTTTTATTCAAGAGGATCCCTCCTCACATATATTATAAATAAACCAAATATCAAAACAAGAAAGAAAATTAAAAACATAAGATAAACAACAGGAGTAACTTCCCCATGATAGTTATTTGGTGATATCAATGCCTGAAAAAACCATTTCCCATAAGGATCATAAAAAAAAGAAGCAACAATTGCACTGATAATAGACAAAACAAATCCACTTACATACGTAAACACCTTTTGTCTACATACTAAACTGATTGAAAATGCCAACATTGCACATAATCCACCAAATGTGGATATAATCAAAAAAAAACAGTAACATATATACATATGGATGATTTAAGTATAATTTAAAAAAAGTAACCCATTGATTTAAATCTATGTAATTATTTTCACTAGTAAAATAGCTGAGCATCGTCAATTCATGCGTATGAAAATCAAGCATTACCGCTTCTGCAAGAAAGCTAATAAGCAATGGTATGAACAATAAAAGAAAACCTGAGATAAAACTTACCATATATTTTGAAACGAAATATTTACGTTTATCCACTCTTGTGAATAAAACATCTATCATATTTTTTTCATTCAGCCATGTATCCGCAAATGGAAACACGACAATCAACGGTATCAAATAAAACAAGCCATTTTTAAATGCAGTTTTTACATAATCAGCTCCAATAATAAAATGATGTTGATAAGAGTATCCTTTAGAAAATACATCAGTAATATCATTTAATGAAATATAAGTTAATAGAATCGTTAATCCTATCAACATCATCATAAATATTTTTTTATGTATAATCAAATATATATCTTTCCTTAAATTTTGTATCATAATAACCTCCAAATGAATTTAGAAAATAAGCAATCAAAAGATTGCTTATTTTCTAATATTAATATACATTAACAGTTCCATTGCAAGTGTAACTTGCAAAATTACCATCATAATCTCTCCAAACAACTTTTACAGATTGACCCTTTTTTCCGCGAGCTGGTTGAGTAACAGTACCTCCACCTTCTACTGCGATAATGGTATCTCCTAATAAAGTAGTAGATGGATTGTCATACATATAAAGAATCATTGTATTTGTCTTACCATCACTTGCAAAATTTGCATTCCATGATTTTGTATCAGAACTTTTTGTCACTACTTTATTGCCTGTACCACTTAAAGACTCTACCTTAGTAATACGGAAAGAAGTTGCATCTACATTTGTCATAGCGCATAAGATACCTGCTACAGCCAGCAAATAAATCATATTTCTTTTTTCATAAACTGCTCCCTTCTTGATTTGATATACAAATACTTTTCTAAGATAATTATACTTAAAAAGAGATACTATTGCAAGCGTTTTCATAGCTTTTTTCACTGTTTTTAATGATAGAGTGTTTCATTTCTTACGAATTATAGAAGTATAAAGTATATTCATATTCATGCAAAAAACAGCATTGTTAAAAGAATTGCCATAGAGATACCCGCAACATCCGCAATCAACCCAATCGATAATGCATTTTTTATTTTTTTAATACCTACGCTGGAGAAATAAAGGGTAATTACATAAAACGTTGTATCGGTAGAACCTTGAATAATACTGGCCATATTCCCTGCTAAGGAATCTACACCACATGTTTGAAAGATGTCCGCAAGAACTGCTAAGGAGGCATTACCTGATATTGGACGAAAGAATACCATCGGCCATATTTGAGAAGGTATGCCTTTGATCATAGATGACATAAAGTTACAAATCATGTCCATCAGGCCACTTTTTCTAAGTAAAGTAATCGCAAACATCATCGCAAGCAAGGCAGGATAGATATCCATAAACAAAGATAATCCATCTTTGACTCCTTGAGTAAATACAGGATATGCTTTGACATGGCGAAAAAATGCAATCACAAAGATGACTAATACAATACAGGGCATGATATAATCTGTTTTATTCATGATAATTCCACCAGCGATCGACCATGATTCCTATAAAGCTTGCGAATAATGTGGACACGATGGCATATGGTAAAAATCCCATAACATCTATGGAATGAAAACTGGAGCGCATAGCGACAAGGGTTGTAGAGAATAAAGTTACTCCTGCTGTATTTAATACTAGAAAGGTCACCATAGAGCGGGTTGCTGTATCTTTTTGTTCATTATGTTTTTGCATACCTTCCATTGCTTTTAATCCAACAGGGGTGGCCGCTGAACCAAGTCCTACCATATTAACAACGACATTGGTTGCGACATAGCCAAGTGTTTCTTCATCATGTTTCAAATCTGGAAACAGCCATTTTAAAAGTGGATGCATCAAACGTTCCACAAAATGAATAATGCCTGCTTCCCTTGCGACATATAATACACCGTTCCAAAATACTGTGACACATAACAATGGAATCACAAAATCAAAGGTATCTTTGCCAACGTTCACAAATACATCATTGATGATATTCACATCTCCATTTGCTAATGCATACGCAATACTTCCAAGAATCATGACAACCCATAAAAAATTCATGACTGATCTCCTTTCACCTTTTGTAAAGGATAGCTATAAACATTACTGACATTATTTTTAATGACTTCCACCACAAAATTATTTTTCTCTACATGACTTTTTACCTGCAAGGTATCTTTACCATCTTTTTGAAGGCTTACAGCGATATCCGTATCCACTTGAATCTGTTTTTTCCCAATACAATAGGTTCCTTTATTCAGCAGCACTTCAGTTTTATATTTTTCAAAGACCTCCTGGTGTTTACTTTCATGAAATGCAAAGTCATCACTGCTTCTAAGTGTCACAACCACACTGTTTACACCATCATGACTGGCGGTTGTGACAAGTGTTCTTCCGGCCTTTTTTGTAAAGCCAGTTTTGCCTCCTGTGGTAAATGGAAATTCAAATAATAAACGGTTTTTATTTTTCCAGCGGTAGTTCCATGTACTTGTATAATATTTAGCGCCTGTAATTTTCTGAAAATCATCATTTTTCATCGCATAGCTCATTAATATTGCCATATCATAAGCCGTTGAAATATTTCCTCCATCTTCTTCATCTAATCCGCTTGGATTATGAAATGTGGTATTCAGCATGCCAATTTGTCTGGCTTTTTTATTCATTTCTTTCACGAAATCATCCACATTTCCTTTGACATGTGTCGCAATCGCAACTGCCGCATCATTTCCACTGCGTAACATCAATCCATATAATAAATCCTGCAGGTTGACTTGTTGGCCTGCTTTTAAGTAGATACTGCTGCCATTTGCCAGTTTGATTTCATCCCCTACATTCCATGTTTCTTTTAAATCGCCTTCTTCTATTGCGACGATTGCTGTCATGATTTTTGAGATACTTGCAACACTTTGTGGTTCATTCATATCTTTTTCTTCAATCACTGTATTATCATCTTCGCTTAATACACAATAACTGTCCGCATGTACAACACTGCACTGGATCAGTAAACATAATAAGATACAACCCCATTTTTTCATATCATCACCATTCACAAGTATATGTCGAAGAACAGAAAAAGATGTTGTCCTGACACATCATTTTTGATATGCGGACAACATCTTTTCTAATTGTATTCTATTTAAATTCTGTATGGATATGACAGGACTAGGATCATCATATGGCAATAGATTTTTTTCATAAACTCCCACATCCAGCCAACGGCCGTGTTTATAACCTGTCTTATGATATACGCCACACTTTTCAAAACCATATTTTTGATGCATGCCTTCACTTTTTTCATTTGGAAGTGTGATCAGACTGTATGCATTTTTTATACCCTGCAGTTTTAAGATATCGATCATTGCCTGAAACAGGATACTACCATAGCCTTTGGATGTATACTCCTTGTGAAAGTATTGTGATAATTCAACATCCCAGTCATATGCCTTTCTTTGAAACATACGATGCGCATAAGCATATCCGATGATATGTCCATCTTCTTCTAATACCAGATAAGGATAATCCTTCATGATATCACTCATACGTGTTTGAAATTCCTGTAAGGATGGTACATCATATTCAAACGTGATCTGCGTCTGTTTTACATAATATGCATAGATATCTAAAATTGCCTGTGCATCTTCTATTTTCGCAAATCGTATATTCATCATATACTCCTTTCTTCTTCATGGTAAATGCCATCTAAATAAGTAATTGCTTCAATCGCATCCCATACGATATTATCAAAGCTTTCTAGTATTTCATAGCGTTCTAATTGATTCATGACAGATGCACTTACACCACATAATATAACACGAATATGCTGTTTTTTACAGCCTGTGGCGATATCATTTAACTCCTGTACACCATTTTGATCAATAGATGGAACTCCACGCATAGAGAAAATTAATGCTTCTGCTTCTGTGATAGACGCTTTTAATACCTGCTTGATTTTTCCTTGTGTCGCAAAAAACATTGGACCACTTAAGTATATCAGTTTGGTTTGTTCATGTGAATATTTTAAATCTTTATCTAATCGCTTAAAATCGACATCTTCTACACTGATAGATAAATCTGAATTATTCACAATAAATAAAATACAAGATACTAAGATGCCAATGAAAATGGCGATTGTTAAATCAAATACAATGGTCGCAATCATAGTTGTAAAAAACTGTGCCAGATTGGTTTTCAGCTTTTTATCGAACATGTGATGAATTTCTTTCCATTCATTCATACGCCATGCGGTCATCATCAATACACCGGCAAGTGCTGCCATGGGTATTTTTGACATATAAGGTCCTAACAAAAACATAGATGCCAATAATACAAGAGAATGAATCATCGATACAAGACGTGTCTGTCCGCCTGCTTTAATGGCAACACTTGTTCTAGCGATAGCTGCTGTAGCAGGTACTCCACCAAAGAATGGTAAAATCGTATTTCCAATCCCCTGTGCCAAAAGTTCACGATCGGCATGTAAGGGTTCATTTTTCATTTTTGATGCACTTGCCCCACATAATAAGGATTCAATCATTCCCAAAGCAGCAATACTTATAGCCGGCATTATCAGGTTCTGCATATTTGACCATGGTATCTGATCCATAAACAAGCGGACATCCGGAAGCAGAGTGGATGGAATTGCACCTACCTCTTTTACCTCATAAGGTAAGAGCATATGGAAAGTTAAAGCAATTAGAATTGCCGCAAGTGAAGATGGAAACACACTTTGCCATTTTTTAGGCCATATGATCATAATACCAACAACCATGGCACCAAACAACAATGTCATCCCATCAATAGAAAACCCCAGTTGTCCATAAGACGCCAGTTTTTCAATCAGATTCGTTCCAGATGATGTTGTCCCAAAGAAGTTATCAATTTGTCCTGCGGCAATAATGATCGCAATACCACTGGTAAAACCGGTCACAACACTTGAAGGAATAAATGAAACAATTCTTCCTACTTTAAATACAGAAGCAAGCATCAAAATGATGCCTGACATCAAAGATGCCACAAAGACTCCCTGTAAACCATATGTGGCAGATAAGCCAATCAAGATAGCACTCATAGCACCGGTTGGTCCGGAAATCTGATAAGATGCCCCTGATAATCCTCCGATAACGATTCCAGCGATAATCGCAGTAATCATACCTGCAGCAGCATCTGCACCACTGCTGACACCAAATGCTAAAGCAAGTGGCAATGCAACAGCCGCAACTGTAAATCCTGCCAGCAGATCCTTTAAAAACCGCTGTGTATTATATCCCTTGAATTCCCTTTTTAAATCATTTACAAACGTGTTCAAAACAATTTCCTCCTCAAAAATAATAGACAGGTTTTATTATATGTGTTTTTTATTCAAAATGAAACAAAAAAATTACATTTTTCACAAAAAAAGAAGAAACCCTTTAACGATTTCTTCTTTTCTATATTGCGCTGAAGTCATGTTAATATTCTCTGGTTTCCTCATCTCTTTTATGATCAGTTTCACCATTTCACATGTTCCTTCAGCTGCTATAGATACTTTTTCATCAATTCTTATCACGCCTTAGGCTTTCACCATTTCCAACACATTGTTCCTCATGGCTTTCACCTGCTTGATTTTTCCTTGATGTCATCCTTCCTGACTACATGATTCCCAACGTCCTTGGCTCTGGTATGTTCTGCATACTTCCAAGTCTAATCGGTTTTTGTCATTCTTGATGTTTCTCTATAGCCTTTTCACAAGTGGCCATTACTGTCCTGACGCTGGATAAGATAGATACTTTATTATGTTCTTCCTACCTCTTGCCAGTTTCATGAACCATTTGTTAATAAGCTTTTTTCTTTGTACCTTTAATACGTTTACAGTATAACCCGCATCTTTTCATTCGTAAATATTTTTGGAATAATTTACAGTTTTATGGAATAATTTGCAAAATATCTTATTTTGTTTCTTTTGGCATGACAATCATAAAAATAATATACGCAATCAATCCACTGGAATAAGCCAGTGTAAACAATACAAACAACAAACGTATTATCTTAGGATCGATATCAAAAAATTTTGCTATGCCACCACATACACCGGCTAAATATCTTCCTTTTCTTATTCTAACCAATTTCTTCATGATGTAAACCTTTTACTAACATGCCTGATATACAGCCACATATCCATAATATGATAAGAGAACATATCCAGCTTTGTGTGGTTGTATCATAATAACCTGATATACCAAACACAGCCGTTATTGGATATAATGTTTTTAACGTTTGTGACATACTCATAAACAGTCCTGCAAAAGAATATATTTCCGTAAGCACCATGGATACCCAATAACTTTTTTTCAAATAGGGCGCAATCGCAATGAATGGTGATACAGCAAAGAATACACCAATCCCATCCAACAGATACATTTTGAAAAAGCTGCCGATTAGTGCCCATGATAAATGTGATACATGTACGCAAACCTCTATGAAAAGCGTAATGAAAAACAACAATAAATATATGAGAACACAAAATATAAATGTCACGATCAGCTTCGCAAATGTCAGCTTTGTTTCATCAACTGGAATGAGGCGTAAAGATTTCATAGTATCCTCCTGCTCCTCACGACAAATCATGTAGCTTCCTAAAAGAGCAATCATGGCAGGCAGGACAAACAATGTTGCCCATACCTGTGTAGTTGTCAGATACCAGCCAGTTAAATCCATGGATAATTGTTCATTTGATAATGTTGTAATACCACCGATATAAACGATAACTGCAATCAAAACAGTCGCAAGCATTGTAATGAAAACAATATTAGAACGCTTGAGTTTTTGAAATTCTGCCCATAATAATATCCGCATGCTTCCACCTTACTTTCTTTTGCTTAACTTTATGTTCGCAAATAAAACAGAAGCTATGCCCCATATACAAAGACTGATCAAGGCAATGGAAACATTCGTCTGTGGAAGTGTAAAACCTGAAAGTGTCCCATTTCTTGCGATAATCACAAAAACGCAGGATAAAGGATGTATGCAGGAATTTACAGGTGTGATAAATACACCGGCAAATACATAGATCAACGTTACACATACAGGAAATATATAACCTTTTTGTGAAGCGGATAACGCAAAGACGGGTAGTATCGCAACAGCTGTCAATACCGCAATTTCGATACTTCGTTCAAGTAAACGCAGGATATCACCCCAGTCAAATGCTACATAATGTGGTAGCACACTAAACAATACAGATGCAAATACATTCAATAACATAAAACAGATGCCATAGATCAATACAACAAAGAACTTGCTAAATAGTAAACCCATTTTACTTACCGGTACGATCCATAACTGTTTCAACATATCATATCGGTTTTCATCATGCATCAACATGGTAGCAAATAAACCTAATACAAATGGAAGGATAATAAATAACGTATAGTTGTATGAGGACCATTTATAAAACGCTGCAGGATCTATATCTTTTTGTCCTAAGTAACCAAAATATAGAAAAGCAAAGAATGGCATGATCCACGCTGACAATAACATGAGCCATATCTGTTTCTTACGGCGCAGCTTACAAAACTCAATTGAAACCAGTTTAAGCAATGCCCTCACCTCCTGTGATTTTTTTGAAATAATCTTCCAGGGTATCATTACAGATACTAGAGCTGATGACAGTGATGTCCTCCATAAATAATGCTTTATTGATTTCTCCCATATGCAGAGTTGTATCATAAATACGAATGGTTTGTTCATCCTGTACAGAATAATCAAATATATGAAATTGACGTTCTAAAAGCAGCGTTGTTTTTGGCACATCAGATACCTGTAACAAGATGTATTTACGATTTCGTTTTTCTAATGCTTGCATACTACTTTCTTCCAGAAGCACACCATGATCAATAATACCAATATCATCCGCAAGTAATGCGATTTCAGAAAGAATATGACTGGAAATGATGATTGTTTTTCCATATTCATTGCTTAATCGTTTGATAAACTCCCTAACTTCTGCTATGCCGATAGGATCAAGACCATTGGTTGGTTCATCTAAAATCAACAATTCTGGATCATGCAGTATCGCATTCGCAATCCCAAGACGCTGTTTCATTCCAAGCGAATATTTTCCAAAGGTTTTTTTATCTTTATAAGGCAGTCCAACAATCTGTAAGGCTTTCTTTACCGCATCATGGGTTGGTGTGCCTCGCAGTCTTGCGAATATCTCTAAATTTTCTGTACCTGTCAAATTTGGATAAAATCCTGGAGTTTCTATGATTGCGCCAATACGAGGATATATTTTCTTTTCCAGTCCTTTTATATTTTTTCCAAACACTTCTATGTTTCCAGAAGTGATTGGCGTCAATCCTAAAATCATTTTCATGATCGTTGTTTTCCCAGCACCATTACGCCCCAACAAGCCATAAATACGACCTTCTTTCACATGCAGGTTCACTTTGTTCACAACTGTTTGTTTTCCATATTTTTTTGTTAATTGGTTTGTTTGTATTACATGTTCATTCATATCAATTACCTCACTTTCCATAAACCAGTAATATGGTAATGATTATTTACCACTTACACTATGCATTATATCGAAACAACCTTGCCAAAACCTTGCTGAAATCTTGCTTTTACCTTGCTTTACGACAAGAAAGCTCCGTATCTCTACAGAGCTTTTGGTAATGATATGATAAATTCAGTTCCAACATTAGGAGTACTGTTGGCGATGATAGTTCCTTTATGTATGCTTACAAGTTCTTTTGTGATCGCAAGTCCCAGCCCATTTCCTCTAGCGGAGCGTGAGTCATCACATTGATATAATCGCTCAAAGATATGTGGCAGATGTTGTGAGGTGATGCCCTTTCCATTATCCGCTACAATGATCTGTACCTTTTCTTGTTCTTCCATTAAAGATATTTTAAGCAGGTCTGCTTCACTGTGAACGATTATATTTTGTATTAGATTATTAAGAATACGGGTATACGCATTTTGGTCAATTCGCATAAAACACTCATTTTCTGGAATATCGATTTCGTATGCATTATGGTTATTTTCCAAAACAGGTATCCAATCCGCCATAATATTACGCGATAATTCATTTATATCCAAACGTTCAAAATGAAATACTTGTTCTCCAGAATCTAATTTTACCCATTCAAACAGATTTTCTACAAAATGCTTTAAATGCTGTGATTTTTCATAAGCCACATGAAGGTATGCATCTTTTTCTTCCCCTGTCACAATATTATTTTCAATCGCCTCCAGATATCCCACCAAAGAAGCAAGAGGTGTTTTCACATCATGAGAAAGACTTGTCATTAAGCGTTTATAGGCCTGTTCCGACTGCTTTTGATGAATCAACTGTGCCTGGGCACTCATTGCGATTTGATTAATGTCATAACAAATTTGTTTTGTCATGTCTTTTTGTGCAAGTACACGTCTGTTTAAATTTCCATCTTTTAAATCCTGTAAAACATCTTTGATAAATGTGATTTGCTCCTTGATATGATACAACTTCACAAGCAGATAGATGATGATACACAAGGCGATGATGAGTGCAATGAAAAGATATTGTTGTATATCCATTTTTATGCCTCCTTATTGAATCGATAACCAACACCTCTAACGGTCTGTATATAAAATGGATGTTCTGGATCTGGTTCTATCTTTTTTCTTAACTTACTAATGAAAGACATGATATTGCTGTCATCAAATGCATATTCATCTTCCCATACCTGCGTATAAATCTGTTTCTTTGTAAATATACGCCCTTTATTAGACGCAAGAAATAATAATAGATCAAATTCTTTACCTGTTAATTCTACAGGCTGCTCATTCACCTCCACAATACGACTTGTTTTATCAATCATCATGCCTTTCAGTATCAAGCGCTCTGTATCCCCTGTAAAAGTAGGATTTAAGGTTGTATAACGGCGAATCAATGAATTCACCCGCGCCATCAACTCATTGATACTAAACGGTTTTGTCAGATAATCATCTGCACCTAAGCGTAATCCAAAGACTTTATCATCTTCTGCATTCTTCGCTGTCAACATCAAAATAGGAATATTATTTTCCTCCCTGATTTTCTTTAAAACTTGAAACCCATCCATGTAAGGCATCATAACATCTAAAATGATAAGTGCCAATGTATGACTATCTTTATTTTCTTCCATCAGATGTAGCCCATCTATCCCATTATGGGCAATCATAACATATAAATTCTCCTGTTCCATGCACTTTTTCATTAAGGCACACAGGTCTTTGTCATCATCAATAATCAAAACACTATGCATGATCTATTCCAACTCCTCATCTTTTGTTTAATATTATATTCATATATTTCAACAAAATCAAGAAAGTGTCCCTGATTAAGCAGAGTATAAAATTAATCTTTCTTTTTTTGAAACATTATAACTTCTAAAAACAATGAGAAAAAACTGATGAATAATAGTGACCACAAAAGAAATGTGTGAGATTCTATAAACTCAAGCACAAGAATCCTTTCATCTCCCGCAATACTGCCTTTCCAAAACAGTGTCAGCATCATACAAAAAATGATAAAGCTAAATAGTAATTTTATAATGAAAATATTTCATCATCATTGCCTTCTTTCTTTTTATATCGATAGTATAACTTATAGATTATGACTCGTAAATACCCACGCGCATAAAAAAAGAGGAGCTTAATCCTCAAATAATTCACTATCTTCATCTTCATGGAAAGTAGGCAGTTCTGGCAGTTCCTTTAAACTTTCTAATTTAAACGCATCCATAAATTCATCTGTGACTTCATATAGAAACGGTCTGCCTGGTGCATCACTTCGCCCGCATTCTTTAATTAGGTTTCTAGCTAACAGCTTTCTAACCATCATATCGCAGCCGACACCTCTGATTTCTTCAATTTCTCCACGTGTAATGGGCTGTTTATATGCAATAATCGCTAGTGTTTCAAGTGCTGCCTGTGATAAGGTTGAAATCTTTGTAGATGCGAACATTTTTTCCGCATAAGGATGAATATCCTGTTTAGATACAAATTTATAGATTCCCCCAAAACGTACCATCTCATACCCACGACGATCATCTTCTAAATATTCTTTCATCATTTCATCCAATAGCTTTTCAATATCTTCTGCTGTTGTATCATCCTCTAAACAGCTTTTGATCTGTTCAACACTTAATCCTTCATCCCCTGCGATAAACAACAGACCTTCAAATATTTTCTTCATATTAGGCTGTGGCATATACTTCTTCTCCTTTAATAATCCATATTTCTTCATCCTGATCAATCGTAAAGCTTAACTCCCTGTGCTGGATTAAATCCAGTATTGATAGAAATGTAACGATGACCATATGCAGACTGGTACAATCATTACATAATTCTTCAAAGCTCATCTTCCCTTTCCAATCTCTCAAACGTTTTTTAATCTGTACAACACGTTCATCCAAAGATAATTCTTTTACCGTCATTTTGGTTTCATAAGGATGTGCCAGCACCTGACGGCGAATTACCTTTTGCATCGCCTTGATCAAATCATAAGGATTTCCTCTTAAATCTTCTTCAATCGTTGTTTTGATCCATTTATTTGCTTCTTCACTTAACGGCTTTGAAAACAACATCTGTCGTTCTGCATATTTCTTTTCAAAATCAGCTGTTACTTCTTTAAACCGTTGATATTCCAACAATCGCTGTGCAAGCTTTTGTTTATCTTCTTCATAATCCTCTTCTACCTCCACCTTTTCTCGTGGCAATAGTTTTCTGCTTTTATATTCTAAAAGTCCTGCAAGTTCTGCCAAATATTCACTTGCGACTTCTAAATGCATGGATTCCATGGCATTCAAATAGGTTAGATATTGTTCAGTTAAAACATCCATATCCAGATCAAACAAATCCAGTTTATTATCTTTTACCAGATGCAGCATCAAATCCAAAGGTCCTTCAAACTGATCTATCGTTACTGTAAATGCCATTGTACCACCTCACAAGTAACAATTATATCATAGGAATTTCGTTTGTGCTATATTTTCTTAAGCCTTCCCTATGCTTCTAAAGGTTTGTCAATATAAGAAAAAAAGAAAATATGTAAGCTCATGCCTACATATTTTCCTGTCATGATTTAAATTTCCCGATTTCCTGCCGCAAATTCTTTTGGGCAGATATCCAATACATCACGAATTGGCTGAATCAGACTTTTTTCATATTGGCAGGTCCATGGAATATTTTGATCCATATATCCTTCTTGATTAATACCATCAATGGTATCTTTAGATTCAATTGGAAAATCATGTTCCAGCTGATAAGATAACACATTGTATACATAACCAACGACATGATTAGGGTTTAAAGAATGAAAATGCATTTGTACATCTGGATATTCTAAAGCATATGCGCCTATAGAGTCAATTACATGCTCATCTTCTTTTCCCTGGATGTTGAAGAAACGTACATTCACATACATATTAATAAAGCGATAGACAATATCTTTATCCTGTACAGATAATATCTGATCACGTGTCATAAACTTTCCTGAACAATCCATATAGGTTCCTATACAATCCGGATACATTTCCAAAGCTGCTTCTACTGCATGAACCATTAATTCCATACGCTTTTGATATGGCAGGCCAATGCTCATCATATCAAAGACTGAAATTCCATATTGACAATTTGATAATTGTTCTAATGCATTTTCTACATCCCAATACTGACTTTTTTCTAGATCACTAATGGCATCCAATTTAAATTCCAATGGTTCTATCATATTCAGCATTGCAGGTACTTCTACTTCCTCTTTTGCGTCATTTAACATTTTTGTACAATATCCTTTTACCGCAAACATGGATAAGTTTCCATCACTGACAAGATCTATATCACCTAAGCGTTTCTCTAAAGCTTCTTTATATGCATCCGCGCTGCATAATACCGGCTTTTCATGAAATAACAGTTTCGCAAATAATAAATGATGCTCCTGTGCTACATCCTGCACATCTTGTTGTAATACGTTTTCTTCCATTTTTTCATTCTCCTTTTATGATTTCTTCTATCTCATCCAAAATATCTTCTATCGTCTTATCATCAATATCAACTTTGATGGTATCCATACATTCATATTTTTGTTGTCTTGCTAAACTCTGGGCGATACAGGAAGCATGACGTTTTCCTGTATCAATATCATGTTGTAAATGCTTTGTGAGGGTTTCATTGTTTAAACGAAGAGTAATGGTATAGATATCCACTGGTTTGTGTATACGGCTGATTACTTCATTGATGATTGCTGCCTCATCCATCACCCAGCAAAAGATGATATGTTCATAATCTTTTTGGGATATGAAATTGTTTAACAGATAAGTGATATTATCAAGAACCATGGCTTTGGTATCTTCATTTACCACAAATGGATCTGCCATCCAGCACCAGTCACCATCTAGCCAAACGCTATGAGGCAAGCGTTTATTCAACGCTTTACATAGTGTGGATTTACCTGCCCCCATGGTTCCATTGATCAATATTAATTTTTTCATTTTTGTTCCTTTCCCAAAGGATAGGTAAATTTATCATGTTGTTGCATCATCCCTTGCTTTTTATAAAATGCATGTGCAATCTGCCTGGTTTTATTACAGGATAATTCAACTTGTAAAGCACCTTTTTCTTTTGCACTTGTACATAAGGCGGTAAACATTTTAGAACCAATTCCCTGATGTTGATGCGTTTGTTTTACACATAATTCTTCAATTTCTGCGATTTTTGCGCAATGATGTAAGGGATAATGAAAATAAATACTGCCAAAAGCGATAACACCACTATTTTCATCTACCATATAAATAAATTTATCATCCTTTAAATTACGCTTATAATGCATAAAAAAGATATCTTTGTCAAAGGCTGTTTCTTCTAATTCACAAATCAATTCATAAATAGCATCTGCATCTTTAATTGTCGCATATCGTATCATCGTATCACTTCCAACCGTGTTTATTATACCATGGAAAGTGTAAAACATTCCATCTAAAAAATCCATGATAGGATTGTATCATGGAAAGTTTCATATTACTTTGATAAAAAAAGACTAGATAACTAATCTTTTTTAACTTTAATAGGTGCCCCCACAAAAATTCGTTTACATTCCTTATAGGAGAAAGGAATGAAGGGATATAAATAAGGAAACTTGATTGTTTTTGTAGACAGTAGAATCAGCATATGGATGAATACGCCAATACAAAATCCATTACATCCAAAGAAAAGTGCCAGGGTACCAATGAAGATACGAAAGACTTTATTCGCAAGGGATAACTCATAACTTGGAGTTAAAAGATTACCAATGTTTGATACTGCCACCATAATTAATATTTCTGATGTATAGGCACCTAATTCAATCGCCATATCACCTAACACAAATACTGCAATAAAACTCATGA
The DNA here is from genome assembly GCF_003433845.1 of Absiella sp. AM09-50. Lineage (NCBI taxonomy): Bacteria > Bacillati > Bacillota > Erysipelotrichia > Erysipelotrichales > Erysipelotrichaceae > Amedibacterium > Absiella sp. AM09-50. The sequence goes on from NZ_QVFI01000023.1 coordinate 51,018, forward strand.
TGCTGGATAAGATACTGGGTGTATGAATCAGGGACTGACGGATCCATTCCACAACGATATCTGCCAAAATTACTTGAAAACCAAAGGTAATGGGATGAATATCCAACATAGGAAGTTTTAACATCGTAGGAATACGATCAATCAAAAGTCCAATCCATAGTGGCAACAGATATAAAGAAAATGCGATACCAATTAAACGCAATACCCTGGTAAATATGGCAACCATGGTTGTCTGGGTATATTCTTCAATTTGTTTGGTTTGTTCAAAAAAGGTAGTGGGAAGAATCATGGCTGTTGGTGAATTATCTACCAAGGCAATAAGATATCCTTGTAGAAGATGAATGGCACAGATATCTGGACGTTCTGTATAACGCACATGTGGATAAGGATTCCATGTTTTGCCATATAAGGATTCACACAGATTACGCTCACTTAATATTTCTGTTTCATCTAACATTTTTAAGCGGTGTTCAAAGTCTTGTAAAACATCTACATCCACCAATTCATCAATATACAGATATGCGATATCCGTTCTGGTTTTAACGCCTTCTTTATTCATCGTGACCACAAGTCGTGGATCACGAATCCTTCTGCGTATCAATCCAACATTTAAAATCACATTCTCCACAAAGCCATCATGTGATCCCCTTACGCTTTTTTCTACGCTAGGTTCTGAAGTAGAACGAGCAGGATAATGTCTAGTTTCTATACAATAATAATCATCACTATGCTCTAATAGCACAAGTGCCTGTCCGCTTAATAAATTGGTGATGGCTTTCTTATCATCCTGTATTGCTTCTACGCCACCGGGATAAAACGTGATATTCAAATGGTTGGATACAGTAGATACAAAGCTTTCGACAAGTCTTGTGATTAAAGCACTGTCACTTAAACTGGATATAAAGAATACCCATGCCTGTGTTCCCTGTATGGATAAATGACGGGATACCACATCAAATGATGAGGATAATTGTGAGGATATGATGTCATAACGCTCCTGCAGCTTCATGATTTTGGTTTAAACACCAACGCCACTAGAAAAGCAAACAAGATGGCAGAGGTAATTCCTGCAGCTGTTAAATCAAACATGCCAAGTAATATTCCCATCAAACCTTCCTGTTGTGCTTTCGCAAGGGCTCCATGAATCAGGGAATGTCCAAAGCTTGTGATGGGAAGACTTGCTCCCATACCTGCAAATTTTAACAATTTATCATACCAGCCAAAAGTATCAAGTGCCGCACCGATGACCACAAACAAAGATGTAATATGTCCAGCAGTTAATTTACTGTGATCATAGATCAACTGTCCCACAAGAGAGATAGCACCACAAACAAGAAATGCATTCAGATACATCATGCTTACTCACTCCTTTCATAAACGATGGCGTGTGCGATACATGGAATAGATTCCTTCTGCTGCACTGCCACAGGGGATAGTAATGCACCCGTCGCCACTACCATAATACGTTTCATTTCCCCTTGTTCAATCATATTTAAAAGCTTTGTCAAAGATACACACATACTGCATGCACATCCACTTCCTCCACAGAATACTTCCTGATCATCAAAGTTATACATCATCAAACCACAATCATGTAAACGATTATCAATGTGATAATTCTCCTGTACTAGTAAATCAGTTAAGAATGAAAATCCAATTTTTGATAAATCGCCTGTCACAATCATATCGTAATCTTTAAAATCTCGATGAGTATCTTTAAAATGTGTCTGGATGGTATCAAAAGCAGCCGGAGCCATTGCTAAGCCCATATCATTGGCATCTTTATGATCCCAGTCAATAATCTTTCCAGGTGTAAATGCACTGACTTTTATATGTGAGGGTGTTTTAGATAATACGACAGCACCTGCACCCGTAACCGTTGAAGTCGTGGTTTCTTTTTTCTGTACACCATATTCATTAGGATAGCGAAACTGGCGTTCCGCTGTTGCTACATGAGAACTTGTGAAGCTTACCACATTGTCTGCCATATCGTGTTCTACCCATAATGCTCCTTGTCCAATAACTAGAGAAGAAGTAGCACATGCGCCATACATACCGATGAATGGTACAGCTAAATCCTTCGCAAAATAATGAGAACTTGTTAATTGATTAATTAAATCACCGCCTACTAATAAACCGATATCATCTACCTTTAAAGAGGCTTTTCGCAATGCTGCATCTACTGCATCATAAACAAGCATTCGTTCCGCTTTTTCAAAGCTTGTTTCTGTACAGTAATTATTATCATAGCTTTTATCAAATAAATCTCCTAGTGGACCATCTTTTTCAAGAGGACCTACAGCAGTTGCTCTGGATTTGACATATACATTCTTAAAATTTATCGTTGTCATAATTCTACGCTCCAAACATCAAATAGCGGATCGTACCAAAGACAAATGCACTTGCGATGCCATAGGTTAATACACTACCTGCAAGTTTAAACATATTGCCTCCAATACCATAAATAAAGCCTTCTGTTTTTCCTTCTAATGCACAAGAAGTAAGTGAGTTGGCAAAGCCTGTAATGGGAATAAATAGTCCTGCCCCACACACCTGAGCTGCTTTATCAAAGACACCAAATCCTGTTAATATAGAAGTAATCAGAATGACAGTTACCACACACATGGGCATGGCTGTTTCCTGATCAATACCTAATACAATCATATAGATACGCATCAGCAACTGGGCTGCGGCACCTAATGCACCTCCGCTTAAAAATGCTATCAGTGCATGTTTTCCTGCATGCTTGGCAGGTTCATGTTTTTTCGCTGTTTCTTTTAATTGTTTATTATTCATATGTATCCTCCTTCCCTTTCAGTATGTGCATTCCATAAGGTTTTATAAGCAAAATTCAAAAAATCTTCACATAAAATCCACCAGTTCTTTAAAGCTGTCCTGCATATAAAAGATCCAGTGTTTAAAACAGAATATCATTTGAATATGTTTAAATAAGGTTGTTGAAAGAAGCAAGTTGCTTTATAATAAAAGTCGAGGTGAGTTGACATGCAAAAAAAAGTATCATCAAAACAAACATATGAAGCAAGAATTTTTACCATCAGCAAGGATATCATAGAAGATGATGCAGGAAAACAATTTGAAAGAGATATTGTACACCATCACGGCGGCGTTGGTGTTTTAGCCAGAAAAGGCGATCAGATATTATTTGTTCATCAATATCGTCCTGCTGTTGATGCCATGATGTTGGAAATACCCGCAGGTAAGTTAGAAAAAGATGAAGATCCTTATACCTGTGGATTACGTGAATTGGAGGAAGAAAGTGGCTTTACTTGTGATAATTTATCATTGATTTGTGAATTTTATTCGACGCCAGGTTTCTGTAATGAGAAATTATATATCTATGAAGCAAGTGATTTAATTCCTGTGGAGCATCCAAAAGCAATGGATGAAGATGAAGAAATCGAATTATGCTGGTATGATATTGATCAGGCATTAGATATGATCAAACGCAAAGAAATTATAGATGCGAAAACGATCATTGCGATTCAATATGCAGCTATGCATAGATAATAAACAAAAAGGGTTGGGATAGTTAACAACATGGTGTGAACTGCCCAGCCCTTTTATTTTATATATAAATTATGATTTTTTCTTCATTGCTTCTTCTAATGCCAGCTGAAAAGCACTTTTTTCCTGTTTTACTTCCTGCTCCTGCTTTTTCATATATGCCTTTAACTCTTGTTTACCGGCTTTATTGCTTTTTTGCTTTAATTGTTCATTAAAACGGTCAAATTTTTCACGGAAACCACAGCCGCAGGTATATAGACGTTTTTCCTTTTCTCCAACCACAGTTAACTTTTTGTGACAGTTTGGACATCTTGCATTACTGATAAAAGATAATTGCTGTTTATATTTACAGGAAGGATCACTGCACACCAATAACTTACCACGTTTCCCATTGACCTCTAACAAGTTTTTACCACAAACAGGACATTTTTTCATCGTCATATTGTCATGGCGATAATTTGCTTCACTGTTTTTTACTGCTTCTACAAGTGAAGTTGCATAGGTGCGCATCTCTTGTTTAAATGCGCCATCCTTCATTTGATTTTTCGCAATTTTAGTTAATTTTTCTTCCCATTTAGCTGTCAATAATGGTGAACGCAAATCTTCTGGCACTAAAGAAATTAACTGGATTCCTTTACTTAATGGATAGATATAATTACCACGTTTCTCAATATAATTGGTTTTAAACAGCTTTTCAATAATATCTGCACGAGTTGCGACAGTCCCTATGCCATTCGCATCTTCTAAAATAGTTTTCATTTTAGCATTGTTTATAAATTTGCCTGGGTGCTCCATTGCGGATAATAAAGTTGCTTCTGTATAACGGGCTGGTGGATTGGTAAAATGTGTAGATAATACAACCTGATGAATAGAATACTGTTGTTCTTTTTGTACTGCTGGAAGGCTTTGATCATCAATTTCTTCTTCATCTTCATCAAAGACATCTTTTAGATTATATAATGCTCTCCATCCAGCTTCTACTACGATTTTACCACTTGTTTTAAAGGTATGGTTTTTACATTTTGCACTAATTCTTGTAACGTCATACTCACTGGCTGGCATAAAAACTGCCAAAAACCGTCTAACTACCAAATCATAGATGTTGCGTTCATCTCTTGATAGGCGGTGTAGTTCTACATATTCCTCCGTTGGAATGATTGCATGATGATCACTTACTTTACTGTTATCAACGATACGCTTATTGGTTTTTATACCACTTTTCAATAGCTTTTGCGCAAATGGTTCATAAACATCAATAGAGATTGACTGTAGACGTTCTTTTAAAGTCGGGATGATATCATCACTGATATAACGTGAATCTGTCCTTGGATACGTAAGCAGCTTATGTGTTTCATATAAACTCTGCATAATATTCAAAGTCTGTTTGGCACTGTAGCCAAAACGTTTATTCGCATCTCTTTGTAACTCTGTTAAATCATATAATAAAGGTGGCAACTCTTTTTTTCGTGTTTTCTTCACATCTGTGATGATAAGTTTTTGACCTTTTAATTCATTAGCAATCTGTTGTGCCTTTTCTTTATCAAAAATCTGTGACTGCTGTTTTTCATTTATATATTGTAAATCAAAACTATCACTCTTAATCTTCATCACTTGATATTCTACCGGCTTAAACTTTTTGATTTCTTCCTCTCTTGCCACAATCATGGCAAGGGTTGGCGTCTGTACACGACCTGCGGATAATTGTGCATTGAATTTACATGTTAATGCACGTGTTACATTTAAACCAACCAGCCAGTCAGCCTCCGCACGACAAACAGCGCTATGATAAAGTGGTTCATATGCTTTCGCATCTTTTAAATTTGCGAAACCCTGTTTGATTGCTTTATCCGTTTGAGAAGATATCCATAACCGTTTTAATGGCTTATGAAACCCAGCCATTTTGATGATCCAGCGGGCCACAAGTTCCCCTTCTCTTCCTGCATCTGTCGCAATGACAAGCGATGAGATATCTTTTCTTAACATCTGCTGTTTCACAACACGAAACTGTCTGCCCGTTTCTTTCATTACTTTTAACTGCATTTTTTCAGGAAGCATGGGAAGATCATCCATGCTCCATGTTTCTAATCGTTTGTCATAATCCTGTGGATCAGCCAGAGTAACCAAATGTCCTAATGCCCATGTGACAACATAATCATTGCCTTCTACATATCCTTCTTTCATTTGTTTACAGCCAAGTACCCTTGCCAGCTCTTTTCCTACAGAGGGCTTTTCTGCCAATACTAAAGTTTTCATTCCTATTCCTCCCAGAAGCCGGCCATTTTCATCAGCTGCTTCGCATTTGTTGTCTTACAACGTCCATCTTTTAACGTATAGTCAAAATGGATTCGATCATCTTCATAGTATTCAGAGAAGTGATAATTTCTTGCCTGTATCTTCTCATCATATTCCAGATCACATAACTCAAAATCATGTGTACTAACTGCACAGATCACCCATGGCAAATGTAATCGGACAATTGCCTGTTTTGCGCACAGGATACGATCCGCACTATTGGTTCCTTTAAATATTTCATCAATCAATACCAGAATTGGTTCTTTCTTTTTGCTTTCCTCCATCATTTGTTTAATACGAAGAATTTCTGCATAGAAAGTAGAAATGCCTTCACTGACATCATCATGTACCCGCATGGAAGTATAAATAGATAATGGTGAAGCGATAAATTCATCGGCACATACAGGTGCTCCAGCCTGAAACAAGATCATATTGACACCAATGGTACGAAGGAAAGTCGTCTTTCCTGACATATTGCTTCCTGTAATCACATAAGAGCCATCCACCATCTGTAAGGAATTAGAAACAGCTTTTTCTTCATTGATCAAAGGATGTGCCATATGCTTCATATCAATCATAAAAGTATTTGATACTTCTCCAAAACAGATATGATCTTTTGCATATCCTAACTGGGCAAGTGACATCAACGCTTCCATTTCACCAATTGCCTCTAACCATCCACGAACATGATTTCCATATTGATCTTTCCATTTTTTTAATGCTCGCATGCAATGAAAATCCATCAAAAACAAGCCATTGGCAAATAAGAATAAGATTGAATTACTGCGTACTCTTACAAACCCCAATATTTGATTTAATTTACGGATACCATCCTGTGCATCGGATAACTGCTGCTTTAACTGTAGTAATTCTTCACAATCAAAGGATTGCTTTGCGACATTCACAAACATTCGTTCATAATCAATAATCAAATCATGCATACTTTCTACATAGGACAGTTGCGCACTATTTCCCATAAAAAAGATAAAAGCAAGGCATAAAGTCACGGTAAAACATCCCATTGCGATTTCAATTTGAAGTTTTCCAATACCACATAAGATAAAGGATAGGATTACCATAACTGGCATAATATAAGATAATAGTTTTAATATCACAGGCTGTGATGCCATAGTTTCTTCCATATAAGTTAAAAAGCTGTCTAACTTTTTCTTTTTTAATTTCTTGGCATGTTTAGAAAATAAACGTGATAACATATTCATTTCTAACGTAAAACTTTGTTTATCAATCAATTCTTTTACCGCATTTTGACGTTTTATAATATTATCTGGCTGTTGCTTTTTCACGGATAATAAGTGAGCAAGTGCTTCTCTTCCATGTAATGTACTTGCGACATTTAAATATTGAAACAGGCTTGCTTTTCCAAACACATCTAAATCCATTTCCTGCGTCATATCTTCTTTTAAAAAGTCTATCCCTTGATCTTCAAAGCTTTTCCATTCTTCATTTTTACGTTTTACGATACCATCATACACTTCTATCATGGTTTCTTTATCTTCTAATTTGCTTTTTACTTGACGATGTAAATATGCAATATAAAGAAAAACCACAACGAGTATAATGGATACCATATAAAAAATCCGATTACTTGATTCTGCCTGATAAATAAAAAATATAACACCAATCACTAATAAAAAGCGAATGGTAGAAAAGCGGGATGCTTTTTCTTTTAATGTTTTCATATCCTGATGTAATGCTTTCATCTGTGCTTCTATATTTGTTTGATTCATTGTCAACACTCCTATCTTCCTTGATGTAATAACCGTTTTTTATAAGACGTTCTTGCGAATGTAAGGATACGATTTTGCGTAGAGGTGCTCATAAAGGCACCAGCAATTCCTGCAATTGGAATCCCCTGTAGAAACTTTGATTGAAGTTCACTATATGATAAAGCATGAGAAGTATATGTCATCAACTCGCTTATGGAATATTTTATTTTTTGTCCATGTTCCATGGCATCCATCATATTTTTCCATTCTTCCCGTTTTTCTTCTTCATCACACATCGCACATATGAGTAACAGCACATATGCCTGTTCCTTTTCTTCATGAATGTCATAGCCATATATTGTTGCGATTTGATAAATACCAGATAATAAAGTCGCAAGATATAATGGAATATCTGGTATTCCTATGCCAAATAATCCTAAAACACTGCTTTTTACTTGTGTAATTGCCACATGTTGATAACTCGTTTTTCTTGCATTTTGATCAAACCGTTTTAATTTCTGTTTATTTTGTTCACAATCAAAACTACTACGAAAATATTGGGCAAGTTCTTGTTTATCTTTGATATGTGTTGCCTTTTCTATCCATGGTGTACCTTTTTGAAAAATTACAACAAATGATTTTTCAAAAGCTGTTTCTAATGCCTGCATGGCTTTAACTGGAACATGTGTTCTTATCTTTTTTTGAATTGGACCACTTAAAGATTGCTTGTGTAATAAACGTTCTTGTTTCTTATTTAATTTTTTTACAATTTTTTTTGTTTTCAGAATGAACTCCTCCGTTTTTCACGTGGTTACATTATAGCACGCAACTGCTATGAAATAAATCGAAAAGATATGGAACTGAAAAATATATCATAGTATATAAAGCTAAGCTTATATAAATCAATAGTATTATATTGTTGACTTTTTCATAGTCATCCGTTACAATATAGATGCGAAGTTGCCAAGAGGCAGCAGGAGGGAAGCTCGTTCTATTATGAAGGGGCTTCTCATTTTTTATACAAAAATAAAAGCTATATACAAAAGCGTATAAAACATTACTTTTGTGAATTTTTATCATTTTATGGTTGACTTTCTCACAGTCATCAGCTACAATATAGACTTAAAGTTGCCAAGAGGCAGCAGGAGGGAAGCTCGGTTTAATTACTAGGCTTCTCATTTTTTATATTACTTTTATTATTCCTTTTAAATAGGAAATAAGTTTAGCGTTATTTTTATTAACTTCAATTTCAATTAATGGCTTTTTAATTTTTGAACTATCATGTGTTACAGATCTATAATAATTCAGTTTTAATAATTTTATAAGGGAAATCAATCTTTTCTGTTCTTCAAGACTTGATAGGTTTTTGATAAAAGGAATAATGGGTTCATAATGGTTGATATTGTTTCTTAAAAGTCGGATATAGTTTATCTTATTTGAAAAGCCGCTAACAAATTGATTATTCTTTCTTTGCCGATATATATTATTCACAAACGCAACTCTATCTTTTAATTTTAAAAAATTAAAAATAATTTGTAATTCTCCTAGTGTCAATTGATGTAAAATCACCCATATAGGAATTGACGTATGATTTTTCTTATAGTGTTGATACAAATAATTATTCACATTTAGTTTCTTTTGACCTAACATGATGACTTTCTCAACAACTTCCCTATTCTTTTGCATGACTAACTTATTTCCTTTGATGATCTTTGTATTTTGATAGCGATAGTATATATCCAACATATCTAATTGATTTTCTTGCTCTGTCAATAATTCTTGAAATAACGAATAATCATTACAATATGCATTTCCAAGTTTTACCATCTTATCACTTAGCGTTGTCGCAAGATAAGCTGTCAACGCTTGTTCGAAACATTTTATGTAAATGTTTAAACGTGTTGAGATGAAATCATCAATTTCAATGAAATTTTATATCTGATTTTTGATTATCCGCATAAACACTATACTTTCAAGCATTTTGAAATATAGGAAAGCACTCATTTTACCACGAATTTACCACGATTGAATGAGCCTTGATATGACGTAAGAATTTGAAAAGGACACCGTATAGTTTGGTGTCCTTTTACATGAAAATCATTAGTCGCTATTGATTGTTATTATACATTTTGTTAATTGTTCTTATTTCTTTTACGTTTTTTACCGAATAAAACAGCTAATACACCGGTTGAACCAGCAAACATAGAAGTAAACAATCCTACGTTTGTCATATCACCTGTTTTTACAGGGTTCTTTTGTCCGCTAGGCTTTGTTGGAGTAGTTGGCTTGCTCGGTTTCTGTGGCTGTTGTGGACTTACAGGTTTATTTGTTGCTTTTTCTTTTACGGTAACTGTAATTGTTTTTTCAGTAATTGCACCATTTTTATCTACTACACGGAAAGTTACATGATAAGTGCCAGCCTTAGAAGTATCTACATCATTTGCAATAATGTTATCTTTTGTTAAAATAATCGTTCCGTCCTCTTTATCTGTTGCTGTCACATTTGCCAATGGATCGAACGTATCGCCTACATTCAATGTAACATCATTTGCTGAAATGATTGGAGCAGAGTTAAGGTCGCCTGTATTTTGTTTCACAGTTACAGTAATCGTTTTTTTAGCAGAAGCTCCGTTTTTATCTGTTACTTTATAAGTCACATGGTAAGTACCAGCCTTAGAAGTATCTACATCATTTGCAACAATATTATCTTTTGTCAAAGTGATAGTTCCGTCCTCTTTATCTGTTGCTGTTACATTTGCCAATGGGTCGAAAGTATCGCCTACATTCAATGTAACATCATTTGCAGAAATAGTTGGTGCTGTATTATCTTCTCCTTGTGAGTTTAACGATAATTCTACTTTTAAAACAACGTTTCCGTCTTTATAAGTACCGCAATCATACTCATAAGTAACTGGTTTTTTTACATCATCTACCGTTATAATTCCTGTATCTTTATCTAAAGTTCCATTTGCAGTAACTTTTACTTTTGAAATATCTATTCCTTGTTCAACATCTTTTTTTAAGTCGATTTTATTCCCTTTAATATCAATATAACCGTTGCCTACAAAAGCATGATTATTTTCAAGAACTTTATTCTCTCCGACATTTAACCAGTATAAATCATCGCAAATTAATTTTTTAATTTTTGTGTTTTTACTTATATCAAGACCTCTTATCCCTTGTTCAAAAATTTCACCGCAACGTAGCATTTCAAGTTCTAAATTATTGCTTAAATCTAATTTTTTAATAGTTGTATCATGACAAAAAAGGCGTGTCAGTTTTGTGTTTTTTGTTACATCTAATTCAGCTATATTTGTCATATAACATGATAGTTGTTTCAAATTAGGGTTCTTACTTATATCAAGTGTTTTTACTTTTGTATCTCCTATATCTAAAGTGACTAATTGCGGATTATGTGTGACATCAAGTTCCATTAATCCTGTATTGCTACAAGATAGTTGTTCTAAGTTAGGATTGTTTGTTACATCTAAATTGGAAATAGAGGTACTATCTGCAAATAACGTATTCAATTTTTCATTCTTAGATACATCAAGACTGTTAATTGATGTATTATCGCAAAGGAAAGCTTCCAAATTCGGATAACGTGTTAAATCAACGCTTCCTACTTTTGAAGAACGACAATCTAATCTTTTTAAAGATCCTTTATTATTTTTCATTTTTTTAAACTATTTAATACTAATGTCTTTTATAATAGCTTTTCATATATTATATAATCAATCTTTATAAGTCCTTTTATAAATTTCTTTTCTACCATTTTCGATAAATTCCTGTTTAATATTTTTAATTCCATAAACAATAGTTTCAATAGGATAATATTCTTCAACTATATCTTGATATTCTTTTGCTTTCTCAATATCTATATTTCCATACATTCTTAATATATCTTCTCCAAAATTTGTTCCTATTTCTTCTTCACTATCTTCAAGTAAGTATATAAAATCACAATATTCATCTATAATTCCAGAATCTCCAAAATCAATTATTCCAGTTAATCTATTATTGCCATCTAACAATAGATGATTACAACTAAAATCATTATGGCATAAACACTTTTTACCCTCAAAAACTGTTGTTGCATTTAGTCTTTCCATAAAACTTTCTATATAATCTTTTTCTATATCAGTTAAATCATTATAAATAGTTTCACGCAACAATATATACTCTTCTAATACATTTTGTTTATTATCAATAGTACATTCACTAATATCTGTATAATCTAAACCGTGCATTTGTCTTAAAAAACTGGCAATATCTCGTTTTAACAAATTTTGTTCTTCTTCTGACATAGTAGAATAAATTTCTGGTGTTAAAAAAGTTCCTTTAATTTCTTTATAACCTAGTATAGATAATTCATCACTAATATACGAATATTCAATATTAGGAATTTTTACATTAGTTTCTAAATTTGTATTTAAAAAATTATATATTGCTTTTTCTTTTGCATAACCTTTTTTCTTATTAGTACTAAATTTTGTTTTAAAAATGTATTCATTATTAACTAAATATGCCACACTATCATAACCACTACCGATTATTTCAATACTATCTACTTTGAAATTATCAAAGTAATGCTCAATTAAATATTTCATTGCCTTAACATTTGTGGCATTATCATCATATCTATATTCCATTAAATAACAATCTTCTTTTTTGCCCTCGTGTAATTCATGTTCTGGCAAATCTTCAATAATTCTAAAACCAGATTTTTGGTATGCCCTTATTGCTCTTGGATTATTTTTATGAGGGTCTAAAATAACTGCATTAGCATTTCTTTCTTTTTTCAAAAATTCAAAAATCAATTTAATATATCTTGTACCAATTCCTTTACTCCAATAATTTGGCTCTCCTATAAATTGATCCATACCATAGACTATCTCATCAGTTTTTGGATAATGATAATCAGTATATAACTCATCATACATTTTATATATTTGTCCATATCCAATAGGAACATTGTTATATTCAATAATTACTCTAAAAACTTCATCTTCCCAAGGCTCTGTATAATGTTTTTTTAATGATTCTAATGTATATTTTTTATCTCTACCACCATAAAATTCTAATACTCTTTCATCAGTTAACCATTTTAACATCAAAGGAAAATCATCATCTATTAAAGTTCTTATACATATTTCATTTTCAACTATATTCATTTATTTATCACCTTTTTCATAATCATATACATATACTATTTCATCTTTATAATCATTTTTACCACCTAATTTTTCATATACATGGCAAGCTCTAGGATTACCTTTATCAGTTATTAAAAACATTTCAGAACAACCAATCTCTTTAGAATATTCCTTAATAAAAGATAATAATTTTGAACCATAACCTTTGTCTTGATAGTTAGGTAACATTCCTATTGAGTGTAAATAAAACATTGTTTTTCCATCAGGTCTTAAAAGTGTATAGCAATATGCAAATCCTATAATTTTATTATTTTCTTTAGCTATAAACCCAAATGAACTGGTATCATTAAGAAATCCTTTTAAATTATCAATATCAAAAACCATATTATCATCAATTAAAACTTCTTCCATAAGATGAGTTTTTAACCGGACTTAAGTCTGAAACAGAAGTCGTAGAAACATCTAAAGACTGCAAATTTGTTAGATATTGAATACCCTCTAATGAAGATATCGTTTTCATACCATGTAAGTTTAAGAATTGGGCTTTTGATATTTCATCAACAGATAACACACTATCGCCGTCTTTATCAAATTCTGCAATGATTTGTTCTCTAAATACTTTGTCTGGAAAATGTGTTTCATCAATAGCAATGCTTCCAGCTTTTACTTCTGTATTTTTGCTTGCTTCAACGGTCTTATCTTCGGTAACCACTTCTTTTTCTGGTGTTGCAGGTGTTTCCTGTTTTGTACTTTCTTCTTTTAAAGTTTCTGCATTTTCAGCAGTTTCTTCCTGTTCCTTGTCTGTTATATTCTCTTGTACTTCTGCGTTTTCTGTTTTCTGTTCCACAGGAACTTGCTCTGTCTTGTTTTCTTCTACAACGGCTTCCTGCACAACTTCTGTGTTTTCCTGTGCCATGACAGGAGTAGGAAGCCCTGTAAGTGCAGTTGTTGTTCCAATCATCAATGCGGAACTTACTGCAAGGACTTGTTTTTTCTTCATAGTTTGTTCACTCCTTATTTTTCATAAATTCTTTGCATAGAAAAACGCACAAACTCCCCCTTATAACTGGATAATCTGTGCGTTCTGTTTATTATTGATAGAATTGAAAAAAGGGCAGAATTTACTTGTCTGTCTGTCTGTCTGTCTGTCTGTCTGTCTGTCGCAAGCGTAACAATGTGTGAACATGACTGTCAACCCTTTCTTTCAAAAAAATTCAATCCTTGCTTCTATACAAAAAACATTATACTGGAAACAAACACCTCTTTCAATCTTTTTATGCGTGCAAGATAAAAAAATTGAGACATCACACTTTTCCTTTTTTCCTCTTGAGTACCCACAACAGAAAAGAAAAAGCCCTGTCAAGAGCTTGCCACCATTGGTGGTGCTTTGCACTCTTGATCGGGCTTTTTGTTTGCTGTATCTTCTCGCAAGAGGAAAAAGATTACTCGTCCTCATCATCAAAATGGTTATTCCTTAATACTTCCCGTAACAGTTCCATATCCTCTTTTGAGTTCGGATTTATCATTTTCACGACTTGATAAGGTGTCCTATATTTATGTCCCTCTATGCTTTCCCCAAACATATCCATACTGTATAAATCATCATAGCGGTCTAGTAATTTTTGAAACTTCAAATGCTGGATAAATTCTTTGATTGGGTAAAGGTCGGACGCTTCAATGCTTTTCCCGTTGATATAGTCTGTAATGTATTCCCGTAACTTTTCCAACTCATATTCCAGCCATTCTTCCTCGCTGTCAAAGAAGTTATCATAGTGTCCGTGTTTCAGTTCTGCATTTAGACGTTCTTCTGTTCTTAAAAACTGACAGACTTCTTTTTCAGACTGATTGACATACTTCCATTCTCCCGATAATAATTCATTCGGCGTTACGTCCAGCACTTCCATTATCTTTTCCAGCGTTTCATAAGCAGGATAGTTCAACCCTCTTTCAATCTTGGAAAGGCTCTGCATATTGATACCGATTTTGTCCGCAAGTTCCTGTTGTTTCATTCCCCTAAATTTTCTTATGGTCTGTATATTATTTCCTAAATGGCTTATTTTCATTGCACAACCCTCCATATCTCGTTATATCTTCACTGTTATAAGTCTATCATGCTTAATATGATTTGTAAAGGCAAAAAAAGATATTGACAAATAAGCATATAAGAATTACTATGCTATTGTGAGTGAATAAGCACAATAGCATGAAATACAAAAACATTCAAAAAGAAATACCCATCTGATTAAACCCGTAGATATGAATATTGGTTGAAATGGAACTTGTTAGAAAAGGCAAAACAGGACTTGCTGACAAAGTATTTCTGACACGGTGGCGGAAGCCTCTCAGGCTTACCGCCATGACACCTTGTGTCAAGGGGAAGAAATGCTTTGTCGGCTGGCGAGCCTGCGAGCCTTGACTGTGCCCCCGTTATCTAACAGGGGGGCACTATTTCACAAAAGACAAGTCAAAAACCATACAACCCCAAACCTGTGAGTAGTAATGAGAAGTTTTAAGAAGATAGTAATTTCACATTCTTTTGAATAGTGGTTTACAGGTATTTCAAGGCTGTTGTGGGATTGGAGGAAT
Organism: Absiella sp. AM09-50; assembly: GCF_003433845.1. Classification (NCBI taxonomy): domain Bacteria; kingdom Bacillati; phylum Bacillota; class Erysipelotrichia; order Erysipelotrichales; family Erysipelotrichaceae; genus Amedibacterium; species Absiella sp. AM09-50. Next base: position 66,304 of record NZ_QVFI01000023.1, read on the forward strand.
ACAATGAACAATTTAGAATTTGCACTTGAAATGAAGAACAAACGTCTTGCAAGCGGTCTTTCACAAGGAGAACTTGCAAGTCTTACCCATGTATCAAGATATAGTATCAACCGCTTTGAGAACGGAAAAGCCAACGCAAGTAAAGAAACACAGAACATTATCCTGCGTTGTCTGAATTACTATGTCTGTGATAAGCCTTTTTATCTGCTCGTTGATTATCTGTCTGTCCGTTTTCCAACGACTGACGCATTAGAAGTTATCCGAAAGGTGCTTGGCATGAAAGCGGACTATTTTATCCATTATGACTATGGGTATTATGGCTATAAGGAGCATTATGCCTACGGGGAAATCAAGGTCATGGCTTCTGATGATGAACACATGGGTGTATTTTTAGAATTAAAAGGGGCAGGCTCACGCAACATGGAATATGTCTTACAGGCACAGAACAGGGATTGGTATTCATTTTTAAACCGCTGTCTTGACTGTGGCGGTGTTATCCGACGTTTTGACTTGGCAATCAATGATATGTGCGGTCTGCTGGATATTCCCGTTTTGTCTGAAAAATACAAAAATGGCGGTGCGGATTGTCGCTGTAAAAACTATGAAAATGTACAAGGTGGAAAACTAAGCGGAAAAAACCGTAATTTAGCAAGTACCCTTTATATCGGCTCAAAGGCAAGCACAAAATATTTCTGCCTGTATGAAAAACAAAAGGAACAGGCAACCAAAAAGAAACATACGGATATTATCAACCGTTTTGAAATTCGTCTGCGTGATAAAAAGGCAGTACAGGCAGTTGAGGAATTGTTATTGACATATAACCCTCATGGGTTGGTGTTTTACCTTATTACTGATTTTGTGCAATTTCCCGATTATCCGCTGTGGGAGATATTCATTTCCCATGACAGTTTACCTTTTGAAATGAACCCCGTACCTGTCAATATGGAACGCACTCTGCAATGGCTGGAAAGACAGGTCATGCCGTCAATCGTGATGATAGAGGAAATCGACAGGCTGACAGGCTCAAACTACATGAAAATGATTGATGAATGTACCAACCTTTCCGAAAAACAGGAAATGCTTGTAGAACAGATGTGTACGGATATAGCAGATGTAATCGAAAGTGAGGGGGTGTTTTATGAGTAATGCACAGGATATTCCCGTATGGGAAAAATATACCCTTACCATTGAAGAAGCGTCAAAGTATTTCCGTATCGGAGAAAACAAGTTAAGACGCTTAGCAGAGGAAAACAAGGACGCTGGCTGGCTCATTATGAATGGCAACCGCATACA
>NZ_QVFI01000024.1:0-64371 GCF_003433845.1 Absiella sp. AM09-50
TTCACTAGATATCACTTTTCATTGTTGTCAATACCCTTAACTTATTGGCATTGCTACCATATAACGGTTTTTTTTATTGGCGTTTAGTAGTGCTTTTTATTAAATATGAACCTATAAACTATATAACATGTTTTTCTATACCTGTTTCTAATTCAATAGGAACAGTAAAATGTATAGAGGTGGTCTATTATGCGTAAAAAAGAAGATAAATATGATTTTAGAGCCTTTGGTTTAGCCATTAAAGAAGCTCGATTGAAACGAGGTTTAACTCGTGAACAAGTGGGAGCATTGATTGAAATTGACCCACGTTACTTAACTAATATTGAAAATAAGGGGCAACACCCCAGCATACAAGTTCTTTATGACCTTGTATCGTTACTTCATGTTTCCGTTGATGAATTTTTCTTACCTGCTAATAACTTGGTAAAAAGCACCCGACGATTACAGATAGAGAAATACATGGATAGCTTTACAGACAAAGAACTATCCTTAATGGAATCTTTAGCCAGCGGTATCAACGAAGCAAGAAACATCGAAGACTAATTAAAAGAATCCATACATAACGGAAAGAGCCGATAAAATGAGATTGTATTAATCTCATTTTATCGGCTCTGCGTCTTTGCGTCTGGCTCTGTAATCACAGTTACTTTGAACTGCTTTATTTCAATTAAATTTTCTTGTCTGCATTTCGGACAATAGAGGGGGAATTTTTTTAATTCAGTATCTTCCCTTATCTTTAATCGTGTTTTATTTCCACATACAGGACACAATATCCACTTGTAGTTTATAATAACTATCTCCTCCTTTACACTTTAATTCAAATCTTTATTAAAGAATATTTCATCTTATTTAACAAGAAACCATATTTATATAACAACATAAAATACACTAAGTTATTTTATTGAACATATATCGTACTTTATCTATCCGACTATTTGGACGACGGGGCTGGCAAACAGGTTCACCGGTAGTAACATGGTACCCTTTTAACTCTGTTAAACAAACACTACGTCCATTTGTAAAGAAAGTTAAATCACTACGATATTCTTGAATACACCGAGCAGGGATTTCTCCACTAAGAATGACCTCATTATTTTTCAATTGAGTGTCTACGATGTTCGCACAATATTTAGGAGCATCGTTGTATGCTCGTGAAAGATATTCCTGTGGCGCATAAATTTTAAAACTAAGATATGGCTCTAACAATTCTGTTCCAGCTTTTTTTAAGACTTGTTCCAATACAATAGGAGCAAGCATCCGAAAATCTGCTGGGGTACTAACAGGGCTATAGTATAAGCCATACTTAAAACAGATTTTACAGTCCGTCACATTCCAACCATACAATCCTTGTTCACAGCCATAGCGTATCCCCTCCATAACTGCATTTTGAAACGATTGATTTAAGTATCCAAGAGAAACCGAGCTCTCATACTGCATTCCACTTCCCAACGGAAGCGGTGATACAGATAAACCAATGGAAGCCCAGAAAGGATTTGGCGGCACTTCGATGTGAATGGTATATTCTGCATTTTTTAACGGTCTCTCCATATAAATGACTGTAGGCTCTTTTAGTTCTATCTCCACATGATACTTTTCTTGCAACAGTGCACTAATCACTTCCATTTGTACTTTCCCTAAGAAAGAAAGTATAATTTCATGTGTCGTAGAATCCACGTAATATCGTAGAAGCGGATCACTATCTGAGATTTCCAAAAGGGCATCAAGCAACATTTCTCTCTGTTCAGGTTTACTCGGTTCAACAGTTGTTTGTAGTAGAGGGTGCGGATTTTCAATCTTTTTTCTCTGTGGCAATAGTTTTGTATCTCCAAGAACACTATTTAACTTCAAAAACTCATTTTGCAAAATAACAATTTCTCCAGAATAAGCTCTATCAATCTTACATAATTCACCATTTATTGAAGTATACATTTCTGTAACTTTTATTTTTTCTTTTTCTGATACTCTAACCGAATCTCGTAAATGTAGTACTCCACTATAAAGGCGTATATATGCAAGACGTTGTCTTTTTTTTGTATATTCAATTTTGAAAACATTTCCGCAAAGTTCAGACGGACCTCGATGTGTTGATGAATAAAATTTATTAGTAATAACTTCTATAAGGTTATCAATCCCTATATTACTTTTTGCACTTCCATGATAAAGAGGGAACAGAGAACAATTCTGAAATCTTATGCTTTCCTCTTGTTCGAGTTCCAATGCTTCTAATGATTTACCGGACATATATTTCTCTAAAAGGTCATCGTTTCCCTCTATTACCGTATCCCATTGTTCAGATTCGGTAAAGTTCGTCACACACATATTAGGATACAGTTCTACCTTCTGTTTGATTACAATTTCGGCAGAAAGTTTCTCTTTAATATCCTGATAAACCGTTGATAAATCAATTCCATTTTGGTCAATCTTATTGATAAAAAAGATTGTGGGAATCCCCATTTTCCTAAGTGCATGAAATAATATACGAGTTTGTGCTTGTACGCCATCTTTTGCAGAAATCAGTAGAATTGCCCCATCTAAAACTGATAATGAACGATATACTTCTGCTAAGAAATCCATATGTCCTGGCGTGTCTATGATGTTCACCTTCGTATTTTCCCACTGAAAAGAGGTTATTCCTGTCTGAATTGTAATTCCTCTCTGACGTTCTAAAAGCGTATTATCCGTCCTCGTTGTACCTTTGTCCACGCTTCCTAATTCTGTAATCGCTCCACTGTTATATAATAAGCTTTCTGTTAAGGTAGTTTTTCCTGCATCAACATGAGCTAAAACTCCAATATTAATAATTTTCATGTGATTTTCCTCCATTCAAAAACCCAAAAGGGCATAAAAATCCCAGTGATAAATACTTTTATCACTGGGATTTTTATGCATAACCATAGGTATACAAAGCATACAGATATTCTCTGGATACTTTAGAATCACATGATAAAGGTATTCTTAAACTGGGTACAAAAAACTAAGCCCTCCTAAAAAAGGACATCTAATTATTTGTTCCCGCTATCAAATTGACAGTTTATTTAAGAATACCTTGCCGCATATTTATTAACTCCTTTTAAATAGTCACTTAAATAATAGCACGTAAGAGCATATTTGTAAAGGAATCTCCAATTTTTTATCAAAGAGAGTACGTGATTACAAAATAGCTGTAATAATGTACCAATATTTGTTATTCTATAATCTTCCAATTACTCCCGTTCTTTTCAAGTACCAAATCAAATTGAGATACCTGCGTTGCTTTGGTCTGCTGGTCGATATACTCCACTGTCAGCGATACCGTGACTTGATTATCCTTACGATTGTAAATAGGATTTACCAGTTCTTGAAAGATGTACTCTTTTCCGATTGGTTTTAATATCCCGTCATTCACATAGTAGGAAAGTTCACTGGCTGTCGCTGTAGGATAGAGCTTGAAGAACGTCGTTAAAAACTCATTGATTTCATTGGTTGTAATGGAATCAACCGTACCCTCACTTTCAATAGCTTTTGGTTTATAGTCTGATTTCTTTGGTATGCTAGTAATGGTCGGATTCTTAATGAGGACCATATTTCCAGTACTGTCTACATAGACACTCACTATATAAGCAGAGTGGACGGTCTTTGTATTTTCCCCCTCTGTAATGAGTTGGTCTACACTGTAGGTTACATCAAATTGATTGTCGCCATCTGCTTCTACCGTCCATATCTGAAATCCTTTTACAGAAGACGATACAGGAATATCTTTACGAACTGTATCGACATTCAGAGCTTGAAGTTCCTCTGTCAGATATGCTTTCAGGTTTTCTATGCGATTATCAATGGACTTGTCGTTTAGTTCCCATGAATAGTAGACTTTCGCAAAGTTCTCTACAAAATTTTCCACATGATGAGTATCGACATATTCCTTTTCTATGATGGTGGTTTCATGAATGGTATGGGTATCAATGGCTGTAAAGTGCTTGAATATCGCAAAGCTGAAACTAAGTCCTAAAAGTACCCATAGGACAATCACAACCTTTTTACGAGGATTGACCTTATAGACACGAGGTTTCTTTTCCTTTGGTGTCTGTTTTTCTGTATTCTGATTTTTTCCGAATTTCATCATTGAATCGTCCTTTCTTATTGTTTGATTCGTCCTGCTCCCACTAAATGCTGTTGCCAGTAAGAGCTTGTTAAGTCGGCATAACCGATAGGGTCGCCTGCATGAAACATACGGTTATCGCCTAAATAAATCCCGATATGAGTAATATAAGAGCCAGCGTTATAGGTAGAATGAAAGAAAACCAAATCGCCGGCTTTTGCTTCCAATAATGGGATATGCCGGGTTACATCATATTGCTGTTGTGCTGTTCGTGGTAAGTTGATTCCAGCTTTTCCATACGTCCATTGTGTCAGTCCGCTACAATCAAAAGAGGTAGTCGGGGAAGCTCCGCCATAGACATACTTCCAGCCTTCAAATTTCAGAGCTTCGTCCATGATGGCTTGTACTGTATCATCATTAAACTCTGTTGTGACAAGATACTGCGTTACCAGTTGCACATAAAACATATTCCCGTAATTGTATCGCCAGCCCCCATTGATAGGTATGGCTATGGGATTGGGGTAAGACACTTTTTCGTCACCCGAATACTCTTTTGAGAAACTTTGAGCCAGTTCAAAGGTATATTTATTCCCACGATTAGCCACATATCCTAAGAAACCACCACCATAATTGTAGGACTGGATAACCGATTCTAAATCTACACCAAGCCTTTCGCTACTGGCTAATAACTCACTGAAATACTTCACACCTTGCTTAATGGATTCTTCTGTACTCAATGAATTAGGTGGAAGACCGAGGGATTCCGAGGACTGCATAACATCTTCTGCTGTACCACCCGATTCCACCTGTATAATCGCAAGAAGTATATTGACGTATTCTTCAATTCCATATTCTTTGGCAACTTTTTCTACCATAGGCTTATGAGCCAGCACTTCTGCGGAAACATCCACACCGCCATAGTGAATGTTGGAAAAACCGCCATCTTGTTCATCTGAAAATAAAATGGCGACAAACAGAAGCAGTGAGAAGACCATCAAGAATAATCCCGAACCACCAATCACTAAAGTTTTCAGCTTCATGGTTTCTTACTGCCTTTCTTAATGGTGGCGGTTTTGATTGGTGGTCTACTTTTTATATTTTGTAGTGGTACTCTTTGAACAGTAGACTGACGTTCTTTTGTGATTGAACGTTGTGAAGCTCTATCTGTTGGTGCAGTTGAAGTTACTGGCTTTTGAACCGTTCTTTCTTGAACTGTATTACTTTGACGTTCCGTTTTTAAACTTGAAGAATCGGACTTAACTGTTGGACGCTCTTGTTTGGCTTGTTGAGATTCCCTATAGGAAGCCTGTACAGTTGTTTGCCTTGAAGTCTGTCCATCATGAGATTGTTCTTGCTTAGTGGCTGGTCTTTCATGAACGGAAGAAGCTGGCTGTTTTTTCTGTTTGACCTGTTCCATTTCAGAGCGACGCTCCGCAATGGTTTTCCGTCTTTGTTCCTGCTGTTTCTTGCGTCCACTGGCTTTATCCGCTTTGGTTTGAGAAATACTTCTGGTTAAATCATGGACATTATCCGTCACTTTAGATTTTCCTTGATATACTGCATATCTTGCATTGGTCGGCAAATCCTTAACCTGTTCTTTCAAATTACCAGCAGTATCTACCATTCTGTCTTTGGTATCAGCTACTGTACCGATGGTTTGACCGATACGCTTTCCTAGTGTTGATTTTTCCTGCCCGTTTGGTCGAGAGTGATCTGCTTGTGTACTCGCAGAACTTCCCGAACCCGACTGTCCTTTTTTACCCGTAGCACTGGCAATGGCAGACCCAGCCCCTAAAGCAGTCACGGAGCGTCCAAGTTTCCGCTGTAGACGGTGCATGTGAGCGTGCATAAGCATACGAGGTTTTCTCATCATACGACTTCCCACACTTTGAGAATCGTTACTCTGTAGAGAAAACATACTCATTAAATCGCCCAGCTTAAAGTAGATTCCTGCAAAGGTCACAATCTGTAGAAAAGCAATCAAAAAGAACGGATAACCAGCCGATAAGGTATAGAGCATGGTTGAAATACTAAATGCTGTCGTAATAATCAATGTGATTCCAGCTCGTGTCAAAATGGTATTAAAGAGCTTTGTTATGGCTCGTTTTGACATACCATCAAATGATGGAATCATGCTTAAAATAAAGCTCACAGGCAGAAACATAGCATAGATGATAAAAAGTACCTGCGAGAAAATCATGATTCCTGTTAATAGGAATACAAATATGGAAATCCCAATATTGAAGACAAATAGGAAGAAGACTGTACCTAAACGGTTAATCGTCTTTGTAATCGTCATATTGGTATTGCTTCTATCTTCAATTTCTTCCGCAACAATTTTTTCTCTGTCTTCCCCATTGTTGGAATCTGGACTGGTTGAGAGCAGGCTTTCCACACGGTCAATACCAATACTTTCAATGTCTGAACTGTTATATTGAAGCAGTAGCCACGGTTGCTGAACCTGTATGGAAAATAGGCTGTCACGTATCAAGTCCACACTGTCCTTGCCTTGACTATCTGAATGGGGCATGACAATTTTTGTACCCAGTGACAAACTAGCGTTGCTGATGTCTGATGAAAAGTCATTGATTTTCTTAATATAATCGGGAGCATAGGCAATAAAGGAAGCCGATAGGATAAAAACCAGCACAAAATTCATGAGGGCATGAATTGCCTTTGTGGTTTCTCTCTTTATCAGTCCTGTATAGGCAACATAAACCCCAAGAACCAAAATCAAGAGTAAAAGGAATCCAACATAGAAACCCTCTGTTGATAGTCCACTAGGCGTAACCCCTGCAAGGGTCTGCATATTCTTGCCAATGGAATCTGCTGTAGCGGAAATGAAGTCTAAGGAATAGGCTTCCTGTACTAAGTAACCCGTCGCATTGGAAACATAAAGACTGATTGTCCAAATAAAATTGGTAATGGCATATAGTCCATACATGACTTGTTTTCCAATTCCGTCCGACCAGTTCCACGGTAGCCAGCCCCAGCTATTATCCACATAAAAATCCAGTTGATAGTTTTCAAGTGGGTATCGGCTGTATTCATTTGCCACATTGACCGTATCATCTACCAAGCCCGCAGCTTGAACCACCGTTCCCAGCATGGCTAAAAGAAAAATGGCAATCACAAGTGTGAAAGCCACTGTCATTGCCACTTTACCTAGACGTTTCAGCGTCCAGTTTGATTTTATTCTGTTTAATATTGATGGTTTCACATTTACACCTCTTTTCGCACAGGTGGTCTGGTATCAAAGGCATGGAGCAGTTCTTCAAATACAGGGTGGAACTGTATCACACCGACACGACCATATAAATCACTGATAAGGCATTGCCCGTTTTCCAAATCACGCAATCGCTTCTGATTGTTTTCGTCCTCTGGGTCTACACCAAAAAAGGCAAGGGTTTTTTTAATCTCGTTAAGGTCAGTGGAACGAAAGGCAAATTTTAAGCCGAGGTTATTTTTCAGTTTTTCATCTAAGAGGTCATCTGTATTTTGGGTCACGAAATATACCCCAGCGTTCATAGCACGACCAGCACGAACCAGCTTCATAGATAGTGTTTTCCCTTGTGCCACCTGTAAGAAGCTCCATGCTTCGTCTAAGTCTACAATCTTGAAAATACTTCGGTCTGTATGGATAAAGTCCAACGCAAAGGTACTAATGACAATCAGCATTGCTACCGATAGTAACTCCATTGTGGTATATTCCTCAAAGGAAGTTTCCTTGTCAGGAAGTACCAAGTCGGCAACCTGTATAATGTTCAGTTGTTTTTCAAGGCTGATAGACTGCTCTACATAACCATCACTAAAAAGCAGATGGGCAAAGTCATAGTCTGTAAAACTTTCGATATGGTCGGCTATGCTGGTACTTAGTGGCGTATTCTCAACCCGTAATTCTTCAATCACTTTCATCAACCCTCGCACTTCACTATTGGTTACTGCACGAATGGCTTTTCTAAGGATTGGGAAGCGTTCCCCATCACGAGAGGAAATCCCCGTAAGGAATGTCAAAATATCAATAGCCAGTGATTCAGAATCTTTGGTATTTTTCATAATTACATAAGGGTCAAGTAAGCCTTTGTTTTTCTCATCAGAAGTCAGATTGACGATATTGATTTCATGGGAAATCTCTGGCAAGGTTTCTTTCCATCTGCCACGTTCTGCTTTTGGGTCTACAATCACTGCTTGTGCCCCATAAAGCACTGCATAATAGACGATAAGGTTATTCGCAAAGGATTTACCACCACCCAGCGAACCGACAAAGGCAGACGCTAACGCATTGGTTACTGAACCCTTAACCCCTTGACTGGCAAGAGCAGGTTTCAGATAGACATTGCGTCCAGTATCTAAGCTGTAGCCAACATAAATCCCCTCATTTTCACCCAGCATTTGAGTAGCACCAAAACCTAAACCAGCGAGGAAATCAGAGGTCACGTATTGAATATAGTCATTCATATATCTTTTGCTGGCAGGTAAAAATTCTTCATGTAAGCCCAGCATATCCCCAAAAGGTCGTACCAGTTTCACGCTCAAATCATCATAGAAATCTTTCACTTCATTACAACGACGTTTAAGTTCGTCAAGGTCATTTGCTGATACCCTTACAACATAGGACAGCTTATACATAGATTCCTTGCTTTGGTCTAAATTGGTTTCCAGCTCGTTCACACTTTCCAGAGCTTCCGCCACATTAGAGCTGGTTTCATTATCACTTTGCCATGCGTGGTTATCCAAGTCTTTCAGTTCTTTCTTTTTATTGCGGACAGTAGATAGGGCTTTACGATTCGCTACAATTTCCACATTCATTGACGTATCAATCGGAAAGGTAAATTGCTGTTGCTGGTAGTAGAAGATTTCAGAGGACGGGAAGTCCAGTTCGCCGACAATACTGTTGATGGTAAAGTAAGCTACATAGGCGGTTTCGTCTTCCTGCTGGATTTTCAAATATCGCTGTTTTTCTTCCACCAGACAGCGAGTAGGCTTAATGAGGTCATAGGTTTTAATCAGTGTTTCATGTTCCAGCTTTTTCTTTGATAGAGGATACTCATACTCTTCATAGGCAGTGCCTGTCTGTCCGTAAAGGTGTTCAATCAGATAGCCGAAGTCGTCCTTATCTAATCTTCGGATTTTGAAACGACGGGAGATTTTATTTTCTAAAAGCTTTTCCATCTTCTGAAAACGCAGGATTTCATCATTACTCATACTAACAAAATCGCCCATCAGCTTATGGTTCACATCATAGACAAAATCAGTAAAAGCATTTTTTGCTTCAACGGTAAGACTTTTCATAGAAAACTCCTGATCGTTGAGAAGCAACTTAAAACCGATAAAGAAACGGTAGTCCACTTGATTTTCGCCAATCATGGATATTAAAGCGTCTGTCTGTTGGTCGATTTTGTCATAGGCAACCGTTTTGAGCTTTCCAGTGACTTCATTTTTGGAACGTTCTTGTGCAGAAAGTATGCTGGATTCTGTACTGATTTGTAAAGCATGAATCTTGCCATCACGATTTTGTGCGATAAGCTGTCTGAAAGAATCATGTACTTGTATTTTCTGTTCCGGACTTAGAAATGAGTAATTGTAGGGAACAAGCTCATAGTAAGCGTAACATTCCCCATCTTTATTCCAGACCAGATTGTTTTCAATATATTTAATTGGATATGCCATAAAATTCACTCCTAACTGCTGTAATGGCTTCTTGTGGCTGGTTTCTGCCAAGCGTTACTTTTTTTCCTGCATAGGTCAGTTTTCGTCGCAGTGCATAAGCAATGACAGACTTCAAAAATCCATAAGGCTTTTTACCATCAAAGGTTTTTGTAGACATAAACCATGTGAAAGCCACAGGAATCCCAAAGTATTTGAGAAATGCTCCCTCTATCATAGAAAGAGGGGGCAAGTTGCCAAGTATCATAACTGCAAAGAGTGACACGACAAACCATGTCATTTGCGTAAAGGTTATGGGAAACGGAAGTCTAAAGTCATTGATGGAGTACAACACTTTCTCAACAGACCAGATACTGGTATAGCTTCGTATTTTCTTCATGTAATCAATCCTTTCATAAAAATGGGGATAGTCTTTTGACTACCCCGTAAACAAGAAAATCTGCCAGTAAGAATGTACCGACAGATTTAATAGACGATTTCAAAAATCCCGTGATTGGTTGAGATAAACGTTCCCGAAAGGTCTAAATCCCGACCATAGGATTCATAATCAATATAGTTTTGAAGACTGGCTGGCACTTCGCCTAAAGCACCCGTTTCTTCAATGTAGTAGCGTGCCACGTCAGACATATCATCACAATCGGAATGAATGATAATATCTTCTTGATGTTCGCTTAATTCTTCAATACTTGAAAAATGAGTGAGCAGAGCAGATAGCTCCGATTGTAGTTCTTCTGGCAACTCCGATACCATTTCCCATAGGCGATTGAGTTCGCTAATAGAAGTGTATTCGTCAACCGTAAAGGGTAACTCGTAATCATGAATGGCGTATTCCTCATATTCATCATTCAAGCCGATTTTCTCTTTGACTTCCTCAAAATCAATGGGAAAGGTAAACCATGCACCAACTAATTCGCCCTCATTGTATTTGCCTAAATTGGCAATGTAGACTTGCATATCGTCCATGTATTCACACGTCCTTTCTTTATAGAGATTCAAAAATCCCTACCGCACTTCGTTTGGTGTACCATTCTTTTGCGGAACATAAGAAAACCACTTATATTCCACAAAATAACGGTTTAATTTAAGCACCAATAATGCGATTGAATAGCTCTAGTAAAATGTCTTTTACTCCAGCAGCGTTGAAGACTAAGCCTACCGCAATAATCGCAATAATGAGAAAGCCAATGAGTTTACTGAACTCACGCTTGAAGCCAAGATACAAGCCAATCACAACGATTGCTAAAAGTACCAGTGATTGAGCGTTTGATAGAAACCAGTTATAAAGGTTTTGTCCAAAATTCATAAAAATGTTCTCCTCTCTATATTCAATGAATTTGTGTTTAGGTTATTTCTTTGTCGTTATCACGTCCTTATCTTTTGCCGACTGTTGCTTCAAAATCTGCTCATGCCGGTCTGTCAGTTTCGCATGGTCGAGAATGTCTTTCACAACCTGCGTCTGGTTGATTTCATCAAGTTTAATCGCAACCTTTAAAGTGGGTGCGACTTGATGGGAAAGCCAGTTCAGCGTCCGCTGGAAAGAGTAAGGCTCTGGTTTTGTGGTTAGTTTTAATCGTTCACGGTTGTTCCCAATAAACCAAGCCCATTCTTCATTCAGTTTCCAATCAGAACGAGGTTTGGAATCGTCTTTATCTACAAAACGGATATACCGATTGATAATTTTAAAGGCGGTATGCTCTGGATTGTCATAGACGAGTAAATCACGGACTGCATAATAGGCACGCTCATTTTTCAATCGAATCTCAAAACGGTTTTTTACTTCTGCGTCTTCAATGGGAATATCATTTTTCTTGTACTGCTCGTAGTCCTTTTCATAGATACAGAAATAAACTTCACTTTGTAATGAACCGATATAGAGGGTGTTTCCCATACATTCCTTTTCCTCTTTGCGTACCAGTTCGCCACTGCGATAGCTTTTAAAACTGCGGAAGACGGAGATACATTCTTCCTGTTGGCACTTTTCAGTGAGTACAGGGATATTTAAAATCCCTGTCTTATCGTTAATGGCAAGGTCAAGGCGTTTCATCACACCGCCAGCCACCAAAACGTCCATAAAGAACTCATACCAGCTTCTTTGTTGTGCCAGAAGATAGCTTTCAAATTGTCTGCACCCACGACCTTTCAATTCCACCAGAACTCCTTTGTCCAGTTCATGGGAGCAAAGGACGAATATGTCGCCTAAAGCATAATGCTCTGAATAAGAATAGAAACCATAGTCCTCATGAAGAAAATAGGACAGTTTCAGTTGTAAGATGTTTTCGACCACCTGCTGTACGTCTGTTGTCGGAAAGCGAATTCTTACATAATCAAACAGCATTTCAAGGGGAGCGTCGGGATTGAAGCGTTCCAGAGCTTCCCAAAGGGACTGCTGTAAATCCTCTGATGGCTTGACTTTTCCTGTTTCAATATCGCTTAGATACTGCCTTGTAATACCAGTCGCAACAGCTAAACGGTTTTGAGATAGTCCATAAGCCAAGCGTTTTTCTTTTAAATGCTGTAACCAAGTTTGTTCATTCAGTAAAAATCCCTCCAATCAAAAAGGCGTATGTCAACTTTTAAAGCCCATTTGACATACGCTGAAATTTTGTAAATCCCTTGTAACCAAAGGATTTTCTAATGTTTTTTTGACTGTTTCCTGTCGATTTGTACCCCCCTGTTAGATACGGGGGGTTAAGTGCTGGCGTGGCTATTGCCACACCAGCCAGCAAGATCAGTCCACACCTGCGACTTCCGCTTCGCACGTCGCCTGCGTGGACTGTCTGCTGTTGGATAACTTTTTAATTTCCTCCAAGAAATCATATCCTTTTGGTACAAGGGGAGTATAAAACTCTGATATGACACTTGTTCCTACATCAACATAGCCACGACCTTTGATTCGCTTTAAGAAGAAATCCTTTTGTACGTCACTGCCAAACATCATGCCATAGCCCATTTCAGACATACGACCTAAAGCCACTCTGAAATTAAACTGATCACGGATTCCGTCGCCTAAATATTTTGCGTCTGGACGTTGACAAGCCAGTATTAGAAAGAAGCCAGCTTGACGACCTAACATGACAATCTGTTTCAGCTTATTCATAACTGCGGTGTTTTCTTTTGTTCCCAGCATTTCCATGAAAGCGACGTATTCATCAAAGATTAAGAAGTGTGCCGGGAGACCTAAGTAAGCATAATTTTTGCCAGTCTTATAGTTCTTCATCTGCTTCATTTCCTCACTACGTTTCATCATTTCTTCATAGAATGTTTCAATGCAAGAAAGCAAGTCTTCTTTTCTATAGTAGACATTTGCCATCACAGAACCTAAGTCCGCAAGATCAGCATTTTTCGGGTCAAGAATATACAGTTTTGAATCTGTATGAAGCAAGGCTTCAATCAGTGTCAGTATAAAGTAAGTTTTACCGCCACCTGTACCACCAGCAATCAACATATGAGGGAGCTTATCATATTCCCACCATACGTTTTTCATTAAGCGAAGTTTACCATCTTTAGCTTCTACTTCATCAATAGAAATACGACTGGCTATGGTGTCATAGAGCAAAGTATATTCCACATAGGAATCCTTTAACTCTTTATCCGTCAGCTCACAGTACAAGCCACTCTCTAATTTCTTTTCCAAGTGTAAGAGTTGGTCTTGATATTTTCCCAGCGTGATTTCCACCCGTATCTGTATCAAGCCATTTTTAAGTCGATAATACATTTTAGGGAAGTAGGTTATCTTTTCCTTTGTACGACCAGCACTATCTTTAAAGAAACCCTCTGTTTTGACCTGTTCAGATTCATACCACTTGTTTTCAAGTATCATCTTTGCCAGTTTTTGACGGTGGTAAAGTTGTTTAACCGTATCATAGCGAACCCGTTTGAATACAAACGCTACCAGCAAGCAGATAAGAATTGCGACACTGAAACTGATAATTAAATAGGGAATGTCAATCTTATCTGCTTGTGATAGGTTAAAATCTTGCCAGTTGATCTGCTGGATTGTCTTCACATGAAACAGTCCGACAACCAGCAGGAAAACAGGCAGGAGTGACGCTATCGTAAAATGAAAGACTAAATCTTTACCAGATGGGCGAATCCTTTTACCACGCTGTTTCATGCGAAAAAGTCTCCTTTCTACCTAGCGACTATTTGTCTTGTGTCGGTTCTTTCTTTGCTTGTGGTTGAGCTTTGAATGAACTAGAATCCTTTGTCAGCACAATATCGTCTGCCTTGATATACCAGTCAACATCTGCTCCTTGATAGGTGGCAGTAGCAACGGTGTCCGCAATGGGATTGATAAGTTCCACCCGTGCGTTATAATCAAACTCTTTCAAAGGCACGCTGGCAGGAATACTTACTTGAATCATGCGTCCTTGTCCTTTGGATTTTAAGTCATAGGTACGTTCCTTGATTTCATCTGAAACCGACCCGTCTTCATTTTGGATTCTCACTTCACGACGTAGAGCAGAGAATTTCAATTCTCCAAAAGTCGTGTCTTTATCTAATACAATGCCATTTGCTAATCTCATCATTTTTCCTCTCTTTCTTTATTCTTTTATCATGTCGTCAGCATGTAAAAGGTAATTTGTAAAACCACGAGTGCCGATTTTGTAGCCCTCTGCGGTAATACGTGGATTGACTAACTTCACACGTTCCTCAAAGCCGAAATGTTTTTCGCCAGCTTCAGCAGGAAGCACCACCACAATATCATCTGCTCTTTGAACATCAGAATAGAGATTATAGCTTCTTGATAAGACAGTTAGCCGTCCGTTGATTCTTCGCTGAACGACTTTATCCTCGCCAGCAAATTCTAAATTGCCGAATGTTTTTTCCATGTTGGGAATCACAAATTTAAGTTCCATATTTTTACCTATCCTTTCTTTTTTATTGGCTGAATGAATGTTTGATGGTCTTAAAGAGTGGGGAACGACCTTTTGATTCTTGATTTTTTGTTTTCATAAGTTCACTTCCTTTCAAAATCGGGTAAAAAAATAGACACCTCATTTTTTGAAGTGTCTACCTATTAAATATTCAAATTTTATTGGAAGTATCTTTATATCTTCACTTTTCAAGGATAAATCGTCGTATCAAAGCTCATTCATAAGTAGTAAATTAGTAGTAAATTGAGTGGTTTTGACCTTGATAAAGTGTGATAAGTCCAGTTTTTATGCGGATAACTAGATTTTTATGCTATTTTTCATATGAAAAAAAGAAACAGCGATTTGCTGTTTCTAATCCATTGGTTGTTGATAAAACCCTCCATAGAACTGTTCTGTACGTAAGACATTGACGATTGCGTGTGGATCTACCTCCTGTATACAATGAACAGCATCAGATATTTCATAAGAAGAAATAACGGTAATCAATAGGTACATTTTTTTCTTACTAAACCCACCATATCCCTGGATACAAGAGATACCATGACGGAA
Organism: Absiella sp. AM09-50; assembly: GCF_003433845.1. Taxonomy (NCBI): domain Bacteria; kingdom Bacillati; phylum Bacillota; class Erysipelotrichia; order Erysipelotrichales; family Erysipelotrichaceae; genus Amedibacterium; species Absiella sp. AM09-50. The sequence goes on from NZ_QVFI01000024.1 coordinate 15,169, forward strand.
ATGGTCAACATAGTTATCCACAACATTTTCAGGATCTTGTGTTGTAATCTGTAAGGTTACACGTTCATAACGGTGATGGAAGGTAGAAATCGTCTTAGTGGAAATAAACTGGAATACGATAGAATAACCAGCATAAATCCATCCAAACATATAGCCAAAGATACACAGAATCAAGGCATTGAAGATAAATACCTGTTCCCAGATAGAACGATTGATCTTATTGGATACATAAAGTGCGATAAAGTCAGTACCCCCGGTACTTGCATTGGATTTTAATGCCAGTACTACACTGATACCATATAAGAATCCACCGAATACAACATTTAGAATCAAATCATTGAACAAAGGATTAAATTCACATACTTTCAATAATAAAGATGTCATAAAGAACTGTATTGTGGATAATAAAGTAAACTTTTTGGATATACTTTTATAACAAGCCAGCGCAACTGGGATATTTAGTACCAGAATACATACAGATGTAGAAATAGAATGTCCGTATAAGCTTGCTATTTTATCAATCAGGATCGCTACACCTGTGAAACCGCTGCTTAGTAAATTGCTGGGCTGAATGAATGCTTTGATGACATATGTCTGAAGCAGAGAACTCAGCAATACCCCTCCTAAACACAGCAGAAATCGAATTTTTTTATTTTTCATCTTCTATTCTCCTCTTCTTTTTCATGTACCATTATAATCGTTGAAACGCAAAACAAGTCGAAAACATCTTCCTAGTCCTAGGAAATTCTTACTACGGAAATTTCCTAGCAGTTAGGAAACCAAGTTGGGCTTTTCCCTTTTAAATTTCATTATAATATAAATGGAAGGGGCGTGCATACAATGGCATTGAATAAACGACAAGAGAGAATCATTGCGATGATGAATGACGCGAATGAATGGATTACAGGAAAAGAATTGAGTAAACTTTTGAATGTAAGTGATCGTACCATTCGCAGTGACATGGACGCTATCAACCGATACTATGATGAAAACCTGATAGAAAGCAATTTACGCTATGGATATCATCTGAACACAGAAGTATTTCGTACATTAGATATTGAATTAGCTGAACCCATTCCTCAAACACCGCATGAACGCTGTGTATATATCATACAGGAGTTGTTGTTTGAAAAGAATGAATTAAATATCACATCGTTACAAGATAAAGTTTTTGTGAGTGAATACTCGATTGATAATGACATTAAACGTATCAAAAAAATGATAGAACCATATCCACAGCTGAAATTGGTAAGGAGCAAGAATTTTATCCATTTAGAAGGTGCGGAGGAAAGTAAACGTAAATTATATAAAGACTTGCTGGCAGAAGAAACACAGGGAAATTTCTTGAATTTAAATAACCTTGCGGCATTATATAAGGATTTTGATTTATTATTAATCAAAGATATTCTAGAACAGACATTAGATAAACATAACTATCATGTCAGAGAAATGGCATTCCCAATGTTGATGATTCATGTAGGCATTGCGATAGAACGAATTATCCGAAGAAACTACATACAGACGGATCGCAAAAATGAAGAATTAAAACAAAGTCAGGAATATAAAATTGCGGAAGAATTTTTCCACAGTGTGGCTAAGAAAATCCGTATAGAAATCGTAGATGATGAAGTTGCCTTATTGGCATTATTACTGATGGGGAAGAAAGGAACCAATTATACCAAAGACTTGGTTTCCATGAGTCATTCTATGAGCAGTGATGAAATCGTAGAAGGTATGTTGGAGATTATCCATAATGATTTTGACATCGATTTTTGTCAGGATTCAGATTTAAAGATAGGCTTAAAAATGCATATGCAGTCATTGATGGAACGCCAGATGAAGCATGTGGAAGTATCTAATGTATATTTACAGGAAATCAAACGTAAATATCCTCTGGTATTTGAAATGGGGGTACGTGTTGCCCGTTATCTAGAAGAACAGCTGGGTGAAGAAATTAATGAAAATGAAATTGGTTTCTTATCTTTGCATTTAGGTTCTGCTTTTGAACGAGCAAACTTATCAGGAAAATACCGTGTTGTTATGATATATCCACATGATCAGGCACTAAGCAATATGTGTGTGCGTAAGGTAGAAACCCGCTTTGGGGAACGAATGGGAATTGTGGAATGCTTGAATTTCTTTGAAGAAAAAGCCATTCTGCGTATCAAACCAGATTTGATTTTAACCACCCTGCCATTAAAACATGACTTAGATATCACAACCATTCAGATTTCACTATTCGTGAATCTAGAAGATGAAAGTCGTATTTTTCAGGCATTAAACTTATTAGATAAAAAACGATTCCAAAAAGAATTTCAGGAAGGAATCAAAGGTATGATCGATCCAAAGTTCTTTTATACTGATTTAGAAGCAGCCAGCAGTGAAGATGTCATCAATTTTATGTGTGATAACTTATATGAAGCAGGCTATACACCAAAGGATTTTAAAGAATCCGTATTAAAAAGGGAATCTATGTCACCAACTTCCTTTACCTATTCCTTTGCGGTACCACACAGCTTTGATGTCTTGAGTAAAAAATCAAATATCTCTGTAGCGGTATTGAAAAAGCCGATACCATGGGGTGCATTTGATGTGAAACTGGTTATTCTGTTGGCAATCAATGAAGAAGACCGCTATATGTTAAAGATGTTTTTCGACTGGCTGTCTAATGCAGTATCAGATGCCAATCGCTTTGCGACACTGTTAGAAAGTAAAGACTACAATGATTTTATCAATCGTATCGTAGAATAAGGAGGATATGCGATGATGACAAATACAAAGAAAGCAAACAAAATATATAACGAGCCAAAAGGCAAAAGCAAGAAAGTATATAATGAACCAAAGCTGGGCTTCATTGATCGTTTAACTGTAAAGTTAATGAGTAAACAAGGCTCTAAACTAGATGAAAACTTTCCACCTGTTGGTAATCTTCGCCGTTTCTTTGGCTATCTGATGGATTTCTTTTTAGCGAATGTACTGGCTGTTATTCCTCTTGTATTTATTGAATCAAGAGTAACCGGCTCTACAGAAACCACACAGGTACTCGCTGGGTTGCCATTACCATACGTTTATCTGATAACTGCATTGGTATTCTTATTGTATATCCTGTATTATGTTGTCATTCCTTTAAAGGTATGGCCAGGCCAGACACCCGCAAAACGTTTATTGAATTATAAAATTGTGATGATGGATGGTAGTGATGTCACATTAAAAGCATTGTTGTTACGTAATGTATTCGCCATGACATTTATCGAAGGTGCTGCATTTACCACAACTTATGTGATCCAGCTGGTAGTTTTGACTGCTGGTATCGATTATCCTAAATTTATTTCTTATGTATGTTACTTCATGACATTGTTATCTATTGTTGTAACATGGACAAATCCTAACCGTAGAATGCTGCATGATTTTATCGGCGGTACAAAAGTCTATCAGTTAGAGCATAAAACAGGAAACTATAAAGCATTTTAATCCTAAGGCAGCATTTCCGTGCTGTCTTTTTATTAGGAAAATTTTTGGCAGCCTTATATTATATGATTTCTTATATAACCGATAAAATAGGCATATAAAATATATAATAAGAAAGAAAAAATGATTTCCTATAAGTTAGGAAATGTTTTTCATCCCACGGAAGGTATTTACCGATTATAATAGGAGTGTAAAAAATTTAACGCGCGTAAATAAATTTTTTAAACAAACAAAACGAGGAGGAAATAAAATGTTCGACAAGCTAGAAAAACTATTAATGCCAATGTCCGATGTTTTGAGTAAGAATCGTGTCCTGATCGCTATCCGTGATGGTTTCTTGATTGCTACTCCATTATTGATCGTTGGTTCTATCTTCTTGCTGATTGCTAACTTCCCAATTCCAGGATGGGAAAACTTCTGGAATGGCGTATTGGGTGCTGGTTGGGAACAGTGGTTTAAAGCCGTATCACGTGCAACATTCAACTGTACTGGTTTATTAACATGTTTAGGTACTGGTTATGCTATGGCCAGAGAATTTGGTGGAGATAAAATTCAGGGTGCTGCTGTTGCCTTAGTATCTTACTTCATCATGATGCCTACTGTATTAGATGCTGTAAATGACGATGGAAAAGTTGTATTAGAAGGTGCTTTCGCTGGTCTGTCATTTGATTACATCGGACCTGATGGAATCTTCATGGCACTGGTATGTTCTATTCTGTGTGTATTATTGTTCATCTGGGTATACAAAAAGGGATGGACAATCAAAATGCCAAAAGGTGTACCACCTGCAGTAGCTGATTCATTTGCTGCTTTAGTTCCAAGTGCTGTTGTTATGATCGTATGCTTCTTAGTACGTATCTTATTTGAAATGACACCATTTGAAACTGCTCAGGGATTTGTATTTACAGTATTACAGACACCTATGAAGGGCTTAGGTGACACATTAGGTGCGAACGCATTATATTCCTTCATGTGTACATTCTTATGGTTCTTCGGTATCAATGGTCCAGCTGTAATGAACTCTGTATACTTCATTGGTAACATATTAACTGCTGATCAGTTATTACAATTTGAAGCTGGTGTACCAAATGAAAAATTACCATATATTTTTACAAACCCATTCTCTAACTTCTTCTGTAACTTCGGTGGTGGAGGAAGTACCTTGTCACTAGTTATCTGTATGTTGTTGTTCTGTAAATCAGAACGTATCACTAAACTTGGAAAATTAAGTATCGTTCCTGGTATTTTCGGTATCAATGAACCAATCATCTTCGGTCTTCCTATCGTATTAAACCCAGTTATTATCGTACCATTCATCGTTGTACCAATGATGAACCTGATCTTATCTTACTTAGTTGTCAGCTGGGGTATCGTACCTAAGACAACAGGTGTTAACCTTCCTTGGACTACTCCAATTGGATTCTCTGGATGGTTATCAACAGGTAGCTGGATCGCATCTGTATGGCAGTTCATTCTGTTATTCTTAGGATGCTGTATCTACTATCCATTCATCAAGGCACTTGATAAGACATACCTTGCTGAAGAAGCTGAAATGGAAAATACTGAAGAAGAAGATGACTTCTCATTTGATGATCTGTCACTAGACGATCTATAAGATAAAAACGTATACGATTTGAGTTATTGATAAATTTTGGAAATTTGCTTAAAAATGTGCGTTTAAGTAAAAAAATCTATTTATCTGAAAAACGAATATGTATATAAACCTATATTTTATAAGACAGGTGGTGCTTGCTGCCTGTCTTTCTTATGAAAGTACATCGTTTTGATGTAAAATATGACTTCCTAAGTATTAGGAAACATAATTGAAGTTATCCCTTAAAAAAAGGGTTATAATGATAATGTAAAAAGGAGGTGCCTCATCACATGAAACGTATCTATCTATTCTGTGATCAGGGAATGTCAACAAGCCTACTAGCTAGTCGTATGCAGGATGTCGCAAATACACATTTGCTGCCAATTGAAATCTTAGCATTTTCCAATAAGAAAATACAAAAGATTGTGGATGAAAAACATCCAGATGTTATTTTACTTGGACCGCAGGTAAAATACATGTTCCAGCAGGTTGTTGATAAATATGACAAAGAAACGCCAGTTATGCTGATTGATCAGGATGATTATGGCATGATGGATGGAGAAAAAGTGCTGAAGAAGGCATTGCTTCTATTGAAAAAGAGAAAAGAACAAGGAGAACAGGAAAAATGAAAGTATTAATGATATTTGACCAGACACAGGCTGGATTAGGTGGAAAAGAAAGTCCAGATCTAAAAATGGGTGGTAAACCAATGCCTATCGGTTCTTGCAACATGTTTGAAAAAACTTTAAAAGATATGGGTGGTACAATCTGTGCAACATTATGGTGTGGAGATGGAACTTTTGCGGAAGATCCAGACACAAATGCTAAGAAATTCGCCGCAATGGTTAAGAAAATCAACCCAGATGTTGTTATCTGTGGACCTTGCTTCAACTATGGTAATTATGCAATGATGGCAGCAAAAACAGCTGAAACCATCAATGCTCACTTAGATGTTCCTGCATTTGCAATCATGTCACAGGAATGTGAAAAAGCAATTAACGAATTTAAAGATAAAGTAACCATTCTGAAAATGCCTAAAAAAGGTGGTACAGGCTTACCTCAGGCATTAACAGTAATGTGTGAATTAGCAAAAGCATTAGTAGAAAAAACAGATACAAGTGCAATTATCGCAGAACACGCATATCACTAATCGTATCCAATTTAACCAAGGAAGGACAGCTGCTAAAAGCTGTTTTTCTTTTTGTTTTCACTTCCTAATCTTTAGGAAACGATATTCAAATACGCCCCTGAAAAAGGTCGTATAATACATATGTAAAAGGAAAGAAGGTAACATGATATGTTAGAAAAACAAACACTGGATTTAATGGAAGAATTAACACAACTGATTGGTATTGCAGGGGATGAAAGAGCAGTATCTCAGGCAATGAAAAAACATATGGAGGCATATGCAGATGAAATCATTTATGATAATTTAGGATCAATATTCGCAATAAAAAAATCTAAGAAAACTAACGCACCAAAAGTAATGGTATGTGGACATATGGATGAAGTAGGATTTATGATCACAAGCATCAAGAAAAACGGGCTGCTTGGTTTTATCACCATTGGCGGAATTGATGCCCAAAGTCTTCACTCACAAAGAGTAAGAATTAAAGCAAGCAATGGAAAAGAATATGTAGGTACCATCGTTGCGGATAATGATGATATTAAAGCATGTGATATCAAGAAAATGCTGATTGATTTAGGCGCAGAAAGTGATGAAATGGTAAGTGAATGGGGAATCCATGTTGGAGATAGTGCAGTATTAGATGGACCTTTCACTGTGTTGCCTGGTGGTAATCGTATACTTTCTAAAGCATGGGATGATCGTTATGGCTGCATTATGGCAATTGAGCTATTACAGGCATTAAAAGATGTAGAATTAGATGTTGATTTATACATTGGTGCTACCGTTATGGAAGAAGTAGGCATGCGTGGAGGAACAACTGCTACTGGATTAATTCATCCAGATATGGGAATTGTGATGGATTGCTCATTTGCCAATGATGTAACAGGTAAAGAAAATGCCGTTGGACAGATGGGTAAAGGTATCCTTGTTCGTTATTATGATAAAGGAATGATGCCAAATCGTATGTTGTTGGATACACTGGTAGAAACATGTGAAAAAGAAAGCCTGCCTTATCAGTACTTCTATAATATGGGACAAACGGATGCTGCATGGGTACACAAATTATTTGCAGGATGCCCTACACTAAGTGCATGTATCTGTGGAAGAAATGTACACACAGGAAACTCTATGATTGATGTACGTGATTATGAAAGTGCAAAAGCAGCTGTTCTTTCTATCATCAAATCTCTGGATGAAGATAAAATTAATGCGTTCAAAGCAGAAAACCGATAAGAGGTGAGTGCAATGATAGAAGCTTATGGAGAAATGAATCTGGAAATGATTAAAGAGCTTAGTGAAGCTCATGGAATTTCCGGATGTGAAAAAGAAGTCAGTCGTGTCATGAAAAAATGGTTAGAACCAGTTGCAGATGAAATCACTTATGATAATATTGGTTCTATCATCGGTCTACAAAAAGGAAAAGAAGATGGACCAAAAGTTATGATCTGTGGACATATGGATGAAGTTGGTTTTCTTGTAAGAGAAATTGATGAAAACGGCTTTATCAGAATGCTTCCAGTTGGTGGCTGGTGGGGACATGTATTACCTGCACAAACATTATATGTTACCACCAAAGAAGGTAAACGATACCATGGTGTGGTAGGTTCCAGTGCACCTCATGGATTACCTGCGGAAGTAAAAGAAAAGGTCATCAAACCAATCGATATGTTCTTGGATCTAGGTGTAGAAAGCCGTGAGGAAGTATTAGAATTAGGTATTCAGATCGGTGATATGATCACACCAGATACTAAATTTGAAGTCATGAATAATCCAAACTATCTGATGGGAAAAGCATGGGATGACCGTTTGTGTGCAGCACTTGCTGTAGATGTATTATATCGTATTCAAAAGGATGCACATGATGCCAATGTATATGCAGTTGGTACTGTGCAGGAGGAAGTTGGTTTGCGTGGCGCAAGAACAGCGGGTAATATGATTCATCCTGATGTTGCGATTGCATTAGATGTCACAACGGCTATGGATACACCAGTAGATCAGGGCGATATCAAACTTGGCGGCGGTGTTGTATTAAGTGTTATGGACGCCGGTATTATTGGACATAAAGCTTTACTTCATGAAATGGAAGATATCTGCCGTGATTTAAATTTAGATATCAATTATGATATGATGACTGTTGGTGGCACAGATGCGGATAATATCCATAAAGCACATGCTGGAATCATTACAATGACTTTGAGTATTCCAACACGTTATATGCACTCTCATCGTTTGATTATCCATCGTAAAGACTATGTGCAGACAGTAGAAGCAATCGCAGAATTCTGTCGCAGAGTCAACTGGGATAAAATCAAAGAAATGAATCAGGGCATTCGTTAAATAGAATAAAAGAAAAGGTGGCAATGAAGTTTGTCACCTTTTGGCTTTATATAGGAATCATATGTTGTAATCGTTTTTATCAAAAGCATCTTTCGCTGGTTTTGTTCGACCTTCGATCATATCTTTATAGCCTTTTTCTGATTCTGAATTTAAATCATCTTCTGATATAGTATTCATATTTAAAATTTTGCATGTTTTAATGAAACATCACAAAGTACTTTAGTGAAATACCACAAAATACTTTAATGAAATACCACAAAGTGCTTTAATGAAATGCCACAAAATACTTTAATGAAATGCCACAAAGTACTTTGATTACTGTTGACATGCCTTTAATAAAAGAATAAAATAAAGCTAAGAATGGAGGATATCATCATGAAAGAAAAAGTATATTTACCAAGAATAATTGACGATATTCTTCCTAATTACCTTGAGGCTTTTGGTGCAGTTTTAATTGTAGGCCCAAAATGGTGTGGGAAGACAACAACAGCAATGCGATTTGCGAAAAGTGATATCAAAATGCAAGATGTGGAGAAGTCAAACGATTACTTGAAGTTAGCTGAATTAGCACCAAAAAGACTGCTAGCTGGAGAACCTCCACATTTGATTGATGAATGGCAAATGGCTCCGGTTTTATGGGATGCAGTAAGAAATGAAGTAGATGCCAGAGGAGAACCAGGTCAATTTATATTAACAGGATCGGCAGTACCTAAAGATGATGGCATGCATCATACTGGTACAGGAAGAATTGCAAGGATTGTCATGCATCCTATGAGTTTATTTGAATCAAAAGAATCAAATGGTAAAATTTCATTAGTAAATTTACTGAATGGAAATATCGATGTGAATGGTATTGAATCACAATTAGATATTGAAAGTTTGGTTTATGCGATATGTCGGGGAGGATGGCCTGCATCCATGGGTATATCAAAACAAGCTGCATTGTTAATACCTCAAGCATATATTGATGCTGTATGTGAAAGTGATGTTTCAAGAATACAAGAAGAATTAAAAAATCCTACAAGGATACGGGCGATTTTACGCTCATATGCAAGGAATATATCAACATTGGCATCTAAAACCTCTATAAGAAAAGATGTAATTGCGAATGATATAAACATTTCAGAAACAACATTTTTTAATTATATAACAGCATTACAACGATTATATATCATAAAAGATATTGAGGCATGGTGTCCTTCAATACGTTCAAAAACTGCTATACGTTCTAATACAAAGAAGGGTTTTGTGGATCCATCATTGGCAGTAGCTGCATTGGGGTTATCTCCTGATCAATTATTGAATGATATGAATACACTTGGCTTTATGTTTGAATCATTATGTATTAGAGATTTACGAATTTATTCACAAAAGCTAGGAGGAGAAATATCTTATTATCATGATCGATATGGTTTAGAATGTGATGCTGTTATTCATATGCGTGATGGAAGATATATATTAATTGAAATGAAATTAGGAAGTCGTGAGATTGAGGAAGGGGCTTCACATTTATTAAAACTTTCAACACTAATAAATGATAATGGATTAACACCACCAAGTGTTTGTATGGTGTTGACAGGTGGAAAGTATGCATACAAGAGAGAAGATGGTGTTTACGTGATACCAATTGGTTGTTTAAGAGATTAATAATGGCGATTTGCCATTATTTTTTTGCCATTCAGGTACAAGAAAATACCGCTCATTAGAAAATATATTTACAAGCTTAAAAATCTGATATACTTAAGTCAGGAAGGGAGGAGGATACCATGTTTGATATAGGGATATGGTGTGATGATGAAAATTTAAAAGCTGAAATCAACGCACAGGTGGAAGCATTTGAAGATTTTCGTATTCAAAATGAAACAGCACATTTTGATATTCTCATCATTAATATATCTGATGAAAACTATTCATTAGCGAAGATTTCCTCGATTCTTCAAGAAATGAATGGTAAAACAATTTTGGTGTTACTAGCAAAAGACAGCGCACCATTATTAGATATTATGGGTTTATATGTATATCAATATATCCTCCATGAACAGCTTGTCGAACGGCTTCCTTCCTGTTTAAACAGCATTCAATCCTATCTGATGAATATTACGTCTGTTTGTATACATCATGCACAGGGAAAACAATATATCGCAATTCATGATATTTATGCATTTACATATGAAGAGGGATTTGTCTATCTTTATCTTCAAAATAAAAAAATATCAACACAATTTACTTCTTTGGAAAAAGCCATGAATCTATTGAATAGTGATTTCGTATTTGTCAGCCGGCAGACAATTGTATCACTGCCAAAAATAGATTTGATTCAAAAAGATCGTGTGATATTAAACAATGGAGAATCATTTGGTTTAAGTAGAAGAAGAAAATCACAAGTGATTGCGCAATGGGAAAAAAGAGGTGAGCTTAAATGAAAAAGATTTCATATGGTGAAATACCAACAAAAGAAAAAATACGTCATAGTTTATTCGTTTCAACTGCAATATTATTATTTGTAGGTGATATGTTTTTGATATTGATCTGGGGATTATTTGAAAACTATTTTCCATATTCAAGTGCATTGGCATTGCTTATTGTGATTGGATGTCCATTTATATATTTCTATAAACAGCATAAAGAAAATAAACAGGTGATTGAATTTGATGAAGAAGGGTATACCATTTATCGATATCCTAATCAATTGTATTTAGCGATATTCCAAAAGAGAGAACCGAAGAAAGAATATCATCGTTATGATGAGAGTACGTATTGTAAATTATCTTATGAAAAAGCAGACAACCATCATCATAATGATTACAGCATTTGTATTGAATTTGAGGGTAAACAACCTATACGGTTATTGCCAGGATATTTATCAAAAACCAATCTGAAATATTTACTGCTGTTACTATCAAGCAAGAATAAAAATTTTGAAGATCCTTATCAGTTACAATTATGTCTAACACAGGAACATGTACAGATTGATACATATATCCTTCGGATTGAGGAGGAATTCGCATGAAAACTACAGATTTTTTACAAAAAGCAAAGAAATATATTATCTATGCTAATATTTTGCCAAAAGGGCAACATCGTTTGTATACGACGCCACTTATGATTCAATATACAGTAAATACGATGCGCTTTGTTTTGATGTCAAGGATTACATATGATGAACAGGAAATGATTTTATATGATTATGGTGGAAAAGAACCATATATCACAATTGATTATTCTGAAATCAAAAAAGTCGGTGTTTTTGCGACAGCAAGAATCGTGAATACTGGACACTTACCTGGGCAACAGTTTCATGTTGTATTGAGAATTATATGTGACCAGGGGGATTTTGAAATAGAAACATGTGATGAAGATCACGCTTTACAGATCCTTCATTACATACATAGCAGGGATATTCCAATTGTGGATCCATATAAGATTGTAAAAATCATGATGATGACAAAGGATGAGAACCACGGGTTTTATAATTATATGATAAAACATTTCACAGAAATGGCAAAAACATATGGCTTGGAAAATCCAACAATTGATATTACAAGGAAAGCTAGAAAGTTCAATAAGCAAGAATAGACGAAAAGAAAAAGCAACGAATGTTGCTTTTTCTTTAGCTATTGTTGAAGATGATTGTTGATATGAATACACTCTGTTCCTTATCAAATTTAAATGTAGCACTTCCATCATATTTTTCTACAATTTTCTTTATATTTGAAATACCATAACCATGTTCATTTTCATCCTTTAATGTTTCAAAATTTTCTTTTACTTCAAGGCAGGGATTGATGACTTTTAACACAACTAGATCATTGGTTTTATCAAGCTTGATTTTGATAAAATGACCACTTGTACGGATACAGCTTTCTATAGCATTGTCCAATATGTTAGAAAATACAATGTTGAAATCAAATTCAGTAACTGGAGATACATCCTTAATCTTTATATCATGCTTAATTTCTATCGTGTTTGTTGTCAATGCATCCTTATTTGCATGTAAACATAAATCGATTAACTTATTGCCTGTTAAAACGAAGCTTTCATCTTTTTTTATTTCTGTGGATAACTCATTCAGATATACTTTTAATTTATCCCAATCTTCATCATGCACATATGCATTGATCATATTGATATGTTTCTTAAAATCATGAATAAATTTCTTTGAGCTTTCTACTTTCTCTTCCAATAACATATAATGTAATTCCTGACTTTTTTGTTCTTCATCTTTAATTTGTCGATCTTTAGATTGCATTACATGCGTGAATTTGATACTGATTAAAACATTGAGGACAACGATGATACAAGAAATAATTCTACAGATAATAGAAAGCATTGGTTCCATATCAAATAGATTAGATTGCATCATCGTATAGATGATAAATACAGATATGGTAGGAATAGATAGAAAATATCCATAATGAATCTTATCATCGTTCCTCTTCACATTGCTTAATTTCGCAATTAAATAAGCTAGTACGCCAAGTATCGTTTTATTATAAACGATGATCAAGAGCGATTGTAAGATATCATTATAAGAACTGATGAATTTGTAAGATATCTCTATTAAAACATAAGAATTGATATCCGCAAGGAAAGTTGAGATTAAGAATAAAATAATGAAAAATATTTCTTTTTTTAAGGTATCATGAAAGAAAAGATAAATAATACCTATATAAGTCAAAATACTAAATACAAAATTGACGAGTGTTAAATGAAATATACCCGCAAAAGTCTTTAACAATACAAACGCAATAAGAAATACATAATCTGTTTTATTTGAAGATATCTGTGTAAATAATTTTTTACCGTACCAATAAAATATTAATGCGAACAGTAAATTATCTATGAAATTCGTGATTAACATAATTAAAACCTCTCTCCAATAGAATTAAAATAATCCGCTTTAAATTCTATTTTATATTTTCTACTTAATATTAGTTCTTCATCATTAGATAGAATGATTGAATCACTATTTAGTTTACGAATCATGCGAAGATTAACAATATAAGCTTTATGGCATTGAGAAAAATAATAATTACCCAATAAAGATTCCCATTCTTTTAAAGTTAAAGTCGTTGCGATTTCATGATCTTTGAAGTGAATGATGGTTTTTCTATCACGATATTCAATATATAAAATTGTATTGATATATATTTTATAAGGACTAATTCGTTTATCTAAAATAAATTTACTGTCAATCATATCCTCTTTTAGAATGTTTGTTAGTTCATAATTAAATTCAATTTTATCTATTGGTTTTAAAAAATAACCATCTGCTTTCACACTATATCCAGTGCGCATATATTTCGGGGAATTGGTAATGAAAATAATCTTAGAATCACGATTATATACTCTTAATTTACGAGCGACTTCAATGCCATTCATCTTTTCCATTTCGATATCTAATAAAATGATATCAAAGCTGATGACAGAATCTAATAAAAGAGAACCATCTAAAAACTCTTCAATTTCATATGTCAATTGTAAAGCGTCTAACAAATTTACTGTCAGTTCTTTTATGATTTTTATATCTTTGATTTCATCATCACAAATCGCAATTCTCAGCATTCATACCACTCCCCATGTTGTTAATTTATTATATTCGCATCTAGTACAAAATCACAAGCGATATCTCTATCAAAAGCAATTGTTTCTCCCTCAAATGTTGTAACGGTACCTGTGTATTTTAAAATTGTTTGCTTGTCTGTTACTTCTATTGCTAATTTTACATCAGAACCTTTGTAGTTCTCAATGATATCATGATAAATCTTTTCATATTGACTTTTAAATTGAAGCAACTTCACATCTACAGCAGATGCGATTTTAGGTGTTCCTCGCGGCGCAATTACAATAGAAGGCATTTGAATTTTATACTCATCACCTTTGCCAAAATCAGTGACCTGAATATCAATTTCCGGATGATATGCGCACCATACATAATAGCCACCCGTTCCACCTATTAAAATGATAATGATCCCAATGATCAGGATATACTTTTTATGTTTTTTCATGTTGTTCACCTTTTCATTTCTTTTAAATCTCTTTTGTAATAAGCTTTATATCTTGTGTTTGAAGTACTTCTATAAGTATCTTACACTATATGTTTTATATTTAAAATAGCGATTGTACAAAATACAGGCGGGATGTACAAGATACAATAGAAACCGTTTCTTGGAAACAATATTCCACTTATAAGTATTTCATACGTGATCATTATTGAAAAATTGCAAAGATATGCAATATGGATTTACCAAAAGTAAGCATTTAGCGTAGAGATGGAAAGAGTGAAAAAGCATAGAAAAAGAGCAGATTTAAATTTCTGCTCTTTTTCTACTTCAGTAGGTCATTCAATGTATATTCATTAGAATTAATTTTAGAAATTCTTGTATACTCTTTTATAGAACGTATCAAATCCTCAGAATTTTGGAAATAATTATATACGAAATCATAGCTTTTCACGTTTTTTAATTTTAAAAAATCTTTGCAGAAAATACTGGGTTTCTGTCCTGATTTCTTATATTCATTATAGTTGTTTTTTTTCTAAAATCCTTATAATGTAATTTTATTTTTAAAACATTTGAATACACCTTTTTGCGATTATCTACAGATATCATGTTAATAATTATCAAATATGAGCAGTGTAGACGATAATTTGAAAAATAACAACGACTTTTCCGTTGTTATTTAAAAAAACTTGATAGAAAAAACCAGAAGCGATATCTGTGTATTACTTCTGGTTCATTTCTAATATTTAAGATATGTTTCCATATAACGATTTGCATTATAGAAACAAATATCTTCAACTTCTTCCTGACTATATCCACGCTCGATAAGTCTGTTCGCAAGATTTTGTATATGAGCAACACTGTCTAATCCTTTTACCATGCAGGTAGGATCATCCATGTAATCCATAAAATCAAATCCTAGGGCAATCTGTTTTGTGCCATATTTCTCTTTTATATAATCAATGATATTGATAAATTCATCTAATGTTTGTTTACTTTCATCTCTTGTCACAAACCAGCGAACAGGCAAACCACCAATCACACCACCATGTTCCATAATCATTTGAATTTGAGGATCACTTAAGTTGCGATAGTGATTAAATAAGCCTTTCACATTACTGTGTGTTGCTAAGATTGGTGTTGTGGAAATACGCTGGATATCATAAAAATTCCATTCACAGCAATGAGAAACATCTACAGCCATATGTACTTCATTCATTGCCTTTACACATTCAATTCCAAGGGGTGTTAATGGCATATTTCCACTTTTTGCACCACATGCAAGGGCATTGTGATCATTCCAGCATAAACTTGCACATTTTACATTATGCTCATACAGCCAATGTATTTTTTCACGGGCACCTTCTTTGATGCCGCACATCCCTTCTATGGCGATAAACACGCGGATATCTTTAGAATAATCGAAGGCATAATGTTTACTTTCTTTGATTTTTTCATTTACATAAAGCACCTGATCTACCATATCCTGCCATGTAGTTTCTGCATCCGCAAAGCAACATACAATCGCAGTTGTATCAATACCACCCTGTTTCATTTTTGGATAATGATAATCATCTAAACGATTTGGTTCACTATCACGATGATCAAAGATATCTGTACCAATATCATCATGCAGATTAAAAAACTTTACCATTTATTTCATCTCCTTTACGAGGTTTAAGAAGGCATCCATCTGATTTGTAATAGATTGTAAGGAAGCTTCCCAGAAATCAGGTTTTGTAAGATCAATGCCAGCTACCATCGCAGTATCTTCTACCGTATTGGTTGTGGATGCTTTTAACAATGCACGATATTTTGGTAAGAAGTCTTTGCCTTCTTTTTCATACATTGCATACAAGCCACGAGAGAACAATGCGCCAAAGGTATATGGGAAGTTGTAGTATGCGATATCTGGAATGTAATAATGCACTTTGGTAATCCAACGGAATGGGTGTAACCAATCATGATCCATACCATTTCCAAAACATTTCTTTTCAGCATCTAACATTAGCTCTTCTAAATCTGTAGCGAACATAAAGCGACTTTCACAGTTATCGAAGATTGATTTTTCAAAAGTAAATCGTGTATAAATATCACAGATATTCTGACATAATGCCGCAAGCTGTGTATCCATCAGGAACAATTTATTTTTTGGATCAGCATCATTGATCAATGCATTATACATAATATTTTCATTGAATGTAGACGCAGTTTCCGCAAGTGGCATACAATATTCACGATTCAAAGGCTGTTGATCTTCAATCATCATACCATGGTAAGCATGTCCAAGTTCATGAGCAACCGTGATGACATCACTTAACGTATCAGCATAATTTGTGATTATACGGCTTTGTTTAATCCATCCTAAATTTTCACAGAATGCACCACTTTGTTTACCCGTGTGACTTGGATAATCAATCCAGTGTTCATCCATTGCCTGTTTTGCCATTCCATATAAATCATCAGAGAAGTTTTTGAAATGTTTTAAAATATAAGCTTCACAATCTTCTATTGTAAACGTCATATTGCTTTCACCAATGGTTGCGTAAATATCATACCATGGAAGACCATTGTCATATCCCAGCATGCTTGCTTTTGTACGTAAATATTCATGGAATTTAGGCAGATATTTATCCACTGCCCCATACATTGCATCTAGTGTTTCTCTTTGCATACGGGAATCTATCAACATCTTTTCTAAAGGATCAGCGTAGCCGCGAAGTTTTGCTTCCATCAACTGCTGACGTTTGATGTTATTCACAGAGAAGGCTAATGGTTCTTTGATTTGTTCATAAGCTTTCATTTCACAAAGGAAAGCTTCCTTACGAACTTCTTTGCTGGTAGAGTGACATAAGTTTTTTACTTCTGTTAATGTCATTGTTTTACCAAGGCATTCTACATTTACATGTGAAGTTAAGTGATAATACATATCAGAGAAAGCTTTTACACTGGTTGTCACAACATTTGCTAAAATACCTTCTGCTTCTTTACTTAAACTGTGACTTGCTTTATCCTGCATTTCATGAAGAATAAAAGAATAACCTTCCAGCATATCGTTTCCTTTGATAATATCATCCAGATGTTTTGCATGTGCAATCACATCCTTTAATTGCGCTTTGTATACGGAAAAGCTTGAGATACGTGTATTCACGATATTCAAATAGCTTAAGGTTTCTTTATCTGTAGTATCAACGGATTGACGTAAAATACAGTATAAACGTAAACGGTAAGATAAATCATATTCCTTTTCTAACAGCTTTACACTTTCAATTACCTGAATTTGTTCATCATATGTAGACAATTCTTTACAAAAATGCTGAAAATTGTCGTATAATAGATGTAGGTCGTTTAGATCTTTCTGAAATTTGTCATCATGAAATCCTTTATATAAGGAATCCAATGACCAAGTATGTTCTAACATTTCTTTACCCTCTTTCTTATCCATACTCATTATAGAGAGAAACTTGGCTGCTGGAATACAAATTCCTTTCCTAGGCGATTAGGAAGATGTTTTCCATAAACTGACACTCATAAGATTTTTCCTAATGGCTAGGAAGTTGTGTTAAAAACAAAATCTTTCATTTCAACGTATAATGATAGTGCGTGATAGAGAGGTCACTGATAGGAGGGTACATAATGGAAGGCTTAGAACTGCAGTGCTTTCAAATCATATCTGCGGTTGGAATGGCACGTTCCAGCTATATTGAAGCAATACAGGAAGCAAAGAAAGGGAATTTTGAAGAAGCAAAGAACATGATTGCTGAAGGAGAAAAAAGTTTTCTTCAGGGACATGAAGTGCATGCTTCTATGATTCAGCAGGAGGCAAGTGGTCAGAAAGTAGAACCATGTTTATTGTTGATTCATGCAGAAGACCAGCTAATGAGTGCTGAAGGATTCAAGATTATTGCGGAAGAAATGATCGCAAATTATGAAAGAATTACAGCTCTTGAAGCAAAGAGCAAGTAATAAGAAAAAAACTAGAGAGGAGAGTTTAAAATGAAAAGAATTTATTTGTTTTGTAGCGCCGGAATGTCAACAAGTATGTTAGCACAGAAAATGCAGGAAGTAGGAGATGCTCATCAGCTTCCAGTTGAAGTAAAAGCATTCTCTCATGCAAAAATCCAGGACATCGTTGATGAATTACATCCTGACTGCATCCTTCTTGGACCACAGGTAAAATACCTGTTCGAAGAAACTAACAAAAAATTTGGTGACAAGACTCCAGTTGCAGTAATTGATTCTGCTGCTTATGGTATGATGGATGGAGAAAAAGTTTTAAAGACAGCTATCAAACTAATCAAAACATTCGGTAAATAAGAAATCATGGATGCTTCGGCATCCTTTTCTTTTTGTGTACAGGTATGTGTATCAATTGGGAGTGTAATTACAAATCAATGATATCAGAGCATTCCAGCAACAGTATAAAAAGCAACTTTTATACTGTTTTATAAAAGAATTTAGGGTATAATGAAAGAGAAGAAATGAGGTGTTTATATATGTATTACCTGGATACAAATAATCCTGTAGAATTATTTAAACGTGTCTTAAAAAATAAAATCTATGTTGATAAGAGTATGTTAATTAATAAACTGAATGATTTCATTGGTAGTGAAGATTGTTATTTTTGTATTACACGTCCTAGAAGATTTGGAAAAACAATCAATGCAAATATGCTAGGCGCATATTATACACAAGGTTATGATACACACGATTTATTTAAAGATTTAAAGATAGCACAAACAGCCTCTTATGAAGAACATATCAATAAACACCATGTGATTTATATTGATTTTAGTAATGTTCCACAAAATTGTAATTCTTATGAACAGTATATTGATAGTATTTATAAAAAAATGAGAAAAGATTTAATAGATTATTTTCATATCGAAGTTCATGAAACTGATGATTCTTTAAGTGATTTTTTTCTTGCAAGCCAAGAAAAATTTATCTTCATCATAGATGAATGGGATAGTATCTTTTACGAAGATTTTATGCAGGAAAAAGATAAATTTGAATATCTGAAATTTTTGAAGAGATTATTAAAAAGTAAGACATATGTTGAATTAGTATACATGACGGGTGTTTTGCCAATCGCAAAATATTCAACAGGTTCAGAATTAAATATGTTTAAAGAATATAACTTCATGAATGATAGCACTTATGAAGATTATTTTGGCTTTGATGAAAAAGAAGTGAAAGAATTAACACAGCATTTTTCAAAACCATCATATGAAGTATTAAAAGAATGGTATGATGGTTACTATAAATCTGATGATACCAGCTTATTTAATCCACGTTCTGTATCCTTCGCATTAAGAGATGGAGTATGTAAGAATTATTGGACAGAAACAGGACCAATGAATGAAATCGCAGAATATATTGAACATAATGTAGGTGCGGTAAGAGAAGACATTGTGAAAATGGTGGCAGGTATTCCAATAAGAGTAAAATTAAAAGGATACAGTGCTTCAGACTTAAGATTAAACAGTCGAGATGAAATATTATCTGCCATGGTAGTATTTGGCTTTTTGTCCTATCATAATGGTTACTTGCGTATCCCTAATTTTGAATTGATGGAAAAATTTGAAGCAACACTAGAAAGAAAGAGTATGGGTGGTGTTGCGGAAGTTGTAGAAAACTCTGAGAAAATATTGGAAGAAACCATAAATGGCAATGCAGAAAAGGTTGCTGAAATGATTGAATTAGCGCATGATAAAGAAATACCGTTTATACAGTATAATGATGAAAATAGTATGTCATGCCTAATAACATTATGTTATTTGAAAGCAAGAGATGATTATGAAGTCACAAGGGAAGATAAATCAGGCAAAGGATATGTAGATTTCTTATTTAAACCAAAGAATTATGGTGATCCAGCAATCATATTAGAGCTGAAATATGACAAAAATGCCCAAGAAGCTATAAATCAAATTAAGGAAAAAAACTATATTGAAAAAGTAAAAAATGTAAGAGAGTGTTTGCTTGTAGGAATCAATTACGACAAAAAGAATAAGGAACATACCTGTATTATCGAAAAGATGATACAAGAAGTTTATGAATAAAGATGTGTTTCGTGCACATCTTTTTATAATTGATACTTCTAAATTTTTGAGAATTTATACCACTGCAAATCAGAAAATGATATAGTAAGAAGATAATTACTAAATATTTCACGATTCAAATGAATGGGCAATGGTTTATGGTATAATAAAGTACAGAAAGAAGGTGGGTTTATGCTGAAACTACCAAAAGGAAATTCGAATTTTGTCGATATTGTTACAAAAGGCTTTGTCTATGTAGATAAAACAAAATATATAGAAATACTAGAAAATAGCAATGATAGATTTGTTCATTTTCTTCGTCCTAGAAGATTTGGAAAAACTTTGTTTACCTCTATGTTATCTTGTTATTACGATATCTTAACAAAAGATAATTTTGATGTTTATTTCAAGGATACATATATACATGAACATCCAACAGTAGAAAAAAATAGTTATCTAATTTTACCTTTTGATTTTTCGGGATTAAATGATACATCATCAGATATGTTAGAAAGAGAGTTTACACAAAGGATAGAAGACCAATGCAAAGAATTTTTAAACAAATATAAAATTGATATAGAATTGGAAAAAAGATCTGCAGCAGGAATTATTTCTCAATTACTATATGAATTGCCTAGCAAAACTGATATTCCGATTTATGCTATCATTGATGAATATGACCAGTTTTCTAATGAGTTAATATCATTTGATTTAAAAGGGTTTAAAAATATTGTTTCAAAAAACGGATATGTAAGGAAGTTTTATGAAACATTGAAAATTGGAACATCAAAAGGTGTTGTGAAACGTATCTTTATGACAGGTGTTTCTCCAATTACCTTAGATTCTATGACTTCAGGATTTAATATTAGTACCAATCTTTCTTTAGATCCACGATACCATAGTATGATGGGATTTGATAAAGATGAAATGTATAAATTAATTCTTGAAATTGATGAAATTGTAAACAAACAGGCAGCATTACAAGACATGAAAATCATGTATGATGGCTATTGTTTTACAAAGAAAAAAAAGGAATGCTTATTTAATCCTAATATGGTATTTTACTATTTTGATCAATGGCAAATTTATCACGAAGCACCTATTGATATGATTGATCCTAATATGCTTTCAGATTATAACAAGTTAGAAAGCTTGCTTATGATAAATTCGGATCAAAAACATAAGGATATATTACTTGAAATTTTGTCAAAAGAAAAAATAACCTGTGAATTGACTACTTCATTTTGTTTAGATGTTGCGTTTACAAGAGATGATTTCATTTCTCTTTTGTACTATTTAGGATATTTGACAATTCATAGTGTATATAGAGATATGATTGAATTTACAGTTCCTAATACATTCATAAAAAAGATATATTTTGATTATTTTAGAAAAATGATACAATTGGATTTTCATGTGAATACTTCTAATTATGCAGAATCCATAAATCGAATCATAGATAAAAAAGACAACAGTCTTTTCGTTTCTAATATAGAAGGTATCTTAAAGAGTTTGGATAATCGAGATTTTAGAGGATTTTCAGAATCTAAAGTAAAAATAGCAGCTGCAGCAATTGCGCAATCTAATAAGTATGTCTTATTGAAAAGCGAATACCCAGTAGAGGAAGGCTATGTAGATATCGTATTATTCCCATATCATACGCAAGGAATAACAGCATTGTTTGAATTAAAGTATATTAAGAAAGAAAACTTAAATAAAGCTACGCTAGAGGAAAAACGTAAAGAAGCATATCTTCAGTTAAAAAAATATGGAGAAGCAATAGAGTTTGCTAATCAAGATATCGTGAAATGGATTTTGATTTTTTCAAAAGATGAATGCGTTTGTAATGAAATTGTAGATTGATGATTATACAAGCTTCAAAAAATTGTTAGGTATGAAACTGAGGACTAGAAAAGGTTCTCAGTTTTTGGTTTAAAAAAAGAAAAAATAAAGTTTCACCTCATATATAACAACATAAATTATTATAAAGATATAAAATATCATAAATTTGTCACATGAAAATGCATCTTTCTGGAAGAATATGGTAAAATATGGTATAAGTAGTTTGTGAGATGTAACCTACCTTATGAGGGATGAAGGAGAAATTTTATGAAAAAAATAGTTTGTTTGCTGGTGGCAGCCGCAATGTTATTGCCAATCAATACATTTCAGAAAAGCAAAAGCATTTCCGCAGAAGATGCGACCACAACCACAACAACAAGCGGTTCTTTGCGTGCAGATATCGTGTTTCATCAGCCAATCAAGAAAACAAAACAGGGCATAAGCGCCTCAATTCATGTTGGTGATGAAGTGGTTTCTGTGAATTTGGGTGGTGAGGATACTACATTTGAAGGTATTATCCAGAATCAAAAAGTCACAGGATATACAAGGGTCACTACTGATCAGGATGATATCAGGCGTATTTCTATTGTATTTGACGGGCTTCCTTTAAATACTTATCATTTCCAGTTGAAAGGAAATGGTTTTCATACTGTCGAACAGGATGTAGAAATTAAGGACTACAGTAAATATTTATACATTGATACCAGTTCTGTATTTTTATGTGGAGATCTAAATGATGATGGTATGGTCAATGATATGGACTATAATTTAGAATTAGATCAAATTGATCAGGATTCCACAGATTTAACTTATGATATCAATGGGGATGGCATTGTGGATATTTTAGATTTAAGCTATATTCATAAGACTTTAAGTATGAAAGCAGAGGATGCTTTAGAATCTTTAGGCAATGCGATATTAAAACCAGAAAATATCACAATAGAAACAACGCCAGAAGTAACCTTGCAGGGTACTGTGGAAAATCTGATAAATCCAGAGAATGAAGAACCACTAACCTTTGGCTTTAAGGATGAAACACAAACCATAAGTAAAGATACCCCAATAGAAATACCTTTAGCACTTACGACACCAGTGAAAATGAATAAAATTGAAATTGATGCAGGTGAGGGTGAATCAGCAATCACATCAGGAACAGCAGATGTTACGATTATAGATGAACAAAGTGGTGCGGAAATTGTCATAGAAAAACCATTTGGGATGAAGCAATATCGTTCTGCTCGTGCACAAGATTCAAATATTGTGATCGATTTAGGTGGACAAGTCGCAGTCAAACATATCAAAATCAAGGTTACAGGAACCAGAACAAATCGTCATTTAGCGGAAATCACAAAAGTAGAATTTTTAAATGATGTATATGATACGATTCCAGTACCAGAAGCAGCTTATCCAAAAAATGTTTCTGTAACATCTAAAGACAGTTCGCTGGATGTTGCTTGGGATAACGTTGTAAATGTGAATGGGTATCAAGTTAAATATGTTGGTTATGATAGCAAAACGAAAGATATTGCAGAAAAAATAGTAAATGTAACCGATAATCATACGACATTATCCAATCTTACAAACTTTATGAGTTATACCATCTCTGTACAATCCATTACAGATGATGGCTGGTCAAGTGGCTATGGAGAAAGCGTAATTGGTATGCCAAAGCCTACCAGCGTACCGGAAACGGTAGAAAATGTGAATGTAAAAGGTGGATATCGAAATATTACAGTATCATGGGGGAAATCAGAAAATGCATTAACCTATAATGTATATTATCGTATAAAAGGTTCAGAAGATTATAAAAAGATTTCAGGTATTAAAGATAAAACTATTAAGATAGATGATTTAGCGGATGCGACAACATATCAAGTATGTGTCAGTGGTAGTAATGATTTAGGTGAAGGTGGAAAATCGGCTGTATCTATTGGCACGACAACCAATCTTGCGCCAACCATCACACCTAATTATCATTTAATTAATTTCTCATTAGGCGAAGATAAAACAACAGCCGGTATCAAAGATGTGACTTATCCATCTGCCAATCCAGAAGGCTATGACAAATTTGATATCGTAGATAATGATCAAACTAGTTATTGGCAGTTCAACAGCTGGGATGCTGGAGGATACAATAAAGGAAAACCAAGTCCTATCGTAACATTTAAAGAAGCACATACCTTTGGAGAATTTGTAGTAATTCCTAGTTATAACTTTGTAGGGGATCTGACCTATGTCAAGGTTCAGTATTGGGATGAAAATGGAAAAGGTATACTTGTAAATGATGCGCAGATACAGAAATGTTATGATACAAATAAGAATCTGTATTATCGTATCAAACTGAAAACACCAATCACATCTGATAAAATTCAAATCAATCTTGCCCAGTATTGGTCTGGTAATAATGATATCAAAATCAGTGAATTGAAATATTATACATACGATACACTAGCAGAAGATATTCAAAATTTATTTGGGGATGATTTACAAATTACTTTAAAAGAAAATGTAACGCAGAAAACAATTAATGATTTATCAGAAAGATTAGAAATTAAGGATCAAGGTGAATTACATCCTGATTATGTGTCATTGAAGAAAGATTTAGATTATGCCCAACAGATTCTGCAAGATAAAGACTTAAGTAAGGAAATCACAACGGTTGATCAAAAAATGTCCACAAAAAATGATGTGGGAAAAGGTTTCTCTTATAACATTAGCGATTTACAACCATTAGGCATTGCTGCCAGAGCGGGGGATCAAATCGCAGTATATCTTGGTAAAAGTAAAAATGCGACAGGAAATGTACAGCTGGTTATGACACAGCCATATGCAACGCCAAATAAATGGAGTGTTGTTTCAACATTACAGCCGGGTAAAAATGATATCACAATTCCAGATATTACATCTAAGGATATTGAACATGGAGGTTCTTTATATTTAAGATATGTAGGAAAAGAGCCAGGCTATGATATGGAAAAGAATCCGATTCGAGTACGTGTCAGTGGAGGCATTAAGATTCCTTATTTGAAACTTGATGGAATCCATAAAGAAAGTGAAATGAAGGCTCTTATATCTGATTATATTGATGATTTAAATAACTATGTTTCATATCTGGATAAGGAATATAAAGACAGTGCATACAGTGCAGCTCATCAGGCATTAAATGTCACAGAGATTGCATCTGATCAAATGCTATTCTCTATACCAGCGACACAGGCACTTTCCGGTATCAAAAATGGGACAGCCACAAAAGCAGAATGGATAGAAAATCTATATCAGAACGAACTTGCGGCAGAGCAGTTGATGGATTTAACCTATGCGCAAAAAGGTTTTTCAGATAACGCCAAAGATGCAGTTGATAAAAAACCACATACAAGAATCAATATCCGTTATATGGATGTACAAAATGCATTTATGTATGCAGGCGGCGGTCATGTGGGGATTCCTTTTGGTTCAGGTGCTGGTCTGATGAAAGGAAAACCTGCAAAATGTCCTGTAGATAAAAATGAAAAATGCAGTACAGGTGCTTTATATGGCTGGGGTATTGCCCATGAGATTGGTCATGAATTAGATCAGCAGAGTGGTGCTTATGCGGAAGTATCCAACAATGTTGTGGCACAGTTTGCGATGACATTGGATGAAGAAAGATTTTCAAGAATCGGTGGATATAAAGACGACTATACAAATATTTATCAAAAAGTAACCAGTGGCAGTAAAGGCTATGCATCAAGTGTATTTACAACTTTAGGCATGTATTGGCAGTTACATCTGGCATATGATGATGCATGGATTCGTCCAGATGATACCAATATGTTTACATCCCGCATGTATCAAGCATATCGTCATGCGGACAGAACAAATGTAGATTATCAAAATCTCTTGATTCGTATGGCTTCTTTGGCAGCTGATAAAGATTTAACGGATTATTTTGAACACTGGGGATTAAGTGCAAGTGATGATACAAAAGCCTGGTTAAAGGCACAAAAACTAGAACCTGAAACAAAACCAATCTATTATCTGAATGAAACAGCAAGAAGAAAACGTATAGAGCATCAGGCAGATATGGCAGAAGATACAGTGCTATCCGCTGAATTAACACATGATACTGCGCATGGTAATGATGATAAACGTGCAGTTTTACATATGTCTGTGAATAAAGATCAAGACAAGATTTTAGGATATGAAATTATCCGTAATGGAAAAGTTATCGCCTTTACCAATGATGATACGTATACCGATACCATTACCACAACAAACAATCGTGTATTCACATATGAAGTCATCGCATACGACTATAATTTAAATCCAACCAACAAGGTAACACTTGATCAGGTAAAAATCAGCCATGATGGAAGTATTGCGAAAAACAACTGGGAAATTTCCAGTAACGTTGCCGATGATCAAATCATGGAAGGTGATGAACAGGACAACAACACATTAAAAACATTGATTGATCAGGATTATTCCTCTGTTTATCATGGTGAAACAAATAAGAATATAGAATTCATTCTGAATATGAATGCCTCTCAACAGGTTGTAGGATTCAAATATACAGGAGTAGAAAACGCAAAAGATAATCTAAAAAACTATGAAATTGCATTATCCAATGATGGTGAAAAATGGACAACCGTAGCTTTGGGTAGTTTACAGGCAAGTCCAATCACACAGACAGTGTTCTTCTACAGTGATAAAGATTACACAAGCAATAAACTGGAAATCTTTGATGCACGTTATGTAAAAATCATTGCGAAACAGAAAACATTAAGTGCCGCTGAAATTGATATCTTAGCGCCTCCAGGAGATAACGTTGATTTAACTGATTCTGGAATTGGTATTTTAAAAGAAGCATATACATACGCACCAGGTAAGAGTATTCCAAAAGGTTCTTTGTTGTTCACAGGAGAATATCGTGGAAATCCAGCATTTAATTCTGTACTTGTGATTGATGAAAACAATAAAGTTGTCGCAGGAACAGGTGAAAATGGTAACGCAGATGCAATTCTGCTGGCAAAGATTCCTGAAAATGCACCATTGAATGAAATCGCAAAAGGCACATGGATCTATTGGATAGAACCAGAAAACCTGCCACAACAATTACCTGAGAAAGTAAAAGTAGAATTATATCGTGTAGATGATGCACTAAATAGTGAAGGACAACGATTGGTAAGTGATACATTATATGTCACATTGCCAAAAAAGCTTCCAAGTATCACGTTAAACAATCAGGCATATGGGGAGTAAGATTATGAAAAAGATGAAAATATTTATTGCGGCGTTTATGGTATGCAGTATGTTTATGATGCCAGTAAAAGCCAATGATACAGTTACTGTTAGCTTTGAGGCAACAGACAATAAGAATGAAGGAGTGCTTTCTATTGAAAATATTGAATCCGTAAATGCACTTTCTTTAAATATCACGCTAGATACGAACGCAAAATTGATAGAAGTGGTGCCAAATGAGGACTTATTAAAACAGGGCGCAAAATTTAACTATCGATATCATGAAGATACAAAAGCGTTAAATCTGTATATAACAGGGAAACAAGCATTTGCATATGATCAAAAACTTCCACTTGCCTATCTACATTTTGAAAATGAAGAAAATACTTCCGTAAAGCTTTCCTTAAATCCAGATAAAGCAGGTCTAAAGCTGGTATATGATACCTTTGCGCAAACCCTAAATGAATCAAATGGTTTGGTATTTACAGCTTCACAATTATCAGTATCTGGTAGTAAAACAGAAGAAGAAATACCTGATAAAGAAGAAATAAGTTATCCAGCTGCACAGGTAATCGATAAAACAACAAATGTAACGATTGAAGCAGAAGAAGGTATTCTTCCTAAAGGTACAAACGCAAACATATCACAAATGAAAGATGAAAAGAAGCTGGAAACGATTAAGAAAAAGCTAAGTGAATTAAGTGAAAAGTTTACAGTGTATGACATTACTTTAACGCATAATCAAACATTGATTCAGCCAAAAGATGGCAAATTGGTAAGTGTTCGCCTACCGATACCAAGAGGATACGATCATGATAAACTTGCGGTTTATTGTGTTGATCAGGAGGAAGTAGAAGTATTTCAGGTAGAAGTCATAAATGGCATGGCGCAATTTAAAACCAATCATTTCTCTACTTATGTATTAGCACAAACAGGTGTAACACCAAAGGATGATCCAGAAGGAAACAATGGGGAAACTACAAATGATCAAAATCATCATGATGACGCCAATCCTGATGATGGTAATCAGAAAAATGATGCGATAACACCAAATGGAGAAAGTCAAAACAACGCTTCTACAGATGATAAGAAAACTAACAACGCAACAGCACAAACAAGTGATACAATACAAAGTGAATTATTGCTTGCGGCATGTTTTGTGTCTATCGGCATTCTTGGAATATTGACTTATAAAAGAAAGCTGTGGAAAAAAGTAAATAAATAAGGCATAGAAGGATGATAAATAAAAAAGCTTATCATCCTTTTGTTTATAAATACTTATTTAGGAAATATCATTCCATATTCTAATTGATTTTCTTCCTAATATAGTTAAATTATAATGCTTTGCTTTTCAATTGATATATAAATATGGTAAAATTTCCTAGCAGTTAGGAAAAACTATGCAAATAAATCCTACGACAACACTTTATAATGGTACATAGAGAGGGTGTGAGAATATGGCATTAAACAAGCGGCAGGAGAAAATCATTGCGATGATGAATGATATGAATGAATGGATTACTGGAAAAGAATTAAGCAAACTCTTAAATGTCAGTGATCGTACCATTCGCTCTGATGTAGATGTCATTAATCGTACATATGAGAATGAATTGATTGAGAGTAATCTTCGTTATGGATATCATCTGAATCAGAGTATATTTCGTACACTGGATATCAAAATTGAAGATACGATTCCACAGACACCGCAGGAACGCTGTGTATATATTATTCAGGAATTGTTATTTCAAAGAAATGAATTAAATATCATAGACCTGCAGAATAAAGTATATGTTAGTGGATATTCCATCGATAATGATATTAAACGTATCAAAAAGATGGTAGAACCCTATGATGATTTAAAACTGGTGCGATCAAAAAGCTTTATTCATTTAGAAGGAAGCGAAGAAAGCAAACGTAAATTATATAAGGACATGCTGGCAGAAGAAACTAAGGGAAACTTCTTAAACATGAACAAGCTTGCTTCCTTATATAAAGACTTTGATTTACTGGAAGTTAAGCAGATACTGGATGATACTTTACAAAAATATGATTTCCATATTCGTGAAATGGCAATGCCATTATTGATGATGCATGTAGGTATCGCGATTGAACGTATTATTCATCGTAACTTTATTGTCACAGACCGTAAAAATCCAGAACTGGCAAAAAGTGTAGAATATATTATCGCAGAAGAATTCTTCCATAAGGTTGCTGGAAAAATCCGTATCGAAGTGGTAGAAGATGAAATTGCATTACTGGCATTATTGCTGCTGGGGAAACGAAGCAGTGATTATACCGGGGATAATATTAAAATAGAAAATCGAGATTACAATGTGAAAAAACTTGTAGAAGATTTGTTGGCAGATATCTATACCATGTTCGATATTGACTTCCGTAATGATACAGATTTAAAAGTGGGTTTACAAATGCATTTACAATCTTTGATTGAACGGCAATCACGTAATGTAGAAGTAGACAATGTGTATCTGGAAGAAATCAAAAAGAAATATCCACTGGTATTTGAAATGGGTGTACGTGCAGGTAATTTCCTAAGTGAACAAACAAATCTTGAAATTAATGAAAATGAAATAGGTTTCTTTGCGTTACATCTGGGAAGTGCATACGATCGTAGCTCAGCTTCTGGCAAATATAAAGTATTGATGATATATCCAGATGATCAGGCATTAAGTAAACTGTGTGCCCAGAAAGTAGAAACAAGGTTTTCTGAGCGTATGGAAATCATTGATCATATGAGTTTCTTTGAAGAAGCACAGGTGGAAGCCTTACAACCGGATATGATTCTGACAACCCTTCCATTGATGCACAGCCTTGGTATTCCCACTATTCAAATATCACTATTCGTGAATTTTGAAGATGAAAGCAGAATCTTTCATGCCTTGAATCAATTGGATAAGGTAAAGAGTAAAAAGGAATTTAAAGAACGCATTGTACATTTAATTAAACCACAATTCTTCTATACGGATTTAAATGTATCTACACCAGAAGAACTAATCAGTTATATGTGTGAACAATTAGACAATGAAGGATATACACCAGTTGGTTTTAAGGATAGCGTTCTACAAAGAGAATCTATGTCATCGACATCATTCACCTATGGATTTGCTCTTCCACACACCTTCAATGTTGCCGCAAACTACTCTTGTTTATCCGTTGCCATATTGAAAAATCCAATCAAATGGGGAGATTTTGATGTACAGCTAGTCATATTGCTCGCAATACGTAATGAAGATCGAAAATTATTACGGGTATTCTTCGACTGGTTAAGCAGTATCGTTATCAATTCCAGCAAGTTCGCAAGTCTGTTGGAGGCTAAGAATCAAAAAGAGTTTATCATGCAGATTCAAGAAGAATCATAAGGAGGAAAACATGAATATTTTCTTTAATTTATATATGAAATTAGATCACAGTGAATGCAATGTCGCAAATGGAAAGCGATTATTTGCTTATATTATTGACTGGTTTTTAGGAAGTCTTTGTACACTGCTTCCAATGTGTTTACTATGGATGATGTGGACAAAAGATATGGAAACGATGGCAGGCGTTAATGTATTGGTTATTGCAGGTAGGCTAGGAGATGGAAAAGCATATCTTGCAGGCACCTTAAGTATTTTGTTTGCGTTATTCTATTATGTATACATACCTTTAAAAATCTATCCGGGACAAACACCTGGAAAACGTGCCATGGGCTTTAAAATTGTAAAAAAAGATGATTCAAAAGCAGATTTAAAAACACTGTTGATCAGAGAAGTGATTGGTGTCATGATCATTGAAGGAAGTCTTTATACCGTATCTGGTGTATGGCATTCCATGTTATCTTTGGCATTAAACCTGAATCTGGTAGGAATTTTAATGTATGCAGGACTTGCTGTAGGTATCCTGAGTGGTTTTATGATTCTTAAAATAAACAGTCGCAGAATGTTCCATGATTACCTTGCGAAAACAAAAGTTGTAGAATATGAAGAATATATGGGAGAAAATAAAAGCATTTAAATTTCCTAGGACTAGGTAAATACTTCCATGTAATTATATAAGATAAACGATATAATGATATTGTAAGAAAAGGAGGGCGCTTTTATGGAAGGCTTAGAATTACAGTGCTTTCAGATTATATCAGCCGTAGGAACAGCAAGAAGTACCTACATTGAAGCAATTCAGGAGGCAAAACGTGGAGATTTCAAACGTGCTGAGGAACTGATCAAAGAAGGAGAACAAAACTTCAATCAGGGACACCAGGCACACGCATCCATGATTCAGCAGGAAGCAAGTGGAAATCCTGTACAGCCAAACCTGTTGCTGATTCACGCTGAAGACCAGCTAATGAGTGCAGAAGCATTCAAAATCATTGCTCAGGAAATGATCGATAATTACAAACGCATTGCAGAATTAGAAGCGAAATTGAAATAATTCCTAGTACTAGGAAAACGCTTCAAGATTATCATTTTCGAAAGAAGATATAATGAGTATGCTATGAAAGGAGATAGTCGTATGAGAAAAATCTACCTGTTCTGCAGTGCTGGAATGTCTACAAGTATGTTAGCAAGCAGTATGCAGATGGAGGCAGATATACGTGATTTGCCAATCACCGTGGAAGCATTTCCAATCAATCAAATGGGTGACATCATAAAATATGATCGTCCTGACTGCATATTACTTGGTCCACAATCTAAACACTTATACAAAGAAATGTTAGATCAGTTTGGCCATGAAGGGATCCCAATGGCAGTCATTGACTCAGAAGCATATGGCATGATGAATGGAAACAAGGTTCTCGCAATGGCTATCAAATTGATACAGCAGAAAAGTAACAAAAAAGAAGAATCATAAGAGGGTATAATGATTCTAACGAAAAAGGAGAGAAAGAGATGTTAAAAACATTAGAAAAATACTTGATGCCTCTTGCAGAGATGATTGGCAGAAACAAGTACTTAATTGCTATTCGTGATGGTTTCCTAGTATCAACTCCATTGTTGATCGTAGGTTCTATCTTCTTGTTGATTGCTAACTTCCCTATTAATGCATGGACAGATTTCATCAATAACTTCATGATTGGATCACAGTCATTAGGTGCATTATTAGGAAAACAATCTGATGCAACATTTACAATTATGGCAATCTTTGCAACTATGGGTATTGGTTACTCATTCGCAAAAGAAATGAAAACTACACCAATTTTCGGTGCTGCTGTTTCATTGATGTCTTGGTTCATCTTAATGCCATATGCTTTAACTAACTCAATCAAAGCATTATTTGATGCAAATGGTGCAGCAATGGAAGTAGCTGAAGGCATGAAAGCTACAGTTAGTGGTATTGATTTGGGATGGTTAGGTGCCAAAGGTATCTTCATGGGTATCATTTGTGCATTAGTTAGTGTTCATATTTATGCTTGGGTAGAACGTAAAGGTTGGATCATCAAGATGCCAGCTGGTGTACCTCCAACAGTTGTACAGTCATTCGCTGCTTTAATTCCAGCAGGTATCGTTATGACAGTATTCTTTGTAGTAAATATGATTTTCGTTGGATGTGGTACAGATGCATTTACATTCATCTTCACATTCTTACAGACTCCATTACTTGGATTAGGTGATACATTAGGTGCTATGATTATCGCATACATCTTCTTACACTTATTCTGGTTCTTCGGTGTTAACGGTGGTTCTGTTGTTGGTGCTGTATTCAACCCAATCCTTCAGACATTATCTCTTGAAAACTTGAATCTGTTTAAAGAAGTTGGTGCAACAGGTGGATATACAGTAGCAAATGGTGCTCACGTTATCTCTCAGCAGTTCCAGGACTTATTCGCAACATTCGGTGGATGTGGTTCTACATTATCATTATTGATCGCAATGTTATTATTCTGTAAATCTAAACGTATTACAGAATTAGGTAAATTAGCATTAGTTCCAGGTATCTTCGGTATCAACGAACCAATCGTATTCGGTTTACCAATCGTATTGAACCCAACAATTGTTATTCCATTTGTATTGGTTCCTACAGTAAACATTATCTTATCTTATTTCGCTATGGACTTCGGTTTATTCCCACCATGTAACGGTGTAAATATTCCTTGGACAACTCCAGTTATCATTTCTGGTTTCTTGGCTACTAACTGGGTTGGTGCTGCATTCCAGGCATTCTTACTTGTACTTGGTGTATTCATTTACATGCCATTCATCAAAACAATGGACAAACAGTACTTGGAAGATGAAGCAAAAGCAGTTGCTGCTCAAGAAGAAGACGATATTAGCTTAGACGATCTGTCATTTGACGATCTGTAAGATTAAAATTGTAGTATAATACAGTTGAAAGAGGTGTTTCGTAAATGAAAATTATTATGATTTATGACCAGATTCAGGCTGGTGCAGGAACAAAAGACGACAAGATGGTACCACTTGCTGCAAAGAAAGAACCAGTAGGTCCAGCAGTTATGATGGAGCCTTTCCTGAAAGAAATCGATGGACGTGTAGTTGCATGTCTATACTGTGGTAATGGTTACTATCTGGAAAACAAAGAAGAAGTAACAAGAAAGCTTGTTGCAATGGTCAACAAACTGCAGCCGGATGTGGTTATGTGCGGACCTGCTTTCAACTATGCTGATTATGCAGGTATGGCTGCTCATATTGCTACTGAAATCAATGCGAATACAAGTGTTCCAGCATTTGCCGCAATGTCAGTCGAAAATGAAGCTACAATCAATGAATACAAAGATAAAGTCATGATTGTAAAAACACCTAAAAAAGGTGGTACTGGCTTGAATGAAGCATTGAAAAACATGTGTACACTTGCAAAAGCACTGCATGAGAAAGCTGATACAACAAAATTAAAAGAAGACGTTTGCTTCTAATACATAGAAAAGGATGAGCGAAGATTGAATCGTTCATCTTTTTTTTGATTGATGAAATTCAGTTTTAGGAATATAATATATGTAAGAAAGAAAAATGTGCAAATGCACAGTTTTGTAACGAGGTGACATATGGAAATTCAAAGAGATAAATACTTGAATAAGCTAATATCTAAAAAGGATAATGGCTATATTAAAATAATAACGGGAATAAGAAGGTCTGGAAAATCATATTTATTATTTCATATCTATTATAAATATCTAAAAAGTATAGGTGTAAACGAAAATCAAATCATTAAAATAGCACTAGATGAATTAAGTAATATGCAATACCGTAATCCTTTTGAACTAGATAAATATATACGCAGTTTATGTGAGAATCAAAACGAAAAATATTATATCTTCATAGATGAAATCCAGTTGGTTAGCGCAATCCAAAACCCTTATGTAGATGATGAAGAAGCTAAAATTACATTTGTGGATGTATTATTGGGTTTAATGAAAATAGAAAATTTAGATATTTATGTAACAGGCAGTAATTCAAAAATGCTTTCTTCAGATATATTAACGCAATTTAAGGATAGAGGTGATGAAGTACGCGTTTTTCCACTATCTTATCAGGAATTTTATAATGCTTTTGATAAAAAAGAAGAGGCATGGATGAATTATTTTACATATGGAGGAATGCCGCGATTATTGAGCTTTCATACACATGAAGAAAAAAGTAAATATCTAAAAGAGCTTTTTTCTAAGACGTATATTAGCGATGTAGTGGAACGAAATCAAATATCAAATGATATTGATGTTTTAGATGATTTACTAAACATTGTTTCATCAAGTGTAGGGTCACTTACAAATCCCAATAAACTATCGAATACGTTCAGGAGTGTAAAACATGTTTCTATTGGTAATCATACAATAAGTAAATACTTAGATTATTTCATAGATGCGTTTGTTTTAGAAAAAGCAATACGATATGATGTAAAAGGAAAAAAATATATAGATACACCACTAAAGTATTATTTTACAGATATAGGATTGCGCAATGCCCGATTGAATTTTAGGCAAACAGAAGAAAATCATATCATGGAAAACATCATTTTCAATGAACTTGTGCGCAGAGAATTTGATGTGGATGTTGGAATGGTAGAAGCTTATACAAATGATGAACAGGGAAAAAGGAAACGGCAACAATTGGAAATTGATTTTGTCGCAAGTAAAAACAGTAAGCGATATTATATACAATCAGCGCTAACTGTAGGATTAGAAGAAAAGCGGCAACAGGAAATCAATTCCTTCCTTAAAGTGAATGATTCTTTTAAGAAAATTGTTGTTGTGAAAGATAAAATGATACCATGGTACGATGATTTTGGAATCTTATATATTGGTATTGAGCAATTCCTATTAGATCAGAATTCTTTAGATATCTAAATTTGAGAAGCATCTTTGCTTCTTTTTCTTTTTTTGCATAAGGAGCGTGCTATAATGAATTTTAAAAGAGGTGTAAAGGAAATATGTATAGACTAAAACTTGATACACAAGAAGAAATGGATAAACAGTTATATGAATTTAAAATACTCTTTGCATATCATTCAAACAAAATAGAGAATGAAAAAGTAAATCTTGATATTACAAGAGAAATATTTGAAAAGGGTAGTGTGACAGGATATACAGGTGATTTGAAAACATTGTTTGAAATAGAAAATCAAGTACACTGTTTTGAATATTTAAAACAATTTATCATCAAAAAATATCCTATGGATATATCTTTTATAAAAGAAGTACATTATAAATTGACAAAAGGGACTTATGATGATAGAAGATATCACATAAATAATGAAAGACCTGGTGAATTTAAAAAACATGATTATGTTACAGGAGTATATGAAGTAGGAAGTTATCCTGAAAATGTAGAGGTTGATTTACAAGATTTATTAAATGAAGTCAATGAATATCAAGGGGATGATTTTTTTACTGTTGGTGTATATTTCCATGCCATGTTTGAAAATATTCATGCTTTTGCGAATGGCAATGGTCGCGTGGGAAGAAGCTTAATGAATTATTATTTTATGATACATGAGATAGCGCCAGTCATTATTTATGATGAAGATAAGAAACAGTATTATCAAGCATTAGAAGCTTTTGATCAAAATGATACATTGAAACCATTAAAACAACTAATACTTCAACAACAGAAAAAAACATGGGAAAGAAATATAGGTGAACGTCCTAAACTACATAAGTTTATATAAATAGGAAACTTTCCTAAACACTAGGAAATATTTCCGTAAACAAAACATATAGAAACAGAGTATAATAGAGTCATAGGAAATGGGAGAAATCCCATGAAACAAGGAGGCATTTTATGCATAGATTAGGTATTAGTATTTATCCAGAACATTCTACACAGGAAAAAGATTTCGCTTATATGGAGCTTGCCGCTAAATATGGCTTTACTCGTATATTTACATGTTTGTTATCTGTAGATAAAGAGAAGGATGAAATTGTAAAAGAATTTAAAACATTTATGGATAAAGCACATGAATTAGGCTTTATTGTTAGTGTGGATACAAATCCACAGGTATTCAAACACTTAGGTGCTACACCTATGGATGTTTCTGTATTCCATGAAATTGGTGTGGATATTATCCGTTTAGATGGACATTTTGATGATTTCCAGGATGCATTATTAACACACAATCCATATCAAATTAAAATTGAATTTAATGGAAGCAGTGATGCAAGTGTAGATCATTTATTAAGACATGGGGCTGATAAGCACAATATGACAATTTGTCATAACTTCTATCCAGAACGTTATAGTGGTTTAGGCTGGAATGTATTCATGAACTTTAACAAAAAATGGACAGCTTTAGGATTACCTATTGCGGCATTTGTTACCAGTAATAATACCAATACATTTGGTCCTTGGCCAGTATATAAAGGATTGCCAACTGT
Source organism: Absiella sp. AM09-50 (assembly GCF_003433845.1). Taxonomy (NCBI): domain Bacteria; kingdom Bacillati; phylum Bacillota; class Erysipelotrichia; order Erysipelotrichales; family Erysipelotrichaceae; genus Amedibacterium; species Absiella sp. AM09-50. The sequence continues at coordinate 52,619 of NZ_QVFI01000024.1, forward strand.
AGAATTACATCGTGGAAAACCTATTGATTTACAGGTACGTCACTTCTTATCATGTGAAGTCATTGATGATATTTTAATTGGCAATGCATATGCAACGGAAGAAGAATTAAAGGCAATGTCAGAAGTAGATTTCACAAAGACCACCATTCGTATTGATACAGTAGATGGCTTAAGTGATCTTGAAAAACAGATTTTATTTGAAATGCCACATGCTGGAAGAAGTGATGCGAGTGATTATTATATCAGAAGCAGTTTACCTCGTTTCGCGTGCAGAGGAAAGAGCATTCCTGTAAGAAATCATGATGATCACATGTTCCACAGAGGTGATGTAGTTATTGTAAATGATAATCTAAAACACTATTTAGGTGAATGTGAAATTATCTTACAGGATATTGAAAACGATGGCGAAAGAAACTTTGTTGGACGTATCCCAGAAGATGAAATGATGATTCTTGATCAGATGGAATTGCATCCTGATCATATCTTTGGATTCTTAAAATAATGAAAATACAGCTGATTCAATTTGAATCAGTTGTTTTTTTATATATCTTGTGTTTATAAAAGGTTGTTTTATTTTTTTAATTTGTATTGAATATTAGCTACTTATAGGAAGAGGGGATACTTCATGAAAATGAATTATCTATTATTATGGAATGTGAAAGAGAAAATTTAGTAAAAGAAAATTTTGAATTACAATATATAAATGAGATTGTGGAAAAGTATCATGGTGTGATGAATCAGGTGTTGAAGGATTCTTATGAATGCAGGATTTTATTATTTTATTGACCGCTTACTGTAAATATTGACCACTTACTGTTTTTAAATTGAAAAGAATGGAAATCAGATGAATAATGATGATAGATGGAGGTCTTTTCATATGAAAAAACTAATGGTGAGTATACTTATGATCATGGTGGTTTTGAGTGGATGCAGTGTAAAAAAAGATAATATAGATAAAGTAGTAGAGAATCCTAAAGAAGATGCTGAAGAAAGTCATGGACCATTTATTGAAAGTGAAATTAAGGACATTAAGATTTTAAAAGATAGTGTTGTTTTGTCTGCCGATATATCAATGGGACCAATTAACACAAAATATTATTTTCATGCATATCAAAACGGGGTCCCAATAGAATTCTCTTTTGATAAAGATGGAGATAAAAGAATTACGCAGGAGATAACATTAACAAAAGAAAAGAATAGTTATACATTTTATATGAATGCGAGGAGCTTTAAAAAAGGAGATACAGTGAATTTTGGTTATGGAGTTGTCGTAAATCCTGATTATTTTCCTGAGATAATAGAGTTTACAAGGTTTGATATTATGAAATCTAATGTAAGTGCTATTTGCCGTGATTTTAATGTTGATAAAGATTTTATTGGAAATCAATCAGATAAAAAAATATTAGATAATTTAGAGTGGACGGATATGAAAGTCACGGATGATAAAAATATAATAAGCTCATATGCACTGGATACAAATGAAAAAATACTTGAACAGGTGGTGCGTAATGAACCTGTGAATAATCTTATGGTGATGCATGCGAAAAAAGGGAAATTGTTTAAGATATTTTTCGTTAAGGATGGATTAGATGCAAATGCAATCATAACATTTTATATTGACCATAAGCCAGTCATGATAAAAGGTGATTATGTGGCAGGTAAACTAGATTATACCAATGAAACATTTGGTATGACAAGTTTTGAATTAGAGATACCTCAGGATGTAAAAGAAGGAAATCATACATTTTATGCAATGATTTTTACGAACAGTAATAATAGAAAGCATTATGAAAATACAGAACCGCGGGTTTTGGAAGTTGAATAGCTAGTTTATGAATGTGGCATAAGGAAAAGAGGCGTAAGATTATGAATACATATCTAAAAACAGCAACAATATTATTAAGTCTGGTATTGATAATAGGTGGATGTAGTGTAAAAAAAGAGAATGTAGAAGATGATGTAGGAAATAAGATAAAAGATGAAACAAATGATCAGGGACCATTTTTAACATCAGAAATTCAAAATATAGAGATAAAAAATGATAGTGTAGCTTTACATGTAAATTTGGAAGTAGGGCCAACAAATGTAAATCATAAACTATATGCATTTCAAAATGGTATTCCTGTGGAGTTTTCTTTAGAAGAATCTCAAAAGCCTTCTTTTGTTCAGACAATAAAACCAGCTAATGAAAAAAATCAAATCACATTGTATATGAAAACAAAGGATTTTAAAAAAGGTGAAAAAATTAATTTAGGCTTTGGAATCGTGATAAATGCAGATTATTTACCTGAAGTATCAAATTTTATTATGTTTAATGATTCCATGATTCAGGCGTATGGAAAAGACTTTATCGCAGATCAGGATTATCAAAATCAGAATATAGATACGAAAGTAATGAATAATCTAAAATGGACAAGTACAGGTAAAAAAGATGAAAAAAATCTAATGCCATCCTATCTTTTAGATACGGATAAAAAAGTATTTGATGACATGTTCAGCGGTAAATCATATAATTCTGGAAAAGTAATACAAACGAAAAAAGGTAAAACATTACATATCAGCTTAACAAAAAATGGCCTTGCGCCGAATGGAACGATTTCCTTTTATCTAAATCATAAACCTTTAAAGCTTGTGGGAGGATATGATGCGGCAATACTGACTTATCCAAATGATGATTATGGAATAGCGGATTTTGATTTAATAATACCAGATGATATAGAAAAAGGTAACTACGCTTTTTATGCAATCATTGCACAAACAGAAGAAGCACAAGGATCTGGTGGAGTATATGCGTTTAAGATCTCAGATGAGCGTTTGGTACAAATTGAGTAAATTTATCCCATGACTGGAGGCTTTCATATGGAAGTAGAAATTAAAGATATAACGAAATATTATAAAAAGCATATGGCTTTAGATCATGTGAATTTGTGTTTGCATCATGGTGTCTATGGCTTTGTAGGACCAAATGGGGCAGGGAAAACGACTTTAATCAATATCCTGGTAAATGTATTAGATCCTTCTGGTGGGAATATCTTTTATGATGGAAAAAATATCAAAGATGATATAGAAAGTTACCTTGATCAGGTAGGGTATCTCCCACAATATCCAAAGTTTTATGGTGATTTTACATGTGCGGAATTTTTAAAATATATGTGTGTATTAAAAGATATTAAAAAAAGTAAAATAGCTTCTAAAGTTAAGAAAGTCCTGCAGTTATGCAATTTAGAGGATGTACAAAATAGAAAAATCAAAGAATTCTCAGGCGGTATGCGACAGCGTTTAGGCATTGCACAGGCAATCTTAAATGATCCTAAATTATTGATTTTAGATGAGCCCACAGCTGGTTTAGATCCCAAAGAGCGTATACGGTTTCGTAATGTGATATCTAATTTATCTACTGATCGTATCGTTATTCTAGCAACTCATATCATGGAAGATGTAGAAAGTATCGCAAATGAGGTAATTCTGATACAAAAAGGAAAATTGCTGGGTGTAAAACGTACAGAGGATATGCTGGAAGAAATCAAAGGAAAAGTATGGTTGAGAAAAATCTTGCAATCATCTTTATCAGATTATGAAAACAAGTATATGATTAGTAGTATCATACATGAAAATGAATATGTTTCCATTCGATATATCAGTGATCAAGAAGAAACAGGTGCGTTATCTGTAGAACCAAAATTAGAAGAAGTATATTTATACTACTTTCAATCAGGTGAACATGTATGATACTATTACGATATGAATGGAAGAAATTATTAAAAAGCAAACTATTTATTTTCTCGTTTATTGTATTATTTGGTGTGCATTTGTTGTATAGTTTTGTGCCATATGTAATGGATTATCATAATAATGGAGAGGTTCTTCAGATAGAAAAAAATTTAAAACAAAAAGTAAGTGGACCGATTACAAATGATACATTTGAAAAAATAAATGCACTCAAGCAAGATACCAATAAACAAGGTGAAAATAATGAAGCGCAAGCTGATAAAATCTATCTAAATGTGATTGAATCAGAAATAAATAATCAACTTGACTATAGCCAGCAAATGAAAGATTATTGTCAGAATATCAAAGATAATATCGTGTATTTAGAAACACATCATGAAAAAAGACAGGTCTTAAAGTATGAAAAGTTATATCAAACATATGAAGGAAGAACACTGTCTTATTACGATAATCATAAAGGATGGGATAAGTTATTAGATAATCAAACATCAGTTATTTTTATCTTACTCATCATGATGATCACATTGCCTATGGTTTACTCACGTGAAAAAGAAAGTGATATGGAACTGATTCTTTATTCCACAAAGATTGGAAATCAGCAGATTCAGAAAGGGAAGCTTTATTTTACAATCAGCTTTGTGATAGTATTGGTTGTTTTGTTTTCTTTGATGGATGCGATCCTTACACTTAGTATATATGGTTTTGATGGTGCACAACTGCCTGTTTATACAAATGCGGCATATCACTTTTCCACAATGAATGTCACAATGCTTGGTTATTGGTTATATCGTGTTTTGTTTCAATTAATAGCATTATGCTGTATGGGCGTTATTATTTTGACAATATCCAGAAGAATAAAGAATCCTATGATGTCAATTATGATTACATTTGCGTTTGTATCAGGATTGTTGCTGCTGGGGGAAACAGGCTTTACAACATGGAATCCCTGTGGATTATTATATCTGAATAAAACAGTAAATGATGTCACGTGTATCACGATTTTCCATCACAGCTTTTATACATATCAAATCACACTGCTATTGGACGTATGTATATTACTTATGATATTCCTATATACGCGATACACACGTAGGAGGAAAAGCCTATGATATACGAAATAAGAAAAATATGTAAACAGAAATTAATGATGATATTATTGGTTTTAATGTTTTTTGTGATGCTCATACAAAGTATCACCTTTCATCCAATACATCGATTTACACAGTCAAACAGCCAAGAGATATATGAAGAACAATTGGCTGTATATCGTGGAAAACTGACAGAAGATAAAAAGAACCAGTTTCATCAGGAGTATATGAAAATCATAGATTTAAAAACAAAACGTGATGATTTATATGATACTATCCATCAAAAATCTTATGAATTATCTGATGCATCAGTGAAAGAAATGAAGCAGAACTTAGAACAGGTAAATTCTGGTTTACTAAAGATGGAAGCATACCAGACGCTCAAAGATGAAATAGATTATGTAAAAGAAAATCCAAAAGAAAGAGAAGTTATCGATCCCATTGGTTGGAAGAGTGTTATACAAGATGATGGCCTATCCTATCCCTTGATCATTTGTCTGTTATTGATCAATATCACGCTTTTCACAATGGAATATGAAAATGAAATGCATAGCCTTACCATTAGTACAAAAAAAGGCAAGAAATATACGTTTAGAAGTAAATGCTATGCAGGATTATTATGCAGTTTCCTATGTATTCTAATCGCTTTGTTTCTACATGATATCCCATATTTTTTACACTATGATTTTTCAGATATCTTTGCGCCCATTCACAGTGTACCTGCGTTTGCGCACATGAGCTTAAATATTAGTTGTATACAAATACTGCTCATCATACAATTGATGAAAGTCATTGGTTATTTATCCTTTAGTGTTTTGATATGGATTATATCTATTTGTCTGAAAAAGTTTATCTCTGTATTTTCTATTTTACTGTCCACAATTTTATTAATGAACTTTTGTATTTCATTACCATATATCTATTATGTGCCATTTTCGCTATCTTTCATGAAAGCTACTGGTTTTTTTAGAGGAAATGAACAGATTGTATTGAATAAAGGCAGTGATGGGGAATTCATTGTACAGACCTATGTAGGAGGCAATAAATTATTAGAAATCATCATGGCAATCATATGGATATTTGTGATAGTATATGCTTTATACAAGGTATATCAAAGCTTTTGTAATATACATAAAAAAATAAAATTTAAGAAAAAGGTAATAGCTTTATTCATCATTTGCTTATTGAGTGGATGTAGTAACAAAGTATCAATAAAAGATACGACAAGGATGAATATTAATGATACATTCTTACCTTATCGAGATGGCGTATTGTTTATTGACCAAAACAAAATCAAATATATAAATTTAAAGAACCAAGAAATAGAAGATTTTATCAAAGATATTTCTCCACAGGTATTTGAAGGACAAAAAGAAAAAATGATTGTGCAAGAAAATGTTGTCTGTTATATGAACCAACAAAATTCTTCTATTCGTCAGGGATATGATGTGGATTGTTATGATATAGACAAGCATAAAGTGAAAACAATCTATACAAGTCGTAAAGATTATCAATCAGAAATGTTGTTTGGATTAATAAAACAATACCATGTTGGATTAGAAGATGCACCTCGTTTAACTGGTATGAGAGGAATCTTTATATATCATAACCAGTTATATTACTTTGATGAAGAAAACCATTTAATGAATGTGGATATAAATGATACTAAAAATATAAATGTTGTGCTTTCAGATTACTCTGGCAATGGAATTTTAGATGGTGATAATTTTTATTACATCAGTACGACATTGGATTTAAAAAAATATGATTTATCTGAAAGAAAGTCGACGATCATATCAAAAGATTTTGTATCACAAGTATCGTCATACAATAATACATTATATTTCACGACATTAAATAAAAAAGGTGTCTTTACATATCATGATGGAAAAATTGAACATATCATAAAAGAAAATGTACGTTTGATAGCAGTCAATGATTTCTACATTTATACACAGGATATAAATGGTGTATGTGTGATTTATGATAAAACAACACATCAACAGGTAAAAACTGTATCTATATCTTTTGATGTAATACAAGGAATAAATGATATTGTGTTAACATCGGAAACAGTTGAAGGCGTACAGACGATATTTCAATACGATGGTTTATTAAGTCATAAAATAAAGCTGATGTCTAATTGATATCAGCTTTTCATTACTCACTTACCATTCTTATACGCTCTATTTTATGTATCAAAACATCTTTATTCTTACGCATATCCACATAAAGAAATAGCATATTCAATATGAATAATATAATGCTTATGGAAAAAGCTTGAGAAATATTCAAAGCAGTAAAAACAAAATAACTAATACATGATATGATCATGGATGTAATTACCGCAATGAGGAAAAATCTAAAAAAATAACCTTGATTAGTGATAGATTGAAAATAAAGGTCCCAGCTTTTTTCATCCATATGGGACAAACCTTTCTTTATATAAAATGACAGTAATATAAAGCCAATTAATAAAAAGCGCGTCAGTATCATAAAAATAAGCATCAAAAAACATAAACGTATCATAAAATCACTTCCTTATTGATATCTATTATAAACGATACAGTTACTGTAGAGTCAAGATTAATCTTCAATTTCAATGGTTATTTCGCTAACATAGTCCTCGATTGTATGAATAGCGAAGTCATTTAATCCAGTTTCAAAAGCATATTTACCAAGTTTGATATGATGAGCATCCGCATAAGCAATGATATCTTCATAAAAAGCTGGAATTTGATTCCAATCACCTTTGATATAAGCACAAAGATAATATCCTTTAGGACGAATCATTACAGACTTGGATTTTAAGGATTTCTTAATAGGAAGATAAAGTCCATCATATGCATCGTATTCATGATTTCTTATTTTATCTAATGCAATATAACTGCCATATCCAATAGAATTTCCTTCAGAAATATTCAACTCTAATAATTTTTGCGCAATCATATCCAATTGGTCGTCACGAAAGGAAAAAGGTGTTGTGAGTATGATTTCTTTGTTTCTTTGTTCCACGCGGATCTCTCTGTTATGAATCTGTTCACTGATTTGAAGCATTTTTAAGCGTTTTTGTAGTATTTCCCGTGTTTGTTTTAATTGCTGGATCTGTTGATCAATCATGGCTATTTTTTCAATAGCGATGGATTTAAATCCTTCACTACTAGGGTGTTTTAGATAATCAGCAATTTCATCAAGACTCATATGTAAATCTTTCAACATTAATATAAATTGAAGCTCAATACTTTGCGATTCTGTATAATAACGGTACTGATTATCTCCTTTATGTTTTGGAGAAAATAAGCCAATATCATCATAATAATGCAGTGTGCGTTTATTAATGCCATGTAGTTTCGCAAATTGCGCTGTTGTATAATAGGTGTTTGAATGATACATGAAAGTACCTCCTTGACTTTACAGTAACTGTATACTTTAAGATAAGTATACATGATAATTTCATGTAAGAAAAGGAGTATGTTTATGAACAAAATTACATTACGAACAATACAGAAAAAAGATTTTTCAAGAATCCAGAAAATGATTAAGCAGGCATGGAAATACGAAGAAATGAGCAGCCCTAAAACAGCAGATCATATGGCAAAAGCATTTTTAAGCAGTTGTTTATGTAATCAGACATTTACAGCTGTTGCTGTGAATGCACAGGATCAGGCAATTGGTGTTATTATGGGAAATGATAGAAAACATCATCATTGTCCTTTGAAATATCGTATCCGACAGATACAATCTATCTTGTCTTTGTTTCTACATAAAGAAGGAAGAAGAATTGCTATGATGTTTAAAGATATCAGCGTAATTGACAGTGAATTATTGAAAGAAAGTAAAATGGAATATGATGGAGAAATTGCTTTTTTTGTTATGGATGAAGCATATCGTGGAAAAGGTATTGGTAAACAATTGTTTATTGCACTTCAAGAATATATGAAAAACGCAAATGTGGAAAAGTACTTTCTGTACACGGATACAAGCTGCAACTATCCTTTCTATGAACATCAAGGATTGATTCGCAGAGGAGAAAAGGAACATGCATTTCATATCAATGGGCAAAAGGCAATAATGTCCTTTTTCATCTATGATAATTTGAATGATCTATAAATAACTTGAACAACTTGCAGTTATGTGCGAAACACAATAAACATGAATATAAAAGTTATCTAATAATAGACTTTGGTAATGTATCAAATGAAATTATTGATTTATTTGAAAATGAAAGTAGTAATTTGGATTTTTTCTTTATTAAGCTATCAGCATATTATGGTATTCAATTTTACGAAAGAGATACACTAATTGTATTTGATGAAGTACAACAATTTCCACGCGCTAGACAATTGATTAAATATTTAGTAAAAGATGGGCGATATGATTATATTGAAACAGGTTCTTTATTGTCATTAAAACGAAATGTGAAAGACATTATAATACCATCAGAAGAAGAACACATTCGATTATATCCATTAGATTTCGAGGAATTTTTGTGGGCATTAGGTGATAAAACGACCACTCCATTTTTAAAACTCTGTTTTCAAGAAAAAAAGCCATTAGGACAGGCTATGCATAGGAAAGTTATGATTGATTTTAGACAATATATATTAGTTGGTGGAATGCCCCAGGCTGTTAATGAATATGTGAAATCAAAAAATTTCGCAAACGTAGATAAAATCAAAAAAAATATCTTGACCTTATATAGAAATGATGTAAGTAAGTTTGCTACTGGTTATGAAAATAAAGTACTGATGATTTTTGATGATATTCCTGGTCAATTATCAAAAAAGGAGAAAAAATATAAGATATCTTCTATTCGTAAAGGCGCAAGATTTCGCGATTATGAAAATGCTTTTATGTGGTTAAATGATGCAATGATTGTGAACTCTTGTTATAATTGTACAGATCCTAATGTGGGGTTTGCATTAAGCAGTGATTTTACAACAAGAAAATGTTATATGGCCGATACCGGATTGCTGATAAGTCAAACATTCATGGATAACGATTATACGAGTAATGATTTGTATAAAGCTGTCTTATTTAATAGATTGAATATCAATGAGGGCATGCTCATGGAAAATGTTGTTGCTCAAATATTAAGAACGAATGGTCATAAATTATACTTTTATTCAAGAGTGGATGTAGATCATCGAGAAAATCATATGGAAATTGATTTTGTAATTAGTGATGGAAGAAAAATATATCCTATAGAAGTAAAATCTTCCATATATAAAAAACATAGTTCATTAGATAAATTTAAAACTAAGTTTGGTAAGCGTATAGGAACATCATATATTTTATATCAAAAAGATCTTATGGTTAGAGATGGCGTAGTACACCTACCGATTTACATGGCAATGTTTTTATAATTTATATAAAAGGTTTTTGATTCTCTATGTCAAAAACTTTTTCTTTTTCTTACTATCCATGATATTATGAGAGTAAGGCAGGTGATGCATGTGATTTTTCAAGAGGATATAAATGCTATCTTGTCACATCGCTATGATCAGGGAGCAGATCTATGGACAACACCAGATCATAAATTATTAAAAGGAGCGCCATTTACAACCTTGGAATGTGCAACATATCTTATTGAATTAGGTATGTCACAGAATGATGAAATCATAAAACAACTTGCGGAATTGATTTTTTCTGTATGGAAAGACGATGGCCGATTTCGTATTTCGCCTAATGGGGGTATCTATCCATGTCAAAGTGCGTTAGCCTGGCAGGTATTATGCAGAATGGGATATGCAAGTGATGAACGTTTAATAAGAACTTGTACATATTTCCTAAATACACAAGAGGATGATGGTGGTTGGATTTGTAAGAAATACAGCTTTGGCAAAGGTGAGGAAACAATGTTTTCTACGCCTTATACAACTCTTTTGGTGTTAGATGCACTTCGTTTTTATGATATAGATTCTTTGGTGGTAAATAGAGCAGTTGATTTCTTATTAAATCATTGGAAAATAAAAAGACCAATTAGCCCATGTCATTATGGGATTGGTACATTATTTATGCAGGTAGAGTATCCATTTCGTGGATATAATATATTCTATTATGTATATATTTTATCTTTTTATGAAACGGCTATTAAAGATTCGCGTTTTAAAGAAGCATTTGAGGCATTGTCATCAACATTACAAGATGGAAAAATCGTTGTTCAGCGAGTAGTACCAAAACTGGCAAAGCTATCTTTTTGTCAAAAAGGTAAAATAAGTGAACTTGCGACAAAGCATTATTTAGAGATTGTGGAAAACTTAAAGGGAGATAGAAAAAATGAAGCTAGTATATGATATATGTATGGGTTTAAGTATTGGGACATGCATTGGTATTTGTATTGGATTATTTAGAAAAACAAGATATAAGCATTATACACCAGAGCGTTTAGAAAAAGCGAAGCGAATGTCAGCTTTCATGCTACAAACTTTAAAATATGTAACATTGACATGCTTGGCATTGGGATTGATATGGTGTGCATATTTCCTTGTATTGGCAATGATGAAACCTGAACTTGCGGATTATGCGGATAATATGTCTGAATTAATTGTATCTGTATTAACTGTGATTTCTATTATTTTTGCGTTCTTTGAATTTATAAGAAGAAAGGATTAGTAATGATCATGAACAATGAACTGATAGAGCATTTGGAAATGATACATACCACCCCTATGGGAGAAGTACGTATCAAAAAGAATTTACAGATATCCTGTGATGATACTGTGGAGTGGTGTAAACAGCAAATAATGAAAACAGATACCATATTTGAAAGAAAAGGAAAAAACTGGTATGTTTATATCAAATTAGGTATTCTTACAATCAATGCCAGTGCTTATACAATCATTACTGCGCATCCTTATAAATGAAAAAAAGTGTACAATTCGTCAATGCCAATAAGTTAAGGGTATTGACAACAATGAAAAGTGATATCTAGTG